>URNY01000030.1 GCA_900549375.1 uncultured Bacteroidales bacterium | reverse complement strand
TCTGATGGCTTCCGTCATACTGCGGACGCACGAAACAGTTGAACTTGTCGTTATAGAGGTCAACGAGTTTTTCTTTGAACTCAGGGCTCTGTGCTTCCAGCCACTCCGAGAAGCCATTTCTTATCTCGTCAATCTTTGTATTGGCAAGCTGTATCGCCTCGTTGTCCGGCACCTTTATGTCGTGTCCGTCATCATCCTTGCCGATTGATTTCTTTATGTCAGGCACGGTATTGTGAAGGGCGTGTTTCAGAAGGCTCATGCCGTCATAGACCCGGTAGTAACCCCTGACACAAAATTCCTCCCAGATTTTCATGTTCTTGCGGGAAGCGTCACATGAATACTCGTCCATCGAGGATGAATAGGCAATCCTTATGTCGGTTTCATAGAGATGGCTCATGTAGGCTGAGTATATCCCGGTCGGTATCCACCTTTCGCCGAAATTGAAGTCCAGTTCATCAAACCCGATGCGACGGGGCCGCGCTTCCTCCAGAACTTTGAGGGAATCTTTAGACAGAGCTATAAACGGTTCAATCCCGTCATAACCGGGGAAGTCCTTTATCCGTTCTTCCTCACGCTCAATCCACGCCCTGATTTGTTCAGCTTTAGCAACGACATTACCTGCGATGAAGCGGTCTTTTATCTCGTAGTTCTCCACGAGAGGATTATAATATATGTGTCCTTCGAGATTCTGGGTAAGGGTTTCCTCGTCCATATCCACCAATGACGACATATATTCGAGATTGACCTCGCCGTATTTGTTGAGCGAAGCTGTGAGTGCCTCCATAGGAGTATCGACCGAAGTAACCTCGTTAAGAGAGAATGAAACGGGATGGTCGAAGATGTCAGCCTTGACAAACTGACCGTTCTCACCGCGCTCCAAAGCCAGTGCGTCACGACCATTGGCGTCCATAAGGATGAACTTGGCGTTCTGCTTCTCGTTGAGGTTGCCGTAACGCTCCACAAACTCATCGTAATACTGGTTGAGATGTTCGCGCAGATGTTCCGACGCTTCATGCGTCTCCGCCTCATAGTTATAGAGCTTCTGATATGTTTCCGAGAGGGTTACATACAGCATGGCGCGTTTTTCCTGCTCCGGCTTGACTGCCAGAGGTGTGAAGGTGGCTCCGTTCTTGCGCATATCGGACAGGAAACCGAGCTGACCGCCATCGACGACCATAGAACCGTTATGGTGGAAGAACTGAATGTCCTCCGAGAAAGGACGGGGCGACATATCGCGCTCCGGGGCTTTCGGCTCGATAGGTATTGCCGTGACTTTCGGCTGACGGGGCCGGCCGCCGGGTATGAAATCGCCTTCGGTCTTTTCGATGTATGTTTCTCCGGGAGCGATACCCGCTGCCTCTGCCGCTTTCTGCGATTCCTGCTCCAGACGCATTTCCTCCATCTGACGGTGGGCAATCGACATCATTGTTTCATAGAAACCGTTGATGGGAGGATTGTCATCCCAATTAAGCGAGCCGTAAAATTTCAGTTCCTTTTCAGTCAGCGGTCGGAATTTTTTAACGGGAATGTCTTTGACCCCGGCACTTGGCTTCGGTTTGGGAGCATCTTCAGCCGGTTTGGGCTGACGGCGGGGTTTGCCTATCGGCTCCAGTTCCCCGAACAGATTGTAGGCGAAAAGACGAGGATCGGGATTGTCGGAATAATCAGGACTGCCGTCAGTCTCTATCTCTTTGGCAGGTTCAGGCTTAGGCTCAACCTTTGGAGTTCCCACTGCCGTCGGTGTCAGCTTTGGAGGCTCCACGGGCTTTGACTCCGCCTTCGGACGCTGGTTGGGCGTAACAGTTTCGACAACCTTCTGCTGTGGAGTCCGTCTCAGTTTCGGGTCTTCCAGCTGCTCGCAGATAGCCACACGATTACCTGCCCGCACAAGTTTGGGCAGATAGGTGTCGAGCGCATGGTGAGGGAAGCCTGCCAACTCGATTCTGCTGTCAATACCGCTTTGGCGGCGTGTCAGGGTAATACCCAATATTTCCGACGCTTCAACGGCGTCTTTGCCGAAAATCTCGTAGAAATCTCCGACACGGAACATCAGAATAGCATCGGGATGTTTCTTCTTCATCTCCTGATACTGTTTGAGCAAAGGCTCGTTCTTCTGCTCAATCTTCTCGGTGATAGGCTTTTGTTTCGGAGGTTCCGGCTTGACTTCGGGTGTCGGTGTTGGCTTGACAGGATCAGGCGTAGGCGGTTTGATACCGTTGGAATTATAAAGTTCCAGATTCAAACGCAGGTGTAAAGACTCATCGAGTGCCTTGCGCAAGTCATCTGCTATGCCATCGACTCCACCCTCATGCTTGTAGATGATAGCGGGTTTGCCGAAAGGATCCGTACCCACTTTGGCATCGGTGCATATAACATTCTGGGGAAACGCCTGAAAGAATTTGTTTCCCGGTACCTTCGTACCACGGTCAACGACCGACTGGATGAAGAACTCCTCATCTGACGACAACGCTTTCTTTCCCGTATGTTTCTGGAGAATAATCAAGTCGGATCCGGCATCTGTTCCGGCGTTCTCGCTGAACGTGTTGTTTGGCAGACGCAACGCCGCCACAAGGTCGGCACGCTTCACAAGTTCCATCCTGATGAAAGGACTGCCGGCGTTCATTACACCTTGCGATGCAATGAATGCAACCAAACCTCCCTCGCGCACTTGATCAAGTGCTTTGAGGAAGAAGTAGTTGTGGATAGTCTTGGTTGCCTGACGGTAGGCAATATCCTTGCTCACGGCATACGCCGGGTCTGCGACAGCAAAATCTCCGAAGGGGACATTGGAGGCAGCGACATCGAAATAGCCGTTGAAGTCGCTCTCTATCTTCTCGAAGCCCCCTATGCGTGTAAGAATAGACGGATGCAGAGCCGAAAGAATTTTACCCGTGAGCAAATCTTTCTCGTACGCCAACACCTCCGCGCCGGGATAACGGTTATTTCGCAGGAATGAGTCGATGAAGGCACCTTGTCCGGCAGAAGGTTCCAGAAAACTTTTCACTTCGACGCCGGAATATTTCAAAGAGTCGGAGATTGCATCAACTATGCGGTTGTCGGTATAGAACGCCGTCAGCACCGAGGCTTTTAGTGAATCCATATATCTGGCAAACTCCTTATCATCTTTGGAATAGTCATGGATAAGGCGACGCAGTTCCACCATCGGTGCAAACAGCTCAATGTCCGATTTGCTCCATTTAGCGGCATCAGCCAACTCATTGGCGTCGTTGAGGATACATTTCAGACCTCCAAATCCGGCATACTTGCGCAACACCGCTATTTCATCAGCGGTCTGCGCTCCACGCCCGGCCACACCAAGACGAAAAGCCATCCTAATCGCCTCGATGTTGTCGCGCATGGTCTGTAACTTATTGTAGGCCATTGTCAGAAAGATAGATTACGATTTTGCCTACAATCTCGGTTTCCATCAATTCGAGGTCAAGGGCGTCAACGCCTATTGCCATTCGGTCAACACCGTCGAACAGGTCGGGAATATCCGTCATAACCTGATTTGTCCAGTATTCGACAGCTATTTCACTGTCAAGGTCGATGGAGTCTCCGAAATTCTCAAGGATAAGTTCCGATACCGTGTTATACTCCGATTCTCCGATATTGGAGAAAAGCACGAATATGGCCTCTGCCTCAGCCATAGGCACATTGGCACCGTTGCGCCGCGCATTTTCAAAGGCATCGAGTGCGGCGATAGAGTTGGAAATAATCTGGGGATGGTCAGGGTCAACCTGATATTTGTTGAGCTGGAGATACTGCAACAAATAGAAATAGTAGTAATTGAAGTCAGTAAGACTTCGGTCAAGTTCTAACATGATTGTGGATATTTAGTGGTTTGTGATTACTTTGGGGCGAACAGGTGTTGTAGTGCCGGGTCTGACATTATGCGTTCTTTCTCGTCGGCGATGATTTGGATCACATCGGCTTTCACCTGCTCGTAGTTGCGCTGTATTACAGCCTTCATGCGTGACTTGTCGGGTGTGTCGTCCTTGAAATCGGTCAGTACGGGTATAGGCTTGTATCTCGATGTCTCGGCCTTAACTTTGGTGCTGTCTATGACAATCTCTGCATGAAATATTTTCTGGTCTATGCGCTCGTTGATGTTGTCGCAGACCGCGCCGACGAACATTCCCTGTGTCAGAGTTGAAATCTTGCTCGGCGGGATAAGACTGTCCATCTGCGTGTTGATGGAGTGGCTCACATCCTGACGGTTGATGGATATTGACTGCCGTTTCTGGAGAACCTTGCCGAACCGCTCGGAGAGTGTCTTGGCGGTTTCGCCTACGACCTGCCCGGAGAAGATGTTACCGACGGTGTTCATCACCACGGCCGCCTCCTTGTCACCATAATCTCGTTTGAGCTGGGAGAAGTCCTGAAAGCCGAGGCAGACGGCGACACGGTTGCTTCGGGCGGTGGCAATCAGTTGGTCGAGGCCCTTGAAATATATAGTGGGCAATTCATCTATGATAACCCCGCTTTTGAGCATCCCTTTCTTGTTTATGATTTTGACGATGCGTGAGTTATACAGTCCGAGTGCCGCGCCGTAGATGTTCTGACGGTCTGGGTTGTTGCCCACGCACAGGATTTTCGGCTCTTTCGGGTTATTGATGTCGAGCGTGAAATCGTCGCCGGTCATTACCCAATAGAGCTGCGGTGAAATCATCCTCGAAAGCGGGATTTTCGCCGACGCTATCTGCCCCATGAGCTGCTCCGCAGCCCCTCCGAGCCAAGCATCCATGAACGGGGAAAGGTAGTTTTCCAGCTCCGGGTAGCTCGTGAGTATGGGGAACAAATCTTCATAACGGCGGTTGAGCAACTCGATGGCATGAGGGAAGGTGCAGTAAATACCGTTCTTGTAAATACGGAGATACCAGATTATAGCCGCGAACAGCACAATCGGGGACTCCACAAAGAAATCGCCCTGCTTGCTCACCCATGACTTGTTGAGATTGAGCATTATAGTATATGCGCTCTCGTATGCGTCGGCAATATCGGTCATGAAATCAGGGTGTATGGGGTTACACCGGTGGCTCCGTTCCGGGTCGTCGAAATTTATCATGTAGAATTTCGGTTTGACTTTGCCGTATCCGTCCTTGTGCGTCAGCAGGTGGTTGTAGGCTATCTCGCTCAGATCCGGGCTTTTGAAATCATAGATATAGCCGCTGTAACCTTTCTCTATCATCTGTTTGATGAAGGAGTTGATGACGGCGTAGGACTTGCCGGAACCGGGTGTGCCAAGCACGATTGTGGCGCGGAACGGGTTGACGACATTTATCCAGCCCTTGTGCCATTTCTTCTCGAAGTAGAATCTGGTGGGCAGGTTTATGGAATACTCGTTGTCCATAAGCTCTGTTTCCTGCATGAAGCTCTCATTCTCGTCGTTGAAACGGTCGTCCATCATGTTGTTCTTCAGCATACGCCCCGCCCATATACCGCCCATCATCAGGCAGATGTAGCCCGTAACAGTGGTGATTATGTATGCGTGGCACATACCCATGTCGAGTGTCCACCAGTTCAGCAGGAACAGCACGAAACCGGCGGCGATTGCCGCCCATATATGCCGCCATGAGATGTTCTCGCTCCTTACGCCTCTTGTGCCGAAGCACGACAGTCCGAGAAGCAGCAGTGCGAAAAGTTTGGCGTTGAAGGTGGTGTTGAAAAGACCGCAGGTGCGGTTGAAGTTGGCGCAGATCTTGTGGACGGTCGAGTAGAACCAGCCGCTGTCCACGGTTTCCACGCGGGTGAACCAGTAAAGGTTGGCGACAACCAGCACTATACTGACTGCCCGCAGGAAGTCCATGATCTTCGCCAACGCTCTGAGGTCGTCCTCTTGTTGGCTCATAATAGAATGTGGGATTAAGGATTAAAATTTCGGGCGACGCCCTTTCTTCTTCTTTCGCTGCATACGGCGGCGGAACTCTTCCTCGTCGGGGCTGAAAGACTGTCCCTGCTGGAACAGGTCAAGGCCCGGAAGCGTGAAGTCGCTTTCGCTGTAATCGTTGGCAGAAGAATGAGTAACGGTCGATTGATGCTGGCTGCCTGCGGTGTGTTGCTGCCCATCCGACGAAGCCTGAGTGTCGGTAGTCTGGGGTTGCGTATCCGAATGGGTGTCGGCGTTAAGCTCCGGCTCCGGTACAATATCGAGAGTATCGGGAACCGGCACATCGTTGATCGGTTGCGCTTGCGGATTGTTGAAACGCTCGTTGAGGGCATTTGCCGAGAACTGTTTGCCGAGTCTGGAACCGTTCAATACGGTCATGGTGTTGTGGTCGATGAACGTAACGCCGTATATGCGTCCTTCGTCGGTGTAGCGGAAAACAACATCTATGCCGCAGTCTTTCAGTTTGGATGTAAAATCTGCCTGATCGGTGGCACGGGTAAGAACATCAGCAACCCTGCTCCTTGTCGGTGCGACATCAATCTTGTCCTTCGCCTTCTCGAAACGGCTGTCAATCGCCGTCCTGCTTGCGAATTTGCCGAGGCGAGAAGCCTTGAACGGATTGGCGACAACCTTGCCTTCGTCGTCAGTGGCAAAATACACCAGACCGTGATACTCGCGCCCGTTGACTCTGCCGTCGGTCTGCTCACACCTTATATTATATAAGGAGAGAACAGCGTTATACTCGCCGAGTGTCTGAAACTTGTAGCGCATACCCACCATTTTGACGGTGTTGGCAACCTGACGCTTTATGTCACTGGAGGGATCAACCTTACGGATGGGCATATCGGGAGTGATTTTCTCACGCTGCGCCTTGTGGAGATTGTATTTTTCCTCCAACTCGGTGGTAATCTTCTTGCTGCGCCGAAAAAGAAAGTCCTGATTGAGCCGCTTGCCCTGCTCGTTGACATTGACGGTAACTATATGGATATGGTGCCGGTCTATGTCCTCGTGCTTGTAAATTATGAAAGGCTGCTCCCCGAAGCCAAGTTTCTCCAGATATTCACGGGCGAGGATTTCAAAATCCTGATCCGTGAGCTTATCATCCGGGTGCGGATTGAGCGAGATATGAAGAACCGGCTTCTTTGTCCGACCAATCATCGGCATGAACTCTCTGAAATTTTCGGCAATACGACCGATGTCGATTTGCCCGTCGGCGGGAAGTATGATTTTGTTGGCTCCCAACAGACGACCTTCCTCCTTGTTGATTTTCTCGGAATTATATGCCAATGCACCGTACAGCGACGATCCTATCGAGATTTTTGCGACCATTGTTCATCGAATTTCTCAGACAGAGCCATGACATCGGTCATCACGGCAATCATGTCGATTGTGGCTTTCTCCAGCTTGTAGAGAGATGCCATTGCTTTCTTTTCGGTGAAATTGGCGCGAAGCTCCTTCACAACGAGGTTGTAGTTTACCCCGATTGTGCGGTACTGGCAGAAGAATTCGGATAGTTTGGCGCAATAGACAGCAAGCGATTTATCGGTGGTCAGAACCCTGAAAGGCTTGCCGAAGATGAGTTGCTTGATGAAAGTGGCCTTAACAGTCGCGTTTGCCCTTTCCATCATCCGGGACAATTCATCCCATTCGAGGTCGTCAAAACGTACTTTGACGCAGTGGCTGCACTTGTTGGCAACCGGCGGTCGTCCGCCCTTGTTAACGAAATAAGTCATAAAATGTGGATTATAAGTGGTGAGTGCATCAATGGTGTCAATGCCTACGCAGTAAAATCGAGGGATATTCGACTTTGGAGATATATCCTACATAGCAAGGTCGTTTCGTGTGGACTGCCGGTCCCTCGAAACCTTTTCGGACCCCGAAAAGACACCTTGCTATGTCTATGTGGACATTCTTCCTTACCAGAAAAACGGCAATGTCAGTCAATGATGCCCGGTATCATTATGATGACAATGAGAAAAGCCGCTTTTCATCGCCCGGAGGAAGAAAATCACCGTGATGCTGATATAAAGATACGAAAAAAATCCCTGATTTGCCAGCGATGAGATAAAAATTCCGATAATTAAGAAACAGGCGATGGAAGCAGCAAAAAAAATTTGCGCGGCGAAATGTTAAAAATTTGGCCCCGTTTTTCGGACATACCCGGACATAGTTGGACATAGCCGGACAATGCTCTTAATCACAGCAAATTGGCTTATTTTTTGGATTTGCCAAAGTGGGAATTTATTTGTTTCTTTGTGTAGAGATTGGTTCTCAAGCCTGCCTTCAAGGAAGTCAAACTACTTATTATATTACGCACTATCCATGTGAACTGTAAGCTGAGCAACCAATCCGGCGGGTATGATCCCAACCATTTGGCAACAATGCTGAATTACAGTCTGACCAATGTCCTTCCGAACAATCTAAAGAGTAGATTATGTAGAGAGATTAGTTCCTGAATGACATGACAAGGACTGACTTATGAAGCCTGTGAGCCATATAGAAAGGATAAATGCCAGCAACCTACCTATCGCCCTATGGCCCTATGGCTATGGCGGACACCACTAAACTCCACATCCAAACCCGAACCAGACATGACTGACGAACCCAACCATTTCAGGCTCACTTAGCCGATGCCCTCCCGACAGCGGAGGAAGGTCGCAACGCGCGGCAAAGAAAGCTGTCAATCCATCCCGCATAATCTGTGCCGGCAATGCTTCGCGCCGATAGAAGCCCGGTCTATCCGTGTCAGAAGATACGCTGACGGCAACCGCTATGCAATCACCACTACATCCAAATCCAAATTTAATTTTATGACAGACCCCAAATTTGTCGCTTTCTCCACCCAGAAAGGCGGAGCAGGCAAGACCACTCTGACCGTTTTAGCGGCGAGTTACCTCTACTATGTGAAGGGGCTGAAAGTCCTTGTCGTTGACTGCGACTATCCTCAGTTCAGCATCGAGGAGATGCGCCAGCGCGACAAAGACCTTATTGAGTGCAGCCCTCAGTTCAAGAAACTTTTTTCCGACAATCTGCGCCAGACCAAGCTCGCGCCTTATCCTCTCCTGACGGCAAAGCCGGAGGAGGCTATGCAGAAGGTGCGCGACATCATCGAGGCCGGAAACGAGATAGACATCGTTTTCTTCGACCTGCCCGGCACGGTCAATAACCGTGGCGTCGTCAACATTCTCAACTGCATGGATACCGTGATAGTGCCGGTCGCGGCAGACAAGGTTATCCTTGAAAGCTCGCTCGCCTTTGCCCTGAAGATACAGGAGTGGCTCACTACCGGACGCACACAGGTCAAACAGATGTATATGCTCTGGAACCTTGTCGATGCCCGCGAGAAAACAGATCTCTACGACCAGTATGAGGCGGTTTTCGAGGAATACGGTCTTATGATGCTGAAAACCAAGATACCGGATACCAAAAAGTATCGTCGAGAAGGGTCAAAGACGCTCAACCGCGCCGTGTTTCGCTCGACCGTCATGCCTCCTGACAAGACATTGCTCAAAGGTACGCGCCTTCCGGAGCTTACAGATGAACTGCTCGGACTTCTCAACTTCTGACCGATATGGCAAAGAAATATGAGTCGGAAATCGACCCTGATGAATTCATCAGGTCTTTCAGAGAGGAGTCCTCCTCGCTGTCAACGCTGAAAAAGAAGCCAAAGGCAGAGGGTCAGACACAAGAGTCCGAACCGGAAACGACAAAAGTTCCTTCAGCCAAATCTGTATCGGCATCCCAACCCAATGAAAGTGTCGGCAATGACGCAGACCGTGAGCGCAAATATCTGGAGCGTTTCGTATGGAACATGACCTATATGTCGCCACAGGATAAATATGTAACGACAGAAATAGATCCGGAAATTGAATGGAAAATCCGTCGTATCCTGTTCTGCCGCAAGAAAGGGCGCGTATGCTCGCTAAAGGCTTTCATCAACAACGTGCTGGCTGCTCACTTGGAGGAGTATGCCGATGTTATCAACCAACTTAAACTCTAACCAGCTATGCCTAAATCACCACTTGTAACCATAAACATGAATCCGGCCACTGATATTGAGGTCAGAGCCGCCGAGGAACGCAAGAAATATGCCGCCAAGTTTCTCCGGCCCGGCATTGTGCGCTCCAACACCAAAGTGTATATCTATCCCGAAGTCCACGCCGTCCTGAGCCGCATGGCAGAACGGTTCCGCGATACCGGTGCCTCCATAGGCTCGTATGTGTCCGAGATACTTCTCGACCACTTCGCCAACAACCGTGAGGTCATGGAAGGTCTCTATGATGAAAACAGCCAGCCGCTATTCTGATGGAAACGCTGTTTATCATAGCATTGCTCGCAAGCAATGTGTGGCTTATCCGAAAAGTCCTGACGAAGCCCGACACTCCGGCTAAGGGCAAGAATGACAACTGCGCACCTCCGGAACCACCGCCCGCAGATGAAGCGCCCGTGGAAGAAGTCGTCGGCAAAAGCTCCTTCGATGCCGATAAGTTCATGGACTCGTTTCGTGAAATCGCCAAAGAAGCCGCTGCCGAAGCCGCGAGGGAGGTCGTGCCGCTTATAGTCATGGAACTCGGCAAGCCCTCCGACGCCGGACTGCCCGATACTCCCGAAGAAAAGCCGAGGATACAAATCCCGCCCGAAAAGCTGGATGAGATATTCTCAACCCATTCCGTGAGTGAGCTTACCGGCGAAACTCTGCCTCCCGCCGAGGCAAATGCCGACGGTATAGACTTCGATGAAATGCAGACCGCCATGAAGGTGCTGAAAAATCAGCCTCACACCACTGAGGATGAACAGACCGTCCGACGGGTAGTTTCCGAACTTGAAGGCACCGAGATTATCGAATATGTCAAACTCGACCCGGTAGTGCGCAAACGTATACTGATGATTGAGTGTCAGTTGCCCGACATACCCGAAGATGCTCCGGCTGAGAAAACCGACGGGGCAATCGGTAAAGCCCGCAAGATCGTCTTTCATGCCGACATCGACACGACCGATATTGACGCCATCGACTTCAATATCCTCCACTGACCACCACTTTATCCACAATCCAAATCAATTTATTTATGACTAAATTCTTCAAGTCGCTCTACAAGCGCATCGTAGAGTTTATGAACGCTCCCGGTATGCGCCGCCCTATGGCCGCCATGCTCACACTGATGATATGCGCCGCCAACCTCTATGCCGCCGGCAACGGTCTGGCAGGCATCAACGAGGCAACCTCGATGATGACCTCCTATTTCGACCCCGCCACGAAGCTGATTTATGCCATCGGCGCAGTCGTCGGTCTTATAGGCGGTGTCAAGGTCTATGGCAAGTTCAGCTCCGGCGATCCCGACACGAGCAAGACAGCCGCATCGTGGTTCGGTGCCTGTATCTTCCTTGTTGTCGCCGCCACAATCCTGCGCTCGTTCTTCCTCTAATCCGTGCCGACGATGGAATATTCTATTAACAAGGGCATAGGCAGGACGGTGGAATACAAGGGGCTGAAAGCGCAGTACCTTTTCATCTTCGCCGGAGGTCTTATCGCCGACTTCATACTGTTCGTAATCCTCTATATGTGCGGGGTGCAGCAAGGTCTGTGCATAGGCTTCGGTGCCATAAGCGCGTCGGTGCTGGTGTGGTACACTTTCCATCTCAACGGCAAGTACGGGCAATACGGGCTTATGAAGCTCACATCGGTGAAATACCGCCCCCGATACATCATCAACCGTCTGCGTGTACTCAATATATTGAAGGGAGGCCGCCGATGAGAAATATACTGAAAGCCACAACTCTGGAGTCAAAGCTGCCGCTTCTCGCTGTGGAACACGGCTGTATAATCAGCAAGGATGCAGACATAACCGTGTGCTACGAGGTGACACTGCCGGAGCTGTTTACTGTTACCTCTGCCGAATATGAGGCTATGCACGCCGCATGGTGCAAGGCTATCAAGGTGCTTCCCCGCTTCACGGTGGCGCACAAGCAGGACTGGTTTGTGTCGGAGAACTATAAGCCGGAACTGCAAAAGGATGATCTGTCTTTTCTTGACAGGAGCTTCGAGCGTCATTTCAACGAGCGCCCCTATCTGGCACACAAGTGTTACCTGTATCTGACAAAGACCACAAAGGAGCGTATGCGCCAGCAGTCCAATTTCTCCACTCTCTGCCGCGGGCGTATCACTCCGAAGGAGCTGAATCACAAGATGATTGTCGGCTTCATGGAAGCCGTGGGCCAGTTCGAGCGCATAATCAACGATACCGGATATATCTCGCTGCGCCGCATGGGTGACGATGAGATTGTAGGCACCGACAACGCATCGGGTATCATAGAGAGGTATCTCTCGCTGTCAACCGGCGATGTCACCTGTCTGGAGGACATAGACCTGTCGCCGAAAGAAATGCGCGTTGGCGACAAGATGCTGTGCCTGCATACACTTTCGGATACCGACGACCTGCCCGGCAAGGTCAGCACCGACAACCGCTATGAACGCCTGTCAACCGACCGCTCCGACTGTCGTCTGTCGTTTGCGTCCCCCGTGGGTCTGCTCCTGCCGTGCAACCACATCTATAACCAGTATGTGTTTATCGACGACCACGACGAAAATCTGGCGAAGTTTGAAAAGACGGCGCGCAATATGAACTCTTTGAGCCGTTACTCACGCTCTAACGCCATAAACAAGGAGTGGATAGACCGTTATCTTAACGAGGCCCACAGCTACGGTCTTACATCGGTACGTTGCCACTGCAATATCATGGCGTGGAGCGATGATGCCGAGGAACTGCGGCGCATCAAGAACGATGTCGGCGGTCAGCTTGCTACTATGGGGTGTATGCCACGGCACAACACCATCGACTGCCCGACGCTGTTCTGGGCTGCTATGCCCGGCAACGAGGCGGATTTCCCTGCCGAGGAAAGTTTCTATACTTTCATAGAGCCTGCCGTCTGTTTTTTCACCGCAGAAACAAACTACCGATCGTCACTGTCGCCATTCGGTATAAAGATGGTTGATCGCCTCACGGGTAAGCCTGTCCACCTGGATATTTCCGACGAGCCGATGAAGCGCGGCATAACCACAAACCGCAACAAGTTCATCCTCGGCCCGTCGGGTAGCGGCAAGTCTTTCTTCACCAACCATCTGGTGCGCCAGTATTACGAGCAAGGCGCGCATATCCTGCTGATTGATACCGGCAATTCATACGAAGGACTGTGCAACCTTATCCATAACCGTACCCACGGCGAGGACGGTGTGTATTACACTTACACGGAGGAAAAGCCGATTTCCTTCAATCCGTTCTTCACCGACGACGGAGTTTTCGATGTGGAGAAGAAGGACAGCATCAAGACGCTGCTTCTCACGCTCTGGAAGTCGGAAGACGACCGCGTGACAAAGACTGAATCGGGTGAGCTTGGCTCCGCGCTGTCTATGTTCCTTGAAAAGATGAAGAAAGACCGCAACATCGTTCCCTGCTTCAACTCCTTCTACGAGTTCATGCGCGACGATTACCGTGCTGAAATGGCACAGCGTCCTATCCCCATCTATAAGCAGGATTTTGACATCGACAACTTCCTGACTACTTTAAGGCAATATTATCATGGCGGTCGCTTTGACTTCCTGCTGAACTCAAAGGAGAACATCGACCTGCTCAACAAGCGTTTCGTGGTATTCGAGATTGACGCTATCCGCGACAATAAAGACCTGTTTCCTGTGGTAACGATTATCATCATGGAAGCCTTCATCAACAAGATGCGACGCTTGAAAGGTATCCGTAAAGTCCTAATATGTGAAGAAGCGTGGAAGGCACTTTCAACCGCTAACATGGCTGAATATATGCGCTATATGTTCAAGACTATCAGAAAGTATTTCGGTGAGGCTGTGGTGGTTACACAGGAGGTTGACGACATAATATCGTCGCCGATTGTCAAGGAAACCATCATAAATAACTCTGACTGCAAGATACTGCTCGACCAGAGAAAGTATATGAACCGCTTTGACCAGATACAGGAGTTGCTCGGTCTGACCGATAAGGAGAAAAGCCAGATTCTCAGTATAAATCTCTCCAATAATCCGAACCGATTATATAAAGAGGTGTGGATCGGGCTGGGTGGAACGCAGTCGGCAGTGTATGCGACAGAGGTATCGCCGGAAGAATACCTCGCCTATACCACCGAGGAAACGGAGAAGATGCAGGTACTCGCCCGCGCCCGTCAGCTCGGCGGCGACATCGAGGCCGCCATCCGCCAGCTGGCACGCGAACGCGAAACGGAAACCGAATCTTAACTCGTCCTGTCGTGAAACAGATGTTTTGGATATGCGCCGGCATCCTGCTGACGTTTACCGCCGTGCTCGGAGCTTTCCGCCTCTTCTACGATTACGAATACCGCAAAATCCGTCCCCTGTGCGGAGCATGGCATTCGACGCTCGACGACTCGCGGCTGGTGATCGAGCCGTGCGGTGATAAATTCCGCATCACCATCACGCGCCGCGGCACGTCCGAAACGCATGCTCTGCACTACAAGGATTGCGTCTATTATACGGCCTACGGCGGATGCCGGGTCGATCTCTTTTACACGCCCCCGGCCGATGCACTGCTCCTCATGCCGGGCGGCGCTTTCAAACGAACCTCAAAACTCAAAAACAATGAACAGTAACCAATCGACGCCTGCGTCGGCCGTAGCGGCCCTTCAGCAGGAGATCAGAACCCGCACCGAAGTTATCCGCACCTTGGCGGACCTTCGGGAACAACTCGACGCCGACCGTATCTGCGGAGCGTGGCTCTCGGCGGAAAACAACCTCTCGGCTTCGATACGCCGCATCGGCGAGGGCATGTGGCGCATCCTCGTTTTCGACCACGCGCTCTGCTACAAACGCCTCGTACAGGACGGCATCATCGCGCTGCGCCGCCACCGTCTTTGGCTCGGCGCCGACGACGACAACCGCGTGATCTACGATGCTGCCACCGAGACACTCACCATCGGCTGTTATGGACGCTTCGTTCCGGAGGACAGCATCCGCCGCCGGGACGACGACGAAATCATTGCCGCAGAACCTTTCAACGAACCGGCCGAATAATGGAACCGCGTTCGGTATTTCCGGGCTGCCCCGGCAAGCAGGGGCGGCCCTTCGGCAGACGCTGCCCGCAGTCACACATTTCTAAATCCGACGGCTATGGAATGGAAAGATAAGATCGCGCGGCTATTCCGCCGCAAGCCGGACTGGAAAAAGGAGCATCGACGCACGCTCATTGCACGTCATGCTGAAAACCTGCTCCGGGAACGGGATATACGCAGTATGACGGATCTCGTGCGACGGCACCGGAAATCGGATCTGACCATTGCCGGAATCGGACTGACAATGAATACAGCGACATCCCGCTTTCTCAGGACGCCCGAAGATGCGGCGGGAAAAGATATGCTGGAGCTGATGGATGCCCTGCGCAGGACATCGTTTGCGAAAAAGATCGGGCGCCGCCTCGCGGATGTTCCGGCAGACACCGCCCACTCCCTGCACGGCCTGCTGGCCATGCACACCTTTCTCTTGGATGCTTATCTGGAGCAGCATCCCGACAGCAAGCTCCAGCAGCCTCCGATGGACGAGGTGCAGGCAGCAGCGCATATCGTAGACCGGCAGTTCCGCGCCGAGACATTCCGCGAGCTGCGCCATCTGGCAGAAACGAGAGGACGTTATATGCCCTCCTGTTACGTCGTACGCCTCTACGACTGGGACGCCGACATGGGCCGGTTGCAGAAGATGCGCGGGCGGCTGGACGGCCCGGCATGTCCGGACGATCCGCAGCAGGTGTACCAGCTCCGGGAGCGAATCTGGAAGGCGGAGAACCGCATGGTACGGGAAGCCGAGAGGATATTGGAGAGCGATCCGGAAATTCCCCTGCGGCAAACCTACATCGAGAAACTCGATGCCGAGTTGCAGACGTTAGGATGGTTCGCACGCTTCCCGGAAAAGATCGACAGCCCTTATATCAACCTGCAACTGCTCGACAAATACGGTATCGAGTCGGGCATCCCCCGCGAAGACCAGTCCCGGCAGATTGAAAAAGCCTTCCGGGAGTTGGATGCACGGCTCGTACGTATAACCGGGCGGCAGCCCTACGCGGACGATCTGTTCGAATCCCTGCGACAGAAAGGCCCGAAGCCGGAGAAACATATTTCCGGGGTGCGGCAGAAAGAAATCAATTCTGCAAGGGAAGAGCAAACCGAACAGCCGGCTTCGGGTCGGCGGATAAAGCGGTGATGCCCGTCTTCGGGTGAATATCCTCAATAACACAATCAATTCGAGCATGAAACAGAAAATCATTCTGCTGTGTCTGTGCCTCGTCTGCACAGGCCGCAGCACATACGCCCAGTGGGTCGTCTCGGACCCTACGAACCTCGCGCAGGGCATCGTCAACTCCACCAAGCAGGTCGTCGAAGCCGCCAAGAACGGCCAGACCATGTTGCAAAGTTTTCAGGAAACCGTGAAGATTTATGAGCAGGGGAAGCGATACTACGACGCCCTGAAATCCGTCAGCAACCTCGTCCGCTCGGCCCGCAAGGTGCAGCAATGCATCCTCTTGGTCGGCGAAATCTCGGACATCTATGTAGACGGGTATCGCCGCATAGTCGGCGACGAGAACTTCACGCCCGCGGAGCTCGCGGCCATCGCCGCAGGCTACGCCCGCATCATCGAGGAGTCGGCCGGGGAATTGAAGGAGCTGCAGGACATCGTGAACCCTACGGACATGTCCCTGACGGACAAGGATCGTATCGACGTGGTGCAGCGCGTCTACGGCGTTCTGCGACGCCACCGCGATCTGGCACGCTACTACACGCGCAAGAACATCTCCATATCGCTGCTGCGGGCCGCCCGGAAGCGGGACATGGAGGGTGTGCTCTCATTGTACGGAACCGACGAACAACGCTATTGGTAGTATGGTACGCATGCTTTCCCTTACGGAGAATCTGCACACGATTCTCCGGGTGTTATACGACGATATGATGGTGCTGTGTTATCCGATGTCGCAGGTCGCAATGGCCATCGCAGGAATCGGGGCGCTACTCTACATCGCCTACCGCGTCTGGCAGTCGCTGGCCCAGGCCGAACCTATCGACCTCTTTCCCCTCATGCGGCCCTTCGCCATCGGCATCTGCATCCTGTTCTTCCCGACGCTCGTGCTGGGAAGCCTGAACGGCATACTTTCACCCCTGGTAAAGGCAACGCATTCGCTGATGGTCGGGCAAACGCTCGACATGGAACAATGGCAGGAGCGGCGTGAGCGGCTCGAACTCGAAGGCCGCGAGCAGATGCCCCCGGACAGCTACTACGCCGAGGACGAGGAGATGGAGCGTGAGCTCAGTGAACTGGGCGTGGACGACCAGACACAGCAGACACTCGACCGCATGAAAGAGGAACGCTCCTCATGGTCTGTAAAGGGACTCATCTTCAAAGGCTTGGCATGGATACTCGAACTGCTCTTCGCGGCGGCGAGCGTCATACTCGACGTGCTGAGAACCTTCTATCTGGTCGTGCTGTCGCTGCTGGGCCCCATCGCCTTCGCCATCTCCGTGTTCGACGGATTTCAGTCCACGCTGACGCAATGGCTCACAAAGTATGTCTCGATCTACCTGTGGCTGCCGATCTCGGACCTTTTCTCGGCGATCATCGCACGTCTGCAAACCCTTTCGATGCGCCACGACGCCGACCTGATGGCCGAAGGCTACAACTGGTATGTGGACTGGTCGAGCAGCCTGAACCTGATCTTCATGCTCGTAGCCGTCTGCGGATACCTCTGCATCCCCTCGATCGCCTCGTGGGTCGTGCAGGCGAACGGATTCGCCGCCTATAACAAGACCGTCTCGAAGATGACCTCGCTCGTAAGCGCCGGAGCCGGATGGACGGCCGGCAAAGCATGGGCCGGGGCCAAAGGCGCCGGCTCGGCGGCATTATCGGGCGGTAAGGCTGTGGGGCGTGGTATCATGAACGGCGCCCGGCTTATTTTCCGAAAATAAAATAACTCGTTATTATGGAATTCAAGTGTTTAACGAACATCGAAACATCCTTTCGGCAGCTGCGCATGTACGCTTTCGTCTTCGCCGGAATCTGCGCCGTCGTAACCGTGGCGGCAGTCTGGATGTCCTACTCCTTCGCCGAACGGCAGCGGCAGAAGATCTACGTGCTGGACAATGGCCGCTCGCTGATGGTGGCGCTCTCGCAGGACCTCGCACAGAACCGTCCCGTCGAAGCCCGCGAGCATGTGCGGCGCTTCCACGAACTCTTCTTCACCCTCTCGCCCGACAAGGCGGCCATCGAGTCCAATGTCGGACGCGCCTTGCAGATGGCCGACAAAAGCGCCTTATCCTACTACAAGGTTCTGCAGGAAAAGGGATTCTTCAACCGCCTGATCGCAGGCAACGTCTCGCAAATGGTCAAGGTCGACAGCATCCGCTGCGATTTCGACCGTTATCCTTACGAGGTTACGACCTTTGCACGGCAGCGTATCCTGCGCGAAAGCACCGTCACGGAGCGGTCGCTCGTCACGACATGCCGTCTGGTGAACGTCTCCCGCTCGGACAACAATCCGCAGGGATTCATGGTCGAGGCGCTGAACATCGTCGAGAACAAAGACATTGCGACCTATGACCGCTAAACCGCACTCCCTGCGCTGCCGCATCCGCTGGGTGCGGCGGTTGCTGCGGCGCCGCCACGACACACTCGCGCCCCACATCCGGGAGCGAATCGTACTCGCGGCGCTCGTCCTGCTTCTCTTCCTTTACCTTTGGCTCCTGTTCGCAGCGGACATGGGATCGGAGTTAGAGATCGGACATCCCGAATTATTACATCTTAAACCGTAAACCATTATGACAGAAAACAAGAATCCATGCAGCGACCCTTCGGCGGAGTTCGAGCGGCAGCGCAAGCGCAAGGTGCTGCTCTTTGCGGCGATCCTCGGATGCATCTTCCTCGTTGTGCTGTGGTTCATATTCCGGCCTGCGCCCGTCAAGCCTCAAGAGGGGGCCGCGGGGATCAATACGTCGGTTCCGGACGGCAAGGCGCAGGCCACCGTCGGCGACAAACGCAAAGCCGCGGAACAGCTCCGCAGCGAGGAGCAGCAGCAGAGACGCATGATGACACTCGGCGACAACTCGTTCTCGCTGCTGGACGACGGGCTCAAACCTGCCGAGGAGCCTGCACCGGCGGACAACCCCGCACTGCGGGCCGCCGAAGCCAACCGGGCCATGCAGCGGCAGGTGCAGGGCTTCTACGCCGCTCCGCAGCGCAATGCCGAGGTCGAAGCCCTGAAAGAGCAGGTCGCAGCCCTGCAATCCCAGCTCGACGCCGAGCGGCAGCAGCCCGATCCGCTGGAACTGGCCGAGGAGCAGTACAAGCTCGCGCAGAAGTATCTCGGCGGCGGAACGACCGCGGACAAAGAGGCCGGGCCGACGAAGCCGCGAAGGGATTCGCGCCTGTCCGTAATGCGGCCCGTTCGGGAAGGTGAGGTCGAAGCCTCGACGCTCGACCCGCGGGCGGATTTCGCCGTCGAGCGCAACCTCGGTTTTTTGACCGCGGCGGGACGTGCGGCGGAGAATCAGGTACCGACCGTTAGGGCCTGTGTTGCTCAGACGCAGGTCATACGTGCCGGAAGCACAGTGCAACTGCGGCTGCTGGAAGTCGTGCGTATCGACGGAGTGACCATTCCCCGTTATACGCCGCTATACGGTCTTGCGACGATCTCCGGGATGCGGCTGCAAGTCATGGTGTCGTCCGTCGAATACGGCGGGCGGATCTTCGCCGTCGAAGCCGTGGCTTACGACCTCGACGGCCAGCCGGGGCTCAACGTCCCGAACTCCCGCGAGCGGACGGCCCTCAAAGAGGCGCTGGCATCCGTCGGGCAGACTGCCGGCACGAGCGTAAACGTCACCCGTTCGGCCGGGCAGCAGGTCCTTTCGGAGCTGGCGCGCGGAGGATTGCAGGCTTCGTCGCAGTATGTCGCCGGGAAGCTCCGCGAGGTGAAGATAACCCTCAAAGCCAACCATCAGCTATTATTGATTTCAAAACAGCAGTAAAATGAAAAGAGACCTTATTTATCTGGCCCTGATCGTCGCCGCAATCACGGCGGTAAAGGTTACGGCACGAACGACACCGGAAACGCCGGCGGAGATCCGGCCCCTGCGTATCGAAGCGGGATTCACCAAGACTGTACACATCCTCTTCCCGTCGCCCGTCACGTATATCGACATCGGCTCGATGGACATCATAGCAGGCAAGGCCGACGGGGCCGAAAACGTCGTGCGGGTGAAGGCGGCCGTGCGGAATTTCGCAGCAGAAACAAACCTGACGGTCATCACCGAAGACGGCGGATTTTTCACTTTCGATGTCTATTATGCCGAGAACCCGGTTGTCTCGACCCTCAATCTTACAGTGCAGGAACCGCAACCAGAAAGTATGAAGAAACCGGCTGCTGTGGGCTATCCGCAGCCGACGGCCCCAGCATCCGAAGGCCGGGTGCTGCTGCGCGAGGTAGGCCGAGAGAAGCCCGCGACCATAAAACGCATGTTGAGCGACATATACCGCCAAAACCGTACGGACGTGAAGGGCATTCGTGCGAAGAAGTACGGCATTGAAGTCGAAGTGTTGGGGATTTACGTGTTCAATGACGTGATATACATTCACACCTGCATCTCGAACGACACGAACATCTCCTTCGAGGTGGATGCGCGGCGGTTCATCGTAGCGGATCGCAAACTCGCCAAGCGTACGGCACAACAGCAGACATCGCTCGAAATCCTGCGCGTATGCAACGATCCGGCCGTTGTAAGGGGACATCAGCGTCAGCGGACGGTATTCGCGCTGCCCAAGCTCACAATCGCCGACGACAAGGTGCTCTTATTGGAGATCATCGAAAAGAATGGAGCCCGGCATCAGACTACCGAAATTCCGAGCCGGGAGATTTCGAATGCCAAGGTGCTATAAAATGACTGGTTTATGAAAACACCGGGAGGGGGCTGTCCGAAATTTCGGACAG
>URNY01000029.1 GCA_900549375.1 uncultured Bacteroidales bacterium | reverse complement strand
AGATGATCCTCGCGCCGGGCGCCCACATGATCTGGCAGTTCTCGGAAATGGGCAACGAACAGTCCACCAAGAATCCCAACGGGGGAAACAACACCGACCCGAAAATCGTGAACTGGAATCTTCTCAACGACCCCGTGAACGCCGCGCTGACACAGAGCTACCGCGAGCTGATATACCTGCGCCTTGAGAATCCGGAATTGTTCGATCCCTCTACTGCCGATTTCAAGATGAACTGCTCCGAATGGACGGCACGTACGATTTTCACGCAGACCGCAGACAAGGAACTCTATCTCGCCGTGAACCCCGCCTATGCGAGCGGCTCGGCCACCATCACTCTTCCTCTGCGCCAAGCCGACAACGCGGCATATCATATAGTGTCGATGAGTCCGGGAAGCGCTCCTGCGCTCGATGCGGCAGCCAAGAACGTGAAGGTTGAACCCAACTGCTATGTGGTGATAGCTTCGAAGAACGTGTCGGAAACAGAGGATATCGAAGGATCTGCACGCGGCATGAGCGCCGCCGGGGGCAAAGGGATGCTGACAGTGGCCGGCGCCACAGCTCCCGTGTCGGTATTCGACCTTTCGGGCCGCAGAGTGGCAGCCGAGGAGCGGAATTCCTTCACCGTGGCACTTCCCGCAGGCCTCTATATCGTGAACTGCGGCACTGAAACGGTCAAGGTTCTGGTAAAGTAAGCGGCTTTCGAGACCTTCTGCGCCCGCTTCCGGCCATAAAAAACAGATCAGGCATACCGGGAATGGCCTCAAGAGTGTTAAATCAACACTAATTTTAACTTAATTATGTTAAAAACGGTAAAAATCTCATCTTTTTGCAAAAAAAAGTTGTGAAATTTATCCGCGCATTAAAATTTCTATTAACTTTGCAACGTTTTTGATAGCAAAGAATATTGTTTTATTATTTTAAATTTTAAAGAGATGAAAAAATTGGTTTTATCGCTTGCTGTTCTTTTCAGCGTAGCAATGGTATCTTGCGGCGAGAAGAAAGCTGCTGAGGCTACTGACACAGTTGACACTATCGCAGTTGAGGCTGCTGAAGTTGTTGAGACTGTTGACTCCGCTAACGACACCAACGTAGAGGTTGCTGCCGTTGAGGCCGTTGCTGATTCCACAAAGAAATAATTGCGGACGCAATTACAGCAAGACGAAAGTCACGATTAAGACCGGTGAAATCCTTTCGGGTTTCGCCGGTTCTTTTTTTTGCCGGGTGCCGTTATATTTGCATCTTAATGATGTTTTCGTTAATTTTGCGACCATGAACAAGAAACAGAAACAGCTCCTATATGCAAGCATCTTCGTGCTTGTTTGTTTTGTGGCCCTGACAGTGGTGCTGATAATCAGCAACAGCCGGACCACCGACGCAGTGAACCGCGCCGAAGCGCGCGCCGACTCGCTGGCGATTGCCAACGACCAGTTGCTGCTGACCAACGAATTCAATCAGCTCAATGCCGACTTCAACCAATACGAGGGTCAGCAGATTTATCTGAAAAACGATTCTCTGGTGCAGAAATACAACGAGGCGCGCATGAAGGTCGAAGGGCTCATTCAGGAACTCAACGATGAGAAAAGCAAAAACGCCAAGAACATGGCCGCAAGCCGGGCGAAAATCAAAAAGCTCGAAGGAGAGATCGCGACGCTCAAGAATATCGTGCGCCATTATCTGGAGGAGATAAAGCGTCTCGGCGAAGAGAACGAGGGACTGAAGCAGGAGATCCAGCAGGTTCAGCAGAAGAATGAACAGCTCAGCAGCCAGTATACGGCCGCATCGCGCAGCAATGCGGAACTGACGCAGACCGTGAAACTTGCCAAGAAGCTGAACATCACCGGCATTTCATTTCAGGCCTACAACAAGAAAGGGAAAAATGAGAAAAACATCACCAAGGCGCGGCAACTCGGCGTGCATTTCACGGTGAGTCCCAACAACACCACGGCACCGGGCATGAAGGATTTCTATATCCGCATACTTTCCCCGGAGGGAACGCTGTTGGGCGGAGGCCCGTCGTTCCAGCTCGACGGAACCTCACTCTCCTCTACCTCACACCGCAAGGTCGAATACGCCAACGAGGAGCTTTCGGTAGCGGTCTACTGGGACGTGAACACAACCCTGACGCCGGGAGACTATACGGTGGAGGTGTTCTGCGACGGCTACCGCCTCGCCTCGCGCCATTTCACCATGAAAAAATAACTGATATAAAGAATAAGCTACACAGCTCAGAATGTAAGCTTACCCGCCAGAACATTATAGAGGGTGATCGCCAAGGCACCCGCAAGCAAAAGGAGAGTGACCCGATCGGCCCGCGTAAAGCGGAGGGGCGCTCTCTTTTTACGTTCTCCCCGCGCCTTTAGATAAAAGCCTATACCGGCGAGATAGAAAACAGAAGTGGAGAAGAAAAGAGCAAGTCCTCCGGCATATATCATCCATAGACAATAAAGAGTGCAGAGAACGCCGACAACACGATACCGGCGGAGATGCGCGCCATTTTTCAGATGGATCTCCGCAGGATTATAGGAGGCTTTCCAAAGATACATTCCGCCGGAGAGATAGGGAGGGAGCACCATCATGCCGATGATGCTGAGAGCCGTCATATAGACATCGTCGGCCATCAGCACCAGCAGCAGGAAGATCTGCATCACCAAGCTCGACACGAACAGGCCGTAGGCCGGCATACCGTAGCGGTTGAGCCTTAGGAAGGAGCGCGGGAATATGCCGACCTTCGCCGCCTCGCTCGGCACCTGGGCGCAGACGAGCGTCCATGCGAGCCATCCTCCAAGGAGAGAGACTATGACAGTGACAATGACAAACCAATAGGCCCACCCGCCGCAGAGATCGCGGAGCACATATGCCACCGACGGGTCTTCAAGTCCGGCGAGACGGGCTCTGGTCATCACCCCGAAACAGAGCATCGAGACGAGGACGTATATCAGCCATGCCACGAGGAAGCCGAAGACTCCCGCCTTTCCTACGTCGGAGGGACGGCGGGCACGAGCCGAGAGCATCACGGCCCCCTCTATTCCGATGAAACACCATAGCGTTACGAGCATCGATTTGCGGATCTGTTCCCATAGAGAGCCCGCTTCCGCCCCGGAGCTGAAGTTAAGTTCGAACGTGCCGACCTTAAGATTCAGTATGAGAAGAACTATGATAAGGAGGATGGCTGCGATTTTCAAAAATGCAAGGAGATTGTTGAGGAAGCCGACAGTGCGGATTCCCCGCGCCACTATGAAGAACATCAGCCATATCAGGCCGCTGCCTAAAAGGAGCGTCGGCCAGCCGTGGCGTAGGAAAACGGGGAAGAAAGCGCCAAACGAATCATTGAGCATCACGGCGTAGGCCACGTTGGAGAAGGCGGTGCAGAGCCAATAGCCCCAGGCGATGTTAAAGCCGGCGAAATTGCCGAAGCCTACCTGAGCATACTGATATATGCCGGCATCCAGATCGGGGCGACGGTCGGAAAGCATTTTGAAGGTGGCCACAAGAAGAAGCATCCCCGCGGCGATTATGACCCATGAAATTATCACTCCGAGAGGGGCGGCGCCGGCAGCGAGGTTCTGAGGAATGTTATAGAGCCCGGAGCCCACCATCATGCCGAAGACCACGGCCACAAGTGCCGTCAGCCCGAGTTTTGCACTATTATTGCTGTTTTTTTTACCCATAAGATCTCGATATAAGCCTGTAACCTCGATATAATCCTATAACAATGAACTTATCGGCATGTTTTCTTATTATATCAAGTAGATGAATTATTAATACATCTCGATTATGAAAAGAAAATTTTTTGCGGCTATGGCCGCTGCGGCACTGCTGATTGCCGGGGGTTGCGTCTCCAACAAGAAATACAAACTCATGGCCGATCAATACCGCACGGCAAACGACGGCCTGATAGAATGCAACGCCAATACCAAGAGCATGGAGGTGATGATCAAGGACCTCAAGGCACAGAACAAGGACCTGAAGGACGCCTATGCCGACATCAAGAGCACGCTCGATCAGGCTATGGCCAACAATCATCAGGGAAGCGTGAACATCGCAAAGCTTGTGGACGAGATCAACGCATCAAACAAATATATCAAGCAACTTGTAGATGCGAAATCGAAATCCGATTCGCTCAACCTGGTGCTTACCAACAATCTGACGCGATCACTCAACACCGAGGAGCTGAAGGATGTGGATGTGAAGGTGCTCAAGGGAGTGGTCTATATCTCGCTGGCCGACAATATGCTCTACAAATCGGGGAGCTACGATATCAGTCCGGCGGCGATGGACATCTTAGGCAAGATCGCCAAGATCATCAAGGATTACAAGGATTATGACGTGCTCATTGAGGGAAACACCGACAACGTGCCCATCTCGCGGCCCAATATCCGCAACAACTGGGATCTCTCGGCGCTCCGCGCCTCGTCGGTGGTACAGGCTCTGCAGAATGATTTCGGCATCGACCCGTCGCGTCTCTCGGCCGCCGGCCGCGGCGAATACAACCCTATAGCCACCAACGCCACGGCTTCGGGGCGTCAGGAGAACCGACGCACGGAGATCATAATCACTCCGAAACTCGACCAGTTCCTCGATCTGATCGGCAAAGCGCCAAAGACCGATTCGACGGCAGCGGGCGCAACGGAATAAGAGAGGCTCTATAGAAGATAATCAAGAAAAAAGCGGAAATTTTTTTAATTTCCGCTTTTTTCTTATTTTTGAATTCTGAAACAACAAGACAAATCCAATTCCAATGAAGAACAGCGCGATAATGGCCAACAGCGTTTTCGACCGCTCCGTGGCCGACTATCATAAGAGCGACAATGTGGACGCCCCTTGCGTGAATCCCTACGAGAAGGGGACTCTCGAGGCCATATTCTACGATAAGAACTGGGTGGACGCCGTGCAATGGCATCTTGAGGATATAATCCGCGATCCGGACATAGATCCCAAGGAGGCTCTCCTCCTCAAACGCCGCATCGACCGTTCGAATCAGGTGCGCACGGATATGGTGGAGGATATCGACACTTGGCTCCGCGACCGTTTCAGCGACGTGACGCCTCTTCCGACGGCCACCATCAACACCGAATCGCCGGCATGGGCTCTCGACCGCCTATCGATCCTCGCCCTCAAGATATGGCACATGCGCGAACAGGCCGAGCGCCCCGATGCCTCTGAAGATCACCGCGCGCGCAGCCGCGCCAAGCTCGACGTGCTCCTCGAACAGCGCGCCGACCTCACCGAGGCTATCGACACCCTGCTGAGCGACATCGAGACCGGACGCAAATACATGAAAGTTTACCGACAGATGAAGCTCTACAACGATCCCGCCACCAACCCAGTGCTCTATGCCAAGAAAAAATAAGAGCCGGGGACGCAACGTGCTCGTGAGCCGCTTCTCGGCTTTAGGCGATGTGGCCATGACGCTGCCGGCGGTTTACAATGCCTGCGCGGCCAATCCCGACGACCGCTTCTATTTCCTGACACGTCATCATCCGGCGCAGATGTTCATCAACGCGCCGGAGAACCTGACCATGGTAGGCGTCGACCTCGACAACTATAAAGGCGCGAACGGGATGTGGAGACTGGCCGCCTCTCTGCGCAAGCGTTATGGCATCGATACGTTCGTGGATCTTCACGATGTGCTTCGCACGAAGCTTCTCCGGCTTTTCCTGACTCTGCGGGGAGTGAGCTGCCATAGCATCCGCAAGGGGAGGAAAGCCAAAAAGCGGCTTACGCGCCGCAACCGCAAGGTGCTGATACAGCTGAAGCCGACGCCCGTGCGCTATGAGGAGACTTTCAGACGCGCCGGCATCGCCTTAGGCGATACTTTCCGCTCCCTCTTCGGCAACGGCAAGGGTGACCCGGCGGCTTTCGCCTCGGTGACGCCCCCGAAAAAAGAGGGCGACTATTGGCTTGCAATAGCGCCCTTTGCGAAACATGAGGGGAAAATATATCCTTTCGAGCTGACGGCCAAGGTGGCGGAACATTTCGCCGAATTACCCAACTGCCGCATATTCATGCTCGGATTCGGCCACCGCGAGAAAGAGCTTATCGGCCGCCTTGCAGCCGCGCATCCCTCGATAATAAACATGGCTTCGGCCGGATTAGGCATCAGCGCGGAACTGGCGCTTCTGAGCCATTGCGACGCAATGCTCTCGATGGATTCGGCCAACATGCATCTCGCCTCGCTCGTGGGTCTTCGCACCGTGAGCATCTGGGGAGCGACGCATCCCTACACCGGATTCATGGGCTGGCGGCAGAATCCCTCCGATGCGGTCCAGCTCGAGATGACATGCCGGCCATGCTCGGTGTTCGGCGACCGATCCTGCCTGCGCGGCGATTATTACTGTCTGCGCGGCATCAATCCGCAGCTCATCATTCAGAAGCTGCAAACTCCATCAGATAAGCCTTGATGAAGTCGTCGATTCCGCCGTCCATCACTCCGTTGACATCGGAGGTCTGCCAGTTGGTGCGGTGGTCCTTTACGCGACGGTCGTCGAATACATAACTGCGTATCTGGCTTCCCCACTCTATCTTTTTCTTGCCGGCCTCTATCTTGGCCTGCTCCTCCATGCGATGGTGCAATTCTTTCTCGTAGAGAATGGATTTGAGCTGACGCATGGCGTTCTCTTTATTCTTGGGCTGGTCGCGGGTCTCTGTGTTCTCGATCAGGATCTCCTCCTCCTCGCCGGTATAGGGATCCTTATACTGATAGCGCAGGCGCACGCCGGATTCCACCTTGTTCACATTCTGGCCGCCGGCACCACCCGAACGGAATGTATCCCACGACACGCGGGCCGGTTCCACCTGAATGTCGATGGTGTCGTCGACAAGCGGAGTGACAAACACCGATGCGAAAGAGGTCATGCGCTTTCCCTGAGCGTTGTAGGGACTCACGCGCACGAGGCGGTGAACGCCGTTCTCGCTCTTGAGGAAGCCATAGGCGTAGTCGCCTTCGATATTTATCGTGACAGACTTGATGCCGGCTTCATCCCCTTCGAGAATCTGGGCAATCGAGGTTTTATAGCCATGGCGCTCGGCATAACGCATATACAGACGCATGAGCATCTGAGCCCAGTCCTGGCTCTCGGTGCCTCCGGCGCCGGAGTTGATCTTGAGCACCACTCCGAGTTTATCCTCCTCGCGGCGGAGCATATTGCGCAGCTCAAGCTTCTCAAGTTCTTTCACCACTTCGGCATACTGAGCCTCGACCTCCTCTTCGGTGACGAGTCCCTCCTTGATGAAATCGAATGCGAGGCGGAGTTCCTCCACCTGCTTCTCGAGAGCCGTATAGGAATCGATCCAGAAATGCAGCTCCTTGATCTTGCGCATCTGGGCCTCGGCCTTGTCGCGGTCGTCCCAGAAATCGGCTACATGGGTGCGGAGTTCCTCCTCCTCCACCTCAATCTTCTTGCTGTCTATGTCGAGGTATCTGCGGAGAGCGGCGGTCCGTTCCTCCACCTCTTTAAGTTGTTCGAGTGTTATCATCGTTCAGTTGTTTTCAATGTTTTGAAGGGGCATCGGCATCGCTGTACATCGCCTCGATTTCGGCGGCGTATCTTTTGGCCACCACCGGGCGGCGCACTTTCATGGTGTTGGTGACCTCTCCGTTCATTATCGAGAAATGATGAGGCAGAAGAGTGATGCGCTTGATTTTCTCATATTCGGCCACATCGGCTTGCACCTTGTTGATCTCCGACATGATGAAGCCGACGGTGCGCGGGTCGGCGCAAAGCGCGGCGGTGTCGGAAGCGTCGACGCCCTCCTTTTCGGCCCATCGGCGCAGTTGCGAGAGGTTGGGCACCACAAGGGCCGTGACGAACTTGCGGCGGTCGCCGATCACGGCCACCTCGTCGATATATTTGTTTTCGGCAAGGCGGCTCTCAAGCATCTGCGGAGCCACATATTTGCCGTTGGAAGTTTTGAAAAGATCCTTTACACGCTCAGTGAGCACGAGGGCGCCGGAGGGTGAAAATGGCCGGCGTCGCCGGTGCGGAAATAGCCGTCGGAGGTAAAGGCTGCGGCATTGGCCTCCGGATTGTTGTAATAGCCGGGCGTCACTGTCGGACCTTTCACCAGAATCTCTCCGTTCTCATCTATGCGGACATGCACGCCGGGCAGAGGACGTCCTACGGTGCCGATCTCATAATCCTTTTCGGGGAAACAGCTCACAGTGGCCGTGGTCTCGCTTAGTCCATAGCCCACAATCACATCTATGCCGACACTGCGCAGGAATTCGCAGATGCGGTCGCTGAGCGGAGCGCCAGCCGTCGGAAAGAAGTTGGGATTGGGGATGCCTATGGCCTGCTTTAGCTTGGAGAATATGCGTGCGTTCCAGAAGGAATATTCCTTTTCGAGCAGCAGGGGAACCTTGCGGCCGAGGCGACCATAGCCGATATTGCGGCGTTTGCCCACATGCAGCGCACGCGACACCATCAGGCGCTGAAAGCGGCTCATGCCCGCTATCTTCTCTTTTACGCCGGCATATACCTTTTCCCAGAAACGGGGCACGCAGCACATGAGGTTCGGATGAACCTCATGGATAGTGTCCTGAATCAGGCGGGGGTCATAGTTCACGGCTATCGCCACACCTCGGGTAAGGCAGAAAAAGCTCCATGCCTTCTCAAGGATATGCGACATGGGCAGGAAGGCCATCGAAAGGTCGGAATCGTTGATGGAGGTGAGCATGCGCAGATGCTCTTCAATGGCGGCGTTGTAGTTGGAATGGGTTATCACCACGCCTTTTGGTTCGCCGGTGGTGCCGGATGTATAGATGAGCGTGGCCATGTCGTCGGGCAGTGCGCGCTCGCTGCGGGCTTCGACCTCGCGGGCTATCTCCTCGGGCGCCGACATGCCGAGACGCACGAAATCATCCCAGAAGATGGTGATGTTGTCGTCGGCGAAAAGCTCAAGACCGTCGTTCTTGAACACCACGATGCGGCTCACGGACTCGGGATGGTTTTTCCAGTAGGTATAGGCAAGCGGATACTGATGACGGTCGCCGACGAAGAGCACGCGCGCGCCGCCGTTGGAGACTATGAAATCAAACTGAGCCTGCGAACTGCTGGCATATATCGGGATGGCTGCCAGACGATTGCGGAACGCGCCGAACTCGGTGATGAGTATCTGGGGAGTGTTGGGCGAGCATATCGCCACGGTGTCTTTCTCGGCAAGGCCGAGCATCGCCAGGGCCTTGGCCGCCACTTCGGTCTGGAGCGCGAAGTCGCTCCAGGAGGTGGAGAGCCATTCTCCATCTTTACGCCAGCAAAAGCGATACACCTCGCGATCGCCATATTTCCGGGCGTTGGCGGAAATCATCTCAACCAGTCTGTTTGCCATCTTCTCTGTCTATATCGAATTTTCAGTGCAAAATTAACAAATTTCCCTCTATCAGGCAATTTTATTCTTATACTCTGTTCCTTAAAGTATAAAACAACAATATATAAAACAACCGGTCTCTCCCCGTGGATGCAGGGGAGAGACCGGAGTCTCAAAAAATTGTTGCGTTTATGTTATTTTCCGGATTTCTTCGTTACTTTCCGGGCGTCGATGTCGGTGAGGAGGGAGCGCACGGCGGTCTCGAGCTGGGCGTCGCGGCCGCGGACCACATCTTCCGGACGGTTTGCAACCTTGATGTCGGGCTCAAGCTGAGTGTTTTCGAGCACATTGCCTTCGCCCGTACGGAATGCAACGACGGGCACGCCGAACACGAGCGACGGATCCTGGAGCGTGATCCAGTTCACGCTCGACATGGTGCCGGGCACGGGCATACCCACTATCTTGCCGAGCTTCTTATAGCGGTAGACCCAGGGAGTGCCGTGGGCGTTGCTGTAGTTGGCCTCGCCGGTGATCATGACGGAGGGTTTGTTCCAGCGGCGCGAGGGCATCTCGCCCGTGGGGCGTCCGTGAACCTCCTGCGTGAGGTATTTCTCACCGCTGAAGAGCACCTCGATGTCTTCATGCAGACGGCCGCCGCCATTCCAGCGGGTGTCGATCACCACGCCCTCTTTGTTGAAGTATTTGCCGAGAAGTTTGGAATAGATGTCGCGGAAGCTGTCGTCGCTCATGGAGCGCAGATGGAGATAGCCGAGGCGACCGCCTGAGAGGCTGTCGACGGCCTCTTCGCGGCTCTTTATCCAGCGGCGGTAAAGGAGCTCGTTCATGGCGCCCGCGCTAATGGGAAGCACCACCTCTTCCCAGCGCTCGCCCGATGCCGGGCTATAGAGCGACACGAGGGTCTTGCGGCGAGCGGTATTGTTGAGCAGATGTTCCCAGTCGGCGTCGGACGTTATCTTCTCGCCGTTGATGGATTCCACTACGTCGCCGGGGCGCACGCGCTTCGTGGCGCGGTCGAAGGGACCGCCGGCCACTATCTCATCCACAACGAGGCCGTCGCCTGCCTTGCGCATGTCGAACAGAAGGCCGAGAGAGGCCGTCGGATCGGTGGCGCCGTCGGGATAATAGCGTCCGCCGGAATGCGACACGTTCAGCTCGCCGAGCAATTCGCTGAGGAGGTCGGCGAAGTCATAGTTGTTGTTGATGTGGGGCAGGAAGCGGCGATAGGCGCCCACGTATGCGTCCCAGTCGACAGGCATCTCGGGAAGATAGAAGCGCTCCCGGGCTTCGTTGGCCACATAGTCGAGCATGGCCTCGCGCTCAAGAGCGGGATCGATTTTCACTTTCCCTCTCAGCGAAACGTTTTTCGTCTCTTTCGATTTGGGATTGAATTTCTTCACCGTCGAGCCTGTAAGCCAGAGGTTGCCGTCGCTGTCGGCCTGAATGCGGGAGCCGTCGGAATCGAGTTTCTTCACGAGCGAGACATCACCTTTGCGCAGGTCGCGTTTCCAGAGGTCGTAACCCTGCTCGAATGCAGAGAGGTAGTAAAGGTCGGAGCCATCTTTGGATATGGCGAAGTCACTGAGGTCGGAGGAGTTGGGAGTGAGCCGGACGATTCTTTCCTGAATTCCTTCGCGGTCGATCTTCACCGCCGGGGACTTCTCCTCATCTTTCTTCACATCATCTTTCGAGGCTTTCCCTTTCTTGGATGAGCCTTTCTTGCCGTCGGTTTTCTTGGCGGCTTTCTTCTGCTGGTCCTCCACCTCTTTGAGGAGTGCGAAATCTTCTTCGGAGAGGCGGTATTTATCGTAGGCCTCCTTGTTGAGGAACACCATCATCACGTCATACTCAGAACCCCAGGAGGCGTGGTTGCGCATGCCGTAGCGTTCTGAAGCGAAGACAACGGCGTTGCCGTCGGCCGTGAAGCGGGGACGCTCGTCGAAATATCCGGTGTTGGTGAGCGATATGAATTCACCGGTCTCGACATCCACCATGGCTATATCGCCGTAGGGATCGTGCATCGGGTTCATGATCTCAAGGGTGAGCCAGCGACTGTCGGGGCTCCATGCCACGTCATAACCACCTGTACGGTAGTTGGTGACCTTGTCTTCGGAGAGTGTCTTCACGGCCTTGGAGGCAAGATCCATCACCTTGAGGATGCGGCGGTCTTCGATGAAGGCCATCTTCTTGCCGTCGGGAGAGATGGAGGGATAGCCGCGCTCTACGCCATCGTCGGGGAAGAGAGCCGTCTCTTCAATGAGGGTGGCGTTGGAGAAGTTGGGGTCGTCGGAGCGCTTGATCGAGGCCTTGTAGATGTTGCTGCGGCCCGAACGGAGCGAACCGTAATAGAGCGTGCGGCCGTCGGAGCCCCAGGAGAGGCGCTCTTCGAGGGCGGGCGTGTGGGTGATCTGCTTGATGGAGGGGTATTCCGTGGAGGAAACGAACACCTCTCCCCTCACTGTATATGCCACCTGCTTGCCGTCGGGAGAGACCACGGCTCCTTCCACGGTGGAGAACGGAATAGTCTGCACTGCGTCGGAGGCATCGTCGGTGAGGTTTATGGCCATCTTACGGGGCGCCGAGCCGGGCTGCATGGTGTAGAGCTCGCCGTCGTAGACAAATGCGAGACGGTCGCCGGCACCGGCGCTGAGGAAGCGCACGGGATGATTCTTGAAATCGGTGAGCCTGGTGGGCTGCGCCCCGGCTTTCAGCGGCGAGGAGTATACATTGAACGATCCGCCGTCGCGCTCGCTGAGGAAGTAATATTTATCACCTTTCGCGGAGAGTGCCGGATTGCGGTCTTCCCCTTCGCGCGAGGTGAGGTTCTGATAGGTGTCGTTGGCGGGGTTGTAGATCCAGATATCACGCGTCACAGAAGATGTATGGTGTTTGCGCCATTTGTCTTCGAGACCTTTCACATCTTCGTACAGGAATGAGCCATCGGGAAGCACGGAGAGATTCACCGCAGGAACGGCCAGCACCTGCGTGACCCGGCCGCCGTCGGCGGGCACGCGGTAGAGTTCGCCCTGATAGCGCATCGGGGCGTGGGCGCTCGATGCCGGATCCTGGATCACGGCTGAGAAGATCACATCTTTGCCGTCGGCGCTGAATGCCTCGGGAATTTCGGAAGTGGAGTCGAATGTGAGCCGGACGGGCACTCCCCCATCGGCCGACATTACGTAGACGTCGCGGCCGCCGTTGCGGTCGGAGGCGAAGGCGATACGGCTCCCGTCGGGCGACCATACGGGCGAGCTCTCGTAGGAGGGGCCGGATGTGAGCCTTACTGCTTCGCCGCCCTGATAGGGCACGGTGAAGATGTCTCCTTTGTAGGAAAACGCCACTTTGCTCCCGTCGGGAGAGATCCGGGCGTCGCGCACCCACATGGGGGCTTCGGCTGCCGAGGCTATGCCCGGCAGGGTGAACGCTAATGCGATAAGTAGTTTTTTCATATCTCGTTCTGATTTGTTCTTATTGGGCATGCGGTTGTTTTTTATTGGGGAATGCGGTTTCGCATGTCGCCGCGGAGGGTGAAGATGCGCCCCGTCTCGCCGCTGAAGAGGGCGCGGAGGGCGGGCACGGCTCCGTTGCGGGGGGTGCGGATGAGCGGGCGGAACACCACGTCGGCTATCGGGTCGAACCAGCGGTCCATGTGTATCATGGAGGAATCGACGATGCCGGGGTCGGCGCAGTTCACTTTCACGCCGTGATGGGCGGCTTCCTGAGCGAACTTTGCTGCGAAGCGGGTGATCCACGCTTTGGAGAGACTGTAGGTGGTGAGCTGTCCGAAGGAGCGGGCGTCGACTTCGAGCGGGAGATGCGTCTGGGGCCAGCGGCGCCGCGTGAGGGAGGTGGTGAATACGATCGACCCTCCTTCGGCAACGTTGGGGAGCAGAAGCTGGTTGAGCAGACGGGTGTTGTGAAAGTTCACGTTCATCGTCAGCTCTGGTCCGTCTTCGCTCCGGCTGAAGCGGCGCTCCATGGTGCCGGCGTTGTTGATCACTCCGGCCAGCCGGGTGTCTTTGAGCATGGTCACGCTTTCAGTGACGCGGGCCGACGAGGAGAGATCGAGGGGAAGCCAGCGGGCGTCGAACTGCGGGATATCCTTCAGTATACGGCCATAGACGTCGGCAAACCTCGTCTCGGAGCGGCATGCCATGATGAGTGGAACGCCAAGACGTCCCAAGGCGCGGCATATCTCGCGGCCGATGCTTCCGGTGGCGCCGGTCACCATCACGGGCAGACCCGCGGGGATGTTGGAGATCGATAGTTTAATTCCCTTTTTCATAGGGTTGGAAGGTATTTAATTTGAGGAGGATCATCGCCTTATGCCTTTATCGAGCATCTTCCGCTTTATCAACATCCTCACTGATGTGGGAAGAGATGCTACAAAAAGGATTGAAATTCGGTTGATCATTCCGTTGATGTATTGCCGGCGCCCTGCCAGCATTTTGTTCAGAGCCTTGCAGGCGAAGCGCTCGGGGGTGTCGAGCACGCGGATGTTGACTGCCAGTTTTTTCAGCGGCTCGGAAAGGCCAAAGAGGTCGGTGGCTATTCCGCCGGGGCAGGCCACGGTGACTGTCACTCCGGAGTCGCGCATCTCGTAATGGAGCGCGCGACTGAAGACGCGGATATAGGCTTTAGTAGCTGAATACATGGCGATCCCGGGCATCGGCATCCAGCATGACATTGACGACATGTTCAGGATGCGGCCGTGACCTTGGGCGGCGAAGCGGAGGGCGAAGGCCCGGCTCAGCAGCGTTACGGCTTCTACATGCAGACGGATGAAGCAGTCGAGGAGACCGGGGGAACTCTCCGTGATGGGCCGGAATGAGAAAATGCCGGCGTTGTTGAGCAGATAATCCGGCTGAAGACTTCTGGAATCGAGGTAATCCATAATCTCATCGGCGGAGGATGGAGACGTCAGGTCCATGTAAAGTGGCATCGCAGGAACGCCGAATTCGCCGGCGAGGGATACGGCGCAGGCTTCGAGCTGTTCGCGCTGGTTGCTTACCATCACGAGTCCGCAGCCGCGCGAGGCGAGCTCGCGGCAGAAGCAGAGTCCTATGCCACTGCTGGCACCGGTAACCACGGCCAGTTTTCCCCGTATATCTTTGTCCTGTTTCATGGTTTGGGCGTATTCACTCGTTTCCCTCTTCGGCGGCGTTGAGGCGTTTCACTTTCTCAATCTCTCGCAGGATGGGGCGCGGCAGGTCGGTGCAATGCTTGTGACATGCCATCTCGCGCGAATACATGCGGGCGATGCAGTAGTTCACATGATCGCAGCCGCAGCGGTGGCATTCGTCGGCCTTCATGCGGTTCACGAAATCGGGCTCGTTGAGCAGCGCACGGCCCATCTGCACGAAGTCAAAGCCTTCGTCGTCCAGAACACGGTCGGCCCCCTCGCGGCTAACGACACCTCCCACATATACAAGCGGGAGGTTCAGCTCGCGGCGGAAAAGACGGGCGTCTTCGAGAAAATAGAGCTCTTTGAAGGGCACATGCGGGATCATGAAGCGGCCGACGGCACGGACACCGTATTTGAGCCACAACTGCTTCATATAGTAAGTCATCGAGAAGATGGGCATGCGACCTCGCATCACGTACATCGGGGCTTTGCTCACGAATCCTCCGGAAAGCACGATGCCATGGACTCCGCTGGCTTCGATCTCGCGGGCCACCCGCAGGCAGTCGTCGATTTCGAGACCTCCCCGAAAGCCGTCGCGCATGTTTGTCTTCACGAGCACTCCCATATCGGAGCCGGCGGCATTCATCACTTCGTCGAGACACATCTTCATGAATTTCATGCGGTTCTCGAGCGTGCCGCCATATTCGTCGCGCCGGCGGTTGGTATAGGGCGAGAGGAACTGCGAGATGAGGTAACCGTGGCCGGCATGTACCTCTACGCAGTCGAACCCGGCATCGCGGGCAACTCGCACTGCCTCGCCGAAATCGCGGGCCATCGCGGGGAGTTCATCCTTACGCAGGCCGCGGCAGAACGTGGGTGAATAGAGATTGAATCCGGTGGAGGCGCCTACCGGAGTGCCTCCGGCCGTAGAGCGATGGGTCATATTTCCGCAATGGCCTATCTGTATGGAGGCCTTCGCTCCGGCGGCATGAATGCCGTCGGTGATCTCGCGCAATTGAGGCACGATCTCAGGACGCAGCCAGAGCTGAGTGGTAAAGCTCAGGGCCGAACGGTTCACACCGGCATAGGCAAGCGTGGTCATGCCGACACCTCCGCGGGCCACCGACAGATGGTAGTCGCGAAGCATATCCGTAGGACCGTTGTCGCGGCCCATACCTTCGAACGCCGCCGAACGTATGGTGCGGTTGCGCAATTCTACCGGTCCGATATTTCCCTTTGTAAACAGTTTCATCTTTTCAATATAGGAAGGGAAGGATATAACGCCTTCCAAGACATGAATATTCTTTTCCGAACTCTTTGAGATAGCGCTCGTGGATGCGGCGCGCGCGAGGCGCGAGGTTGGCGAATGTCCACAAAGCAAATATCAGTCCGCCCAGACTCCAGGTGAGAATGGCATAGCCGGTCCATTCCACGAACTCGCCGAAATAATTGGCCGAAGTCACATAGCGGAACATCCCTCCGCGGGGTATGTAATGGCGGGTGTCGCCGGGCTTGCGCAGGTGGCGTATCACATTGTCGGAATGCATGTTTATGGCCATACCGGCGATAAAGACCACAAGGCCGAGCAGGAAGAGCGGCGAGGCGAGCCACGATGCGGGATAGCGGTCGGCCGGCGATACATAAAAGAGCCACGCCCCTATCAGATAGGCGTTGACAACATTAAACGTCATCCCCATCAGCACGATTGCCAGCGGCATACGACTATTGCCGCGCATCCGGAGAGGGAATATGAATGATCTGTGAAAATAATGCACAAGAAAAAGCAGGCACATCACCATCGGAGCCGGTTCCCAACGGCGTGCGCTCAGAAGCCAGAGGGCGAGCATGGCTAAAAATGCCGGGGCCTCCATCATAATCCAGCCCGCACGATTGCCGACCGAAGGACCCCATTTCTTGGAATACATCATGCCGTAACCGGCCGCAATGCGTTGCAAGGCAATGAACACCACGGGGCAAAGCATCAGCATCACGCCGGCCACTTTGTAGTAAAAATTTGTGTCAAACAGAAATATATTGTTCATAATGTATGTCAATGTATATTCCGAAATCGAGGAGCCTTGATTCAGAGCTCCAGAAACCGCATACGCTTATGTGTCTTCATCAGCGTCTGCCGGATTTATCCTATAATTCCGAAACCGTTAAAATTCGAAATAAAACAGTATCTCCGATTACAAAAATAATCCAAAACAACAGAAGTGCCAAATATTATGGTTGGAAAGTGGTTGAAAAGTGATAAAATTGGATAGGTAGATGTTAGACTCCGAATTTTAAGGAACAGAGTCTAAGCTCCGGGCTGTAATTAAGGTTCAAAATCAAAAAAAGAATAAAAAAGCGGCGAATATTTGAAAAAGACGAAAAAAATATATAACTTTGCGTTCACTTTTCGGGGCGTAGCGCAGTCCGGTTAGCGCACCTGCTTTGGGAGCAGGGGGTCGAAGGTTCGAATCCTTTCACCCCGACAAATCGGTCGGCACACCCGACAAACAGGTCGAGACCCGACAATGACATAAATTGGCCCAGGTGGCGGAATGGTAGACGCGCTCGTTTCAGGTGCGAGTGTTGAGAGACGTGCAGGTTCGAGTCCTGTTCTGGGCACCCTAAATAGCTGTTAATCGTTTGATTTTCAGCTATTTTTATTTTACCAATAAGCAACAGATAAGCAACTTTCAACACATTATCGGCTTTTGCGCTGATATTGGATTGTCATAAGCTGACAGGCAACGCCCACAATTTTGCGGCGGTCTATCATAAAAAAAAGAAGCCTCCACGTATTGCGGAAGCCTCGCCTTGTCAGTTCTGAATGATTGTTGAGGTCAGCCCCGTAAGGGGTGCCGGGGGTATCGCCTCGCCCTCTCTGTGGCGCGTGGGTGTGAGTCTGAAAAATTTTTATTTGATTTTTCCACCGTCCTTTAATGCCGGGCCGAGCCAACATATTATACAAATCAGCGCGATTATCCACATAGCCACTATTCATTTAGAGTTTTGCTTATATATCTGCACCGTCTGCTAAAGCTGCGCCGAGCCATGGAATGAAAACGATTGCACCAAGGAGAATAGGAGCAAACTCTCATATCAACCAGATTATGCCGAGAAACACAACGGCGGCGATTAGCACGGTTGCAATGATTTTGAGGATGTCTTTCTTTGTGAGCATAGGCGTTACTTTATTTCGTCAAGTTTCGTGTTTGCCTGTTGGAGTAACTGCACGAAATTGTCAAGTTCAGCCGGAGTGAGGCTTATGTGTGAATTGCTTTTATGCGCATCGACACTTAGTTTGAGCGTCCACCCCTTGCCGGGATTCTCGGCGAATATCACGACATTATCCTTTGTGGTATAAGCGTACTTCTCGTTATGGTCTGTCGCTCTGTTGAGGTTGCTTTTAATGGCGTTGACCGCCTCATATAGCGAGGGCAGTTCCTTTTGGAAAATGAAAGCATCTTCCCATGAATAGTAATACTCACCGCCACAGTCTTTGCGCAGCGTTATGAACACTATGCTGTCGTTATCGCTGGAGAACTTCTGCGCCTGTACCTCTATGCTTTTGAGGTTGCCGATTTTCCATGTGTCGAAGTGTACGAGCTGCCCTTTACTCTGTATGCTGTCCAAACGGCTTAATGCAAGAGCGAGAGAATCCACCGCCGTATCATTGGCGATAGAATCATTTGCGGGCTTTTCGCCGCCACTGTCTTTTGACCCTCCGCTACAAGCGGTCGAGAGTGCCAATAAAGCGACTGTTAAGATTGGGATGATTTTCTTCATGGGAGATTGATTTATCGGTTAGTACATATTGCATCGCCGACACCTCGCCTATTTTGTAGTAGGATTTAGTAGGAGTTGGCATTATGGAATAGCGTTATACAATTCAGATTTGTCCTTTTTAAGCGCAGCGTTATCTACAAAATAGGCTACCAGCCCAATTCCAGAATTAGCCCATAATGTAATTTGCCCTTGCGGTGTTATCCAATATAGGCAGTTGTTACCCTCGTAATCTTTTCCACTTGAAAATGCTCCATATTTTGCTGTTAGAATCGTCTTAAATAGATTATAAGGCGTTCCGAGAAATCCATTATACTTATAGCTAACACAAATAGCTACATCCCAAACAATATCGTCATCTCCTCTACCGCCAAAATAATTTGTTGATATATGAACTTCCGCAGCAGCTCCAAATGCAGCTTTGAGTTGCGCGTAGCTTTTGCTTGCGTCAAGTTGAGAGTGGAACACAGAACGTGGTTGTCCCATTGCGACCCCACATATTGACATTGCCTTTGAGGGTGCGGTTCGCGCCCTTGATTGCGCTGACGTAATCTGTGCTAATCCTATTGAGAGTATTGCAAAGAACACGATTGCGATTAACTTTTTCATTTTGTTGTAGTTTTTAGTTGTTGTTCGGTTTATTATTCATCCAAGTACTTATACGCAGCCTTGACAATAGCAGAAAAGCCAAACAAAAAAGCTGACGAGGCTATTATGCCAAGTCCATATTTCCATGAACCATGCTCAAAGTCGCTAAAAATGCCAAGTATGCCTACTATTAAAGCAATCCACGCCATTATTATTATAGCGGCTGGGACAATGAGTGATTCACTGCCGTTTTCTTTATATCGCTTACCTTGATACGGCTTGGAGTAATAATCGGTAAGTGGTGTTTTAGTTTCTTCTTCCATTTATTGAATGAATTTCGATGTTAATATTGTGCGCGCTTGCCGATAAAACAAAAGCGCAGACTTTCGCCATACGCCTCTTGGCTCACCACAAGCCTTAATACACTATGACCCCATAGAAATCCGCTACCATTTTAGTAGTGAAAAGAAGTTGGTCGTGAAAGCGCAGACCATTGACATCCAAGTTCTCTTGGATGGCTTGAAGGGCATAATTGTTGTTCAGAACATTCTGCCGCTCGATATTTGATACTGTCAAGTCGTTCATATTACAAAAGTAACACTTTTATTGTGATTTACAGCCAAGTGCAAGCAGTTTTGCATGTATCAGAAAGAGAGATCCGGCAAAGAGTCGATGGCTTCACGTTTGAGAGAATCGACGGTTCGAGTGTACTTTTCGGTGTACGTTAAGTTGGCATGACCGAGGAGTGAGGCAACGGTTTTGATTTTGAATTATTTGACGATCCTTAATAAAGTACTTTTAACAACCATCCGTTTATATGAAAGAGGACAAGCCATTCGGCGTTCCGGTTGGTTCGAATTGCGTGTTGAACTTGCCTTGCTCGAGAACTTAGGCATCGTTCCTTAAATTTTCACACCGCTCAGAAATAATACTTGGAGCAAAACGATTAACCGCGTATTGGTAGAAATCATGTGAAAAAGTGGTATTTTTGTGCAAAGAAATCAGATATGGACATAAAGATACGACAGGAACGACAAGAGGATTTCCATCATCAGAGAACTTGTAAGAGAAGCATTTTCACAAGCTCAAACGCTTAAGATCCGTATGTCAGACAACATCATTTTTAATTCTTTGAACTCTATTAAAGAAATAAAGAAAACTCAACTAATAAAAATATGGCGGGAAAGGGAAATATCATCAGGGTGAGGCGGTATCAGTCGCCGTGCGGAGAGCTGTTGCTCGGCACGATCGGCGATAGGCTATGCCTCTGCGACTGGCTGGAGGAGAGACATCGCGGACGCGTCGACAGCAGGCTGAAAAAGATACTGAACGCGGAGTTAGTGGAGGAATCCTCGGAGATTTCTGAAAAGGATTCGGTGGAGAAGCTCCCGGAGGAATCCGCGGAGGTGCTTGAGAACACGGCGAAGCAACTCGATGAGTTTTTTGCCGGCAAACGCAGGGCGTTCGACGTTCCGTTGCTGTTCGCAGGCACGGATTTTCAAAAGGCGGTGTGGCGCGAATTGCTGAAGATCCCTTACGGCAAAACGATCTCCTACGGTGAACTGGCCCACCGGATCGGCAGCCCGAAGGCGGTCCGCGCCGTCGCCAACGCTACGGGCGCCAACGCGATTTCCATCTTTGTGCCATGCCACCGCGTTATCGGCAGCGACCGCTCGCTCACCGGCTATGCCGGCGGTATGGAAGCCAAGCGCAAACTTCTCAAGCTGGAAGATTTTCTATAACGCCGAGACCCCATAGACTAACCGCCGCGTGGTCGCTGAAAAATGAACAAAGGGCAGCCGTTTTCGTGACTGCCCTTTAGACTCTGTTCCTTAAAATTGCGGAGTCTATCTGTTGATTTACGCGACATACCCGGCTTGCGTATAATTTAACAACGCCGTGCGCGACGTGGTTTTAACTATAAAATCCCCGGTCTCCCCGGCCGATGCCTCGCGGTCTATGCCGGTGAGAACGGAGAATGGCATCATAAAACTTGCCTTAGGTTATTTATCTACATCTCCTAAATCAATTAACACTACATTACATGAATGAAAAATGGATTATTTATTCTGAATCAAGGTCTTTACTCCATTGATGATAAGACTCTGTTCCTTAAAATTTCGGGGTCGTAGGGGCGGCGATTTTTGCGCAGATT
>URNY01000028.1 GCA_900549375.1 uncultured Bacteroidales bacterium | reverse complement strand
CAAAAACTGATACAAACTGCATCTCTGATGTAATTTGTGCCGATGAGAATATCAATTCTCACACCGACCACAACCATAAGCAGAATACAGAATTTCTTTGCAAGACCAACCCAGCCTGCTGTGCTGTTGAGCGTACCGCTTTCGCTGTGTTTGGATTTGCCCATCGCAGCAGTCACGATTCCCGTTACAAAATCAATGCCCATAAAAACAACGAGTGTTGCAAGAGCAGAATCCCAGCCACCGAGCAGCGTTGCGATAAATCCGCCGACAATGCCTGCAATCAGGCAAAGGCTCACACCCCGGAAAGAGTGAGACGCTGGATTTCGAAGCGTATGGACACATCGGAGATGGAACTTGAAGACGGAGCCGCCTTCGACCTTGTGCGCGGAGCCGTAAACCTGATGGTGGCAAGCGTGCTCATAGCATTGGGAACATCGCTCAAGCTGCCGCTTTCCACAACCTTTGTAACTTTCATGGTTGCCATGGGTACGTCGTTGGCCGATAAGGCCTGGGGGCGTGAGAGCGCAGTATTCAGAATCACGGGTGTGATTTCAGTGATCGGCGGATGGTTCATAACCGCCGGAGTGGCTTTCATAGGGGCAGGAGCGGTGGTGTCGCTGATGCATCTCGGCGGAATGCCTCTGATGATAGCCGGAGGTATAGTCGCAATCGCTGTGCTCATAAGAAGCAATATACGTTTCCGCAAGAAAAACAAAGAGCTTACTTCCGACACATTGTTCCAGACAATTCTCAATACGGAAGACGCAGATGAGGTGTGGCCATTGTTCAGAGTATATGTGAATGAAAAGCAGAAAATGTTTCTGGGGTTTGCGGCCACCGTCTATCAGGATATCGCGGAAGGATTCGTGAACGACAATCTGCGGCAGCTTTCATCGGCCGACCGCGAGCTTGCCAAAGAGAAGAACGTGCTTAAAAGCCAGCGGCGAAAGCTGACGCTCTGCATGCGCAAACTTCCGCCGGAGATAGCGATAGAGAAAAACACATGGTTTCATCTTTCGAACAATATGGCGATGTCTATGACCTATAACCTGCGTCGCATAGAAGAGATCTGCAAGGAACATGTGGAAAATAATTTCCGGCCATTGCCCGAGCAGTTGCGCAAATCATTCGGTCCCTTATGCATGACAGTTGCCGACGCAGTGCTCGATTCGGAAAAAGCGATAGAGAAAAACCGGCCGGAGGTGATAGATTCATTGCGTCATAGATGTGAACTGATAAAACAAGAGCTTTCCGGCGCCGTGAGGGAAGTTTATGAATATCTTAACAGCGGCGATACCGCCGACATGGCCGTTGTCTATGTCTATCTCAACGCGCTCCAGGAGAGTCAGGAATTCGTGACTTCGCTCCGCAAAATGCTTCGTGCCTCAGGCAAGCTCAACCTCGCTCCCGCCTCTTACCGCAGTTTCTCCACAATGAAGTGACGGAATGTGGAGGGATAGATGGCCGATTTAGCGGGAAAATTGTTATCTTTGAAGTTTTGATAGCGAAATATACGTTATCCGATGTCAAAACTCAAACCTGATGTCAAAACTCAAAGATGAAGTAAGGATGGGCCGTCATGTCACATGGGTCGGTTTCTGGACCAATGTGGGTTTGTCTGCCTTCAAGATACTTGCCGGTATATTCGGCCGGTCGTCGGCAATGATAGCCGATGGCATACATTCCGCCTCGGATCTTCTTACAGATGTGGTGGTGCTTGTGGTTATCGGCGTTTCGCGTCGCAAAGCCGACAGTTCCCACAGCTACGGGCATGGCAAGATCGAAACATTCGCCACATTCATTATCGCCATCCTTCTCGGAGCGGTCGGCATAGGGATCTTTATCGACGGGCTGGAGAGAGTGATACGTTCGCTCGGCGGTGAGACATTGCCTCGGCCGGGATGGATAGCCTTAGGCATGGCTGTTGTCTCGATAATTGCCAAGGAATGGCTTTTCAGATATACCATGAGCGCTGCCCGCAGAATCCAATCGACGGCCTTGGAGGCGAATGCCTGGCACCACCGCTCGGACGCCCTCTCTTCTCTGGCAACGACAGTGGGTATAGCCGGCGCGATGTTTCTGGGTGTTCGGTGGCGAATACTGGATCCTGTTGCCGCCATGTTCGTGAGTGTGCTGATAGCGGTGATGGCAGGGAGGCTGGCATCGGGCGCCGTAAAGGAACTTGTGGAGGCGTCCTTGCCCAAGGATGTGACCGACAGGATGAAGCGTATCATCGTGAATACCCCAGGCGTTAAGTCTTTTCATGAGTTGCGAACTCGCCGCAACGGCAACCGGATGATAGTTGATGTGCATATAAAAGTAGATCCGCAGCTCACTATTGTAGAGGGTCATGACATAGCGACAGAAGTGGAGGTGCGCCTGCGTGACGCATTCTCTCCCATCTCCGTCAACATTCATATAGAGCCTTATTTTGAGAAAAACGGCAACAGATGCGAGGAACATATTCATAATACACATGAATCATGAAAGAATTGAAATGTCCGAACTGCAAGCATGTGTTTCAGGTGGACGATGACGTTTTCGAATCATTGGCCTCACAGGTGAGGACCACAGCCTATCAGGAGGAGGTTGGCCGCAGAATAGAGGAGGTGCGACGTCAGCTCAAATCCGATTTCGAACTTGAGAAATTGCGGGAGGAACAGAAATTCAAAGAGCGTGAAATCCGCATGAAGCAGGACATAGCTTCCAAGGAATCGGAGGTGTCGCGGCTGAATTCGCGGCTTCAGGATTTCGAACAAGGCAAGAAGATTGAACTCGAGGCGGCACTTCTCAAGGACCGCGGCGAGCACCAGAAAACGCTTGCCGCCAAGGATAGCGAGATAGCCGATCTGCGCAACCGCGTGGAAGCCGAGAAACGCGACGCGGCCCTCAACATAGCTGCCCTAAAGGAGCGTCATGCCCTCGAAGTGAGCGAGAAGGATAAAGAGATACAGTTCCATAAGGATTTCAAGATGAGGATGTCGACCAAGATGCTTGGAGAGACCCTCGAGATTCATTGCCATACTCTTTTCCAGCAGGCTCAGAGCATGGGTATGTATCCCGATGCCTATTTCGAAAAAGACAACGATGCGAGAACGGGAAGCAAAGGCGATTTCATATTCCGCGATTTTATTGATGGCAAGGAATATATATCGATAATGTTCGAGATGAAAAACGAAGCCGACGCCACCGTGCAGAAACACCGCAACGATGATTTTCTTGAGAAACTCGATCGCGACCGCAACACTAAAAACTGCGAGTACGCGGTGCTCGTTTCGATGCTCGAACGCGACAGCGAGCTCTATAACGAAGGGATAGTGAATAAATCGCATAAGTATCCGAAGATGTATGTGATCCGTCCTCAGATGTTCATGAATCTCATCGGAATCCTTTGTCAGGCTTCACGTAAAAGCGTGGAGACGATCCGCGGCCTTGAGATGCAGCTCGAGGTTGCCAAGGCGCAGAGTGTGGATATAAGCCGGTTTGAGGAAAGACGCGATGAGTTCGCTCTTGCCTTCAAAAAACTCGTGGATGCCCATACAAAAAAACATGAGGATGCCATCGGTTGGATCGACAAGGTGATAGAATCTCTTGAGAAACAGGTGGTGTCGCTGAAGAAAGTAAAGAGCCTTTTCGAGACTTCCGAACAGAAACTTCTAAGGGCAAACGATGCGGTTGAGAACGATTTCACAATAAAGAAACTCACTCGCGGCAACCCGACAATGAAGAAGGCTTTTGAGGAGGCCCGACGAGAGCGCGAAGCAGGGAGAATGCTCGATTCCGAGGGAGAAAAAGATGAATAAAGATGGATATTGCGCGACTTGAATCGGAGATGAAACGGTTGTGGAAAGTAACTTTCCATGATTCGGATGAGTATGTCGATCTACTGTTCGCACATTATTTCAATCCGCGCTATATCGAATACGAGGAGAATGGCGAAGGGCGCCTGACGGCTTCAATGCTCGGCATTCCCTATAATCTGACGTTTAATGGCCATATTGCGAAGGGGATTTATCTATGCGGGCTTGCCACTGAGAAGACTGAACGCCGCAGGGGTTTGATGTCGCGCATGATCGAGCGTATGGCCGACCGTATGGAAAAAGAGGGGTTCGCCTTTCTTTTTCTTATTCCATCTGATGAACATCTCCGCCAATATTATCTCATGCGCGGTTTCAAAGATGCTTTTTATAAGACTGACGCAGTGTATCCGGCGACGGGCCAACTCGAATCGGATTATATAAATGCCGTTCCGGGAATGGATGACTCATTAATGAAGGAACGCTATCTGAGTCTCACATGCGAACGCTTTGCCGGGGGCGTGCCGGATGAAATAAGCAGGGATGAGATAGCGGAATTCGTGATGAATCAGGAAGCGGAATCCTCAATTCCATGCATAGCCCATAGTTCGGAAGATCTGATGGTCGCCATTGATGAGAATGCGATCTCCGGAGGTTCAATATATGTTTGCCGCGACAACAAGGGCCGGATTTCGGCGCTCGCTTTTGTTTATGATTCCGCAGAGGGTGGCGCTGAGATTTATTCGCTTTTGTTTTCCGACGAGTGCGGCTGTTATCGGTTGCTCGATTTTATAAAAAATGATTTCGGAAGAGGGGCGGTGCATCTTTATGTCCCGGTCGAATGCATCAGAAATCTTCCGGAGCTCCATGGAAACATAAAACCGTATGGAATGGTCAGAATTTTGAATTTTTCCGAGATTCTAAAATTTTTGACCGGAGAGTCGAATCGTGCAGAATATTCTATTCTCAGAAAATCGTCTTTGAACTGGTCGATGTCGCTAATGCTCGACTGAGAGGAGAGAGAGGAGAGAAATGATCTGAGAGGGATGAGGGATGAGGAGTGAGGGGTAAGAAGTAAGAAGTCAGGAGTGAGGAGTGAGGAGTGAAGGATGAGAAAGAAAATGATGGAAAAAATCGAATGAGGAGATCAAAAAATGTAAATTTACATTTCTGAATCTATTTCAACTATCGGATTTAGAATTTTAAATAGAGGGTAACATGCTGTAAATTGAGTATGTTACCTTCGTTTTTATATGCAAATAAGGCTCTGAGAATCGGATGAGAGTCAGAAATCGAGTAATAAATAGGGAAATATGGTTGTCTGGCGGATTAATTGCGATTCTAATTTCCGGAGTCGAATTTTTGCGAAAGGGGAGTGAAAATTGCAAAAATCAGAATTGGTCAAATTGGGACATGTAATATCGATGCAAAAAGTAGGTGGTGGCCTATTTACAAATTAGAGTGTGCGAAATGGAATTCGGATATGCAAATAGATTGGTTGTCTTTGATTGAGAATAACAAATCAAAACAGTGGATAAATTTCCTAAACGATATATAATTGTAAATTGGTAATAAGTTTGCAAAACACAACCGCGAATTTTCGTAAATTATAGCTGTTAACACTTATTAAATGTTTACTCAAATAGACATATAACAGCAAGTTATGAACAAAAATTAAAGCGATATGAAAGAAATTGGTCTATTTTGAATGGTTCGATTTCCTTGAATCGGCGGCAGATGGCCAATAATGTGCCTATCAGTCGGATATTTATGCAAGTGTATGTAGGTCATGGGTTTTTGGTTTGTAATTCTGAATTGTAAATTGCAGTTATAAATTCGTAATTCACGAAATTAAACAAAATAATTTTGAGTTTAAAATTTGCAATTAACAAATAAATAGTTACATTTGCACTGTGAATTTGTAATTTAAAAATGGGACTATGAGTGAGGATAATGTAGCAATTCGTCTAAAAGGGTTCATTGAAGAGATGGGTCTTACCAACTCTCAGTTTGCCGATACATGCGGTATCCCCCGTCCCAGCCTTTCGCAGATTCTTACGGGCCGTAACAAGAAAATTAGCGATGTTATAGTCGGGCAGATTCATTCGGCCTATCCGGAGCTTTCCGTATTATGGCTTCTCTTTGGCGAAGGTCCGATGCTCGTGCCCCAACCCAAAGAGGAGGTCCCCGACGACGGAATGCCGAACCTATTCACCGAGGCGGAAAAATATCCCTCCAGGGATACGGAAATCAACAAATATTCAAATCTCACGGGTTTTAATGAGGGTAAAAAAGGCCTCTCAGACCGCACCAACAGCGGGATTCAGGGGGATGTAAAAAACGCGGAATTGATGCGCGAAATAGAAAAAATGCGCAAAAATCCGCGAAAAGTAATCCAAATCACCGTTTATTACGATGATTCAACATTCGAAACCTTTTATCCGGGAAAATAGAAATTATTATCCGGGAAAATAGAAATTCCTAAAATTATTTAGTCTCCCCGTTCTCTCCTTTGAGGGAAGCGAGACGTTGTTGCATTTTATATTCCGAAGGGTTGTTGCCCGCTTTCCAGAACTCTGCGCCGATAATTGCATCGGGCAGATATTGCTGTTCCACATAATTCCCTGCGTAATCGTGGGCATACTTATAACCTTCGTGATATCCCAGGTCGGCCATCAGCTTTGTAGGAGCGTTCCGGAGGTGTAGAGGGACCGGCAGATCACCTGTGCGTCCTACAGCTTCCTGAGCTGCCGCGATAGCCATATAAGCCGAGTTGCTTTTTGGGGAATTGGCGAGATAGATGGCACATTCCGAAAGGATAATACGCCCCTCCGGCCAACCGATTTTATTGAGAGCATCGAACGTGGCGTTGGCAAGAAGAAGACCGTTAGGATTTGCCAAGCCAATATCCTCGGCAGCCAGAATCACGAGTCTGCGGGCAATGAAAGCAGGGTCTTCGCCCCCTTCCACCATCCTTGCAAGCCAATATACGGCGGCCTGCGGATCGCTTCCGCGAATCGATTTTATGAAAGCCGACACAATGTCGTAATGCATCTCGCCGTCGCGGTCGTAGGCAGCCGGATTCTGCTGCAGGCGCGATGTGACAATATCATCATCGATCACTACAGTCTCATCCTCGGCAGTGGACTGCTCAATGAGGTCTATTATATTAAGGAGTTTGCGCGCGTCGCCACCGGAATATCTGAATAAAGCTTCTTTGGAGCGCACATCGAATTTACGGTTTTTCAATACCTCATCTTCCGACATGGCGCGTTTGAGCAGCACATCGAGGTCATTTTTTTCAAGAGGCTTGAGAGTATAGACCTGTGCACGGGAGAGGAGAGGACGTATCACCTCGAACGAAGGATTTTCCGTTGTGGCTCCGATAAGCGTGACAGTGCCCTTTTCAACGGCCCCCAGCAAAGAATCCTGCTGGGACTTGTTGAACCGGTGGATTTCATCAATAAAGAGTATCGGACGGCCGTTTACGAACATGCTGCGTGTGTCGGCCTCGCATCTCTGTAACACTTCCCGCACATCCTTTATGCCGGATGTGACGGCACTGAGAGTATAGAAGGGCACATCGGTCTGCGAGGCCATTATCCTGGCTAAAGTGGTTTTGCCCACTCCCGGGGGGCCCCATAATATAAAGGAGTTCACGCGTCCTGTTTCGATCATGCGGCGGATTATGCCGCCTTCGCCCACGAGGTGGGATTGCCCGATGTAGTCGTCGAGAGAACGCGGACGAAGTCTTTCCGCCAATGGTATGATGCTTCCTTGTGCAGCCATTATTTTCAGCAAGCCGCGAACAGCTTCGCGGGTTCTAAGTCTTCCAAAGATGAAACAATGATATCGCAGAAAGGTTGCAGGATTTCCGGCTTGAGGGTTCCTGCCACACCTACCACGAATGCTCCGGATGCTCTACCGGCTTTCACACCCTGCAGCGAATCTTCGAAAACCACGCAGCGGGAGATTGGAATACCGATTTCACTCGCACCAAGCAGATAGCCTTCGGGATCCGGTTTGGAACGGCTTATGCGGTTGGCGGTGATGAGAGCCGACATCATCGGGACCAATTCCGGGATCTCCTCATTCAGGTGCTCCATCTTCTTGTTGTCGCTGCTTGTCACCAGAGCTCTCGGAACGCCGTTTGCCATGAGCCATTCCAGCAGTTCCCTGGCTCCGGGAAGCCAGCGATATGTCATATGGGACTCAAGCTCATGGAGGGTATCGCGCACCTTATCCGCCACAGAAGCGTCGGGATAATATGTGGCAAGGATATTATGGAGCGTCATACCTTTGATTCGAAGAGCGAGGTCGTCATAGCCGGTAGGAAACCGGCGGTTGATTTCGCTCCAGATCTTTGTATATTCGGTTTCGCTGTCGATAAGCACGCCGTCGAGGTCGAAGAGAGCGCCGGCCAACTTACCATCGGCGAAGGGGTATGCTGTTTCTGATGAGGTCATATCAGTGTTGTGCAAAATAATTGAATAACTTCGTTTGCAAAATTAATGCTTTTTTCGAACTTAGCCAAATATTTCATCATTTTTTTTGCGGAAATATTCGACGGAGGCACTTCCCGTCATCCCGTCGATAGGCACCGAAAGTTTCGTAATCTCCACCGAGACATCCTCAATTGCGGGCCATTTCTCTGATATTCTTTCGGATATATCCTTTGCTACGGTTTCGAGAAGCAACGCCTCGTGGCCCATGCATTCTTTAGCCATGAGATATACATCAGCATACGAAACTGTGCTCGACAAATCTTCCCTGCGAAAACCGTCTGCCGGGAGAGAAATCGTGATATTCACTTCGAATTCATTGCCGACACGTCGTTCCTGCCCGGAGACACCGATCCGAGAGAAGAATCTGAGACCTTTGAGCCGGATAGTAAATTTATCCATCAGAGGCACCCGCAACCTTTTACGGGAATCTTTTCTATGCGACGTTGATGGCGGCCGCCTTCGAATTTCGTATTGAGAAATGCGTCGACACAGTTGCAGGCTTCATAATCGCTGATGAAACGTGCCGGAAGCACAAGGAAATTCGCATCGTTATGAGCCTTTGCCAATACCGCCAGCTCGGGTTGCCAGGCTATGGCTCCGCGTATGCCCTGATGTTTGTTGAGGGTCATGTTGATGCCGTTGCCGGTTCCACATATAGCGATGCCAAACGAGCACTCCCCTCTCTCTACAGCCACGGCGGCCGGATGGGCATAGTCGGCATAATCGCATGATTCTTCGCTGAACGTGCCGTAATCAACCACTTCATAGCCTTTATCACGCATTTGTTTCATGATGACCTGCTTGAGGCCGAAACCGGCATGATCGCTTGCAAATGCCACTTTTTCCATAATTCTTAAATGTGTTATACTGGTTCCTGATGATGCTTCTTTCTTATGCTCTTCTGAAAATGCCTGCTGGTAAACGCATACCTGACAAGAAAGAAATTCACAGGTACGCATATCGCCAGAGCAGGCAATAATGCGAGCGTCGGACCCACGATTCCTTTGAAAATAGCCACAAGTCCTGTCTGAAGTCCCATATTGATGAGGTGGCTGCACGTGAATGCGAGGCCTTTCAGCGTGTTCGGATTGCTCCGGAAGGTGAAGTAACTCGACAAAAAGAAGTTCGCTATAAAACTTATCGCGTAACTTATCAACGTCGATACCACTGCAGTTGTTCCGACAGCGCGAACGAAAACCACGTAAAGGCCATATTGAAGCAGGGTGGAAAAACCTCCGACAAACATAAAGCGGATTGCCTCGGCCCTCTTATCATGGCTCTTCAGTATCTTGTCCTTTTGCATCTTGAGAAATTGGTTAACGTATGATATCGTATTGATTGCTATTTATTGGCCTCTTCGGGCGCTTCGCCGGACGGCTCATTGCTACCCGCAGTTTCAGCGCATTCCCTTATCTCTTTGTTGATGGAATAGATGTAATCGAGCAATTCCTCCCTCCCTTTATTCTTCTCGGAAGAAGTGACGAACACAGGCGGCAATTCATCCCAATGCTTCAGAAGTTCCTTCTTGTAGTTCTCCACATTGCGTTCCGCCACTACCGGGCCGATCTTATCAGCCTTTGTGAAAACTATGGCAAAAGGAACGCCATTTTCTCCAAGCCAGTTGATGAATTCCAGATCGATTTTCTGAGGCTCATGACGTATGTCAATAAGGACAAACAGAAGGGTGAGCTGCTCTCGGTTCAGGATATAGCTACTGATTATCCGCTGCAGTTTCTCCCGTTGGTCTTTTCCACGGGCCGCATAGCCATAACCGGGCAGGTCAACAAGATACCATTCCCCGTTGTCTACCTTGAAATGGTTTATAAGGAGTGTCTTACCGGGCTTTTGGGATGTTTTAGCAAGACTTTTACTCTTGCCGAGCATATTGATGAGCGATGATTTGCCTACATTCGATCTGCCGATAAACGCATATTCCGGCACTTTTGTCTGCGGACATTTAGCCGGATTCTCATTGCTTATCTCGTATTTTATATTTTTGATATCCATTTAATTATCTGATGAGTATATTGAGAAAACAATTCAGAAACAGGCCGCATGGATAAGTTTCAACGCATCCTTTACGTTCTCGCTGTCGACAACAATGGCAAGCGTTGTATCCGAAGCGCCCTCGGAAAGAGCCTCCACGGGGATGCTTGAGCGCAAAAGGGTATTCACAAGCCGCGCCCCGAGACCAACCATCTGTTTCATGCCCTCTCCAACCACAGCCACGACCGAGAGACCTTCCGTAAGCATTATCTCCGTTATCTCCCCGGTCTGCATCTCAGATGCAAACTCGAGTTCCAGATATTTCAGCGCATTCTGAGCATCGGCTTGAGGCATGGCAATCGAGAATGAATCCCCTCCGGAGGGTTGCGTTACGAGGAACACGCTAATTCCGTTGCGGGCCATCGCATTGTAGGCCCTGGAATTCACTTCGGCAACATTATCGGTCAAGGGTCCGGAAAGCGTTATCACCGCCGTATTGTTCAGCGACGAGACGCCGCGAGGACCTTTGTGCTCTCCTGCGCTGTCGCAGATGTAGGTTCCGGGAGCCGAAGGATTGAAAGTGTTGAGTATCCGGATGGGAATGTTCTTGTGGAAAACAGGATATATCGTCGGGGGATATATAACCTTTGCTCCGAAAGAGCATAATTCCATACTTTCAATGAACGTCATCTCCGGAATAAGTCCCGCCTCCGGTATTATCCGCGGATCGGCTGTGAGAAAGCCGTCGACATCCGTCCATATTTCCAACACTTCCGATTCGAGCGCTGCGGCTATGAGCGCAGCCGTATAGTCGCTGCCTCCTCTTCCCAGATTGGTAATCTCTCCCGAATCCCTATCGGTGGAAATGAACCCTCCCGTCACGGCATGGCAACTGAGTTCACTCCCGAATTCCTCGCATATGAGACGCTCTGTCAAGGGTCTGTCGGCAATATTGCGGCTAAACCATTTTTCTGTCTTTATGAATTCAAGTGAATTATGATGCGTGGCGTTATCAAGCATAGCGGCCACTATCACCGATGACATCCGTTCGCCGAAACTCACAATCTCGTCGAGCGTGCGTTCCGGTAGATCGCGAATCAGCGAAAGACCTTTATAGCGGTCCTCCAACTCGTCGAGAAGAGCGTTTACTTTCTCGCTGACCTCGGGGATACGGTTTTCGGGCACCACACCCGATATTATCTCTTCATGACGCCGGCGGAAACCCAACATCATCTCTATATATGAGGGATTGCCTTCGGCGGCAAGCCTCGCTGTCGATATGAGTTTGTCGGTCAGGCCGCCGAGCGCGGAAACAACCACTATCGCCGGATGGTCGAGACCCTCGACTATCGCTTTGACGTTTCGCAGGCTTTCCACTGTCCCTACAGACGTCCCTCCGAATTTCAATACTTTCAGATTATCCATGTCTATTCTGAATGGGAACATTGCATGAATCGCGGAGAACCCCGCGCTTTAACTCGGCAATACGCCCCAAATGCAAAAATACTAAATTTTTGTGAATTCTCTTAGATAAATTCATCTTCTCCACAAGTTATGTTAAAAACATTATTCCTCTTTTATCGTTTTAATACAAAGATTAGAAACACACAGGCAGTTATGAAAAGCCCCGATAATATAACCTATATCGACAAACTGACGCGGCTCGCGTTCAGAAAACCGACTCTCGACGTATCGCCCTGCTCTCGGATTACTTCCGCAGATATCCCTCGCGCTCTTGCGATTACTCCGTGGGAGGCGTGATGATGTGGAAGGATTATTTCAATTATCGCATCGCCACTTTCGCCGATTCCCTTTTCATCAAGGGTTTCGATGCCGACAACAACCGCATATTGTATTACAGACCTTGCGGACCTTTGAATGCCGACCTCGCCTTGGCCCTCATAAACAGGGATGCCACGGCATGCGATTGCCCCGCAGTTATGATTTCAGATTCCGAAACCACCGATATCGAGTCGGAAGATATTCCCGAAGGTTTTGCCGGCAAGATTGCGGACTGGAAAGACTATCTCTATCCAATCGCGAATTTCATCGGATTCAGCGGTAAGAAAATGGAGAAGAAAAGAAACCATCTGAATTATTTCCTGAATAATTACGGTTCAGCCACCGTTGAACCAATCGGCGAAAATAATATCGATGAACTTATAGAATTCACACTCAAATTCAAGCATCAGCATCCCGACAATCAGCTTTTCAATTATGAAAGCGACAGCACTATAGAGACCCTGCGCCTCTTCGGTCTCTACCCCTTCTCCGGAATCGCCCTTAGATATGAAGGTAAAATAATAGGTTTCTCTTACGGCGAAAAATCGGGCGATACATTCTTTGTGCATGTCGAAAAGGGGGATACCGATTACCGCGGAATTTATCAGGCCATATCTTCTTTTATGGCGCGACGCGTAAGCGAAGAATTCCCTGATGTCCTCTTCCTTAACCGTGAGGATGACACGGGCAACGAATACCTGCGTCAGAGCAAACTCTCCTACCATCCTTCGTCGGTGGTGGAAAAGGCTTTCGTCGGGATTCCATTTTATCAGCAACAATTGCCTGTTATTCCACCCTTTTTATTAAATTTGCATGAATGAACTCGGAAATTCGTCACGATTGCAATTCGAGGCGAATGAATTATTCATGTAAACAGCTATGAGCGAAGTTCTTGTAATCATACCTACATACAACGAAATCGAGAATATCCGCAATATAACCGATGCCGTGATGGCTCTCCCCGACCGATTCGACCTCCTCGTGATCGACGATGCTTCGCCCGACGGGACGCAGGATGCCGTGCGCGAAAAGATCGCGCAATATCCCGGGCGTATCCATCTCGAATGCCGCAAAGGGAAATTGGGACTCGGAACGGCCTATATCCACGGCTTCAAATGGGCTCTGGCACGCGATTACAAATATGTGATCGAAATGGACGCCGATTTCTCCCACAATCCCGCAGATCTTCCACGCCTGCTCCATGAATGCCGCGACAACAATGCTGACATGGCCATAGGCTCAAGATACATTTCTGGTGTGAACGTTGTGAACTGGCCTATGGGAAGGGTGCTTATGTCATACTTCGCTTCGGCCTACGTGAGATTCATCACAGGCATGAATCTTCGCGATTCCACCGCCGGATTCGTTTGCTATCACCGGAATGTGCTCGAAACCATAAATCTCGACAAAATCCATTTCAAAGGTTATGCTTTCCAGATTGAAATGAAGTTCAAGACCTGGTTCAAAAAATTCAAAATCGTGGAAGTGCCTATCATCTTCGTCAATCGTCAGCTCGGAACATCGAAGATGAATTCGAGCATCTTCGGCGAGGCTGTTTTCGGAGTTATCAAGCTCAAATTCTGGAGCGTCTTCAACCGCAAGAATTTCTGCTGACGCCTCCTCTCAGATAATATCAAGAGCCCATCCTGCAAAATGACATCGCCGGATGGGCTCTTGATATAGAGTAATCTGCTTTCTATTTCAAAAGCGACTCGTAATAGGCTTTTACATCTTTCCAATGATAATAGGGCCAGATATCGGTCGCCACAGGGATTTTGGTTTCCCGCTCGTTGTGCAGGAACTTCACGAGCACATCGTCTGGCTTCTTGTCGTTGCGGAAAAGTATCATCTGTATGTTCGCGGCCATCGGCGATACTTTCCAGTCGCACCATGCTTCGTGGAATTTCTCCGGATCGCTTTCCTCGCCGTAGCATCCTTCCAAATGAAGCAGCGCTGTGAAAGGAACCACATTGCCGTCATGTCCGAAGCGCAATGTAGCGCTCTCCCCTTTTCCGGCTATCGCATCCTCGGCTCCCTGAAGGAAATTGCGCAGCAACGGCTTGGCATTGGCAAGATGTTTTCCCTCGGCGGGTGGATAATTCGAATGTCGGGCATAAAAGTCGGCATTGAAACTCTGCCATAATCCTATGCTCTCCTCGGGAGTGAGCACATCGTAAAACGATATCCGGTTTTCAGTGTTCTGCGCATCGGATGCAAGCCAGTAAATCCACCAGAGGAGATCTTCGGGATTCACGTATTTTCCGACGAATTTGGGGTCGGAAAACAATGTGTCTGCCAACCTGCTGCCATCCGTTTTGCTGTCGCGGAACTTTCGGCTCACCTCTTTCCACCAGCCTTCGTTACCGTTGAAGCGGTCGGATTCGGGTGTGCTGTAGCACAGATAAGGCATATATCTTTGGGAAGATTCCATCGTGATCTGCAGATCAGGATTCTTCTCTTTCAGACTCTCGCAGAATGAGGCCATGCTGAGCACGCAACGGACCACAAGCGTGGACCGCGCAGATACCTTTGCATCTCCTTTGAACACCTCCGGATAATTCGCAAACATGCGCGCGGCTATTCCCTTATGTTGTCTGACGCCGAGCGGAGAAAGGTCTCCGCCGCGCAATCTCGCCTCCTCGGATACGCTGTCGATTCTGGCGAGCACCTCCTTGCCGAATGGTGTAAGAGCATTGGCATCCTTCGCCTTGTGTATCAGCTCGGAGACGCGCGTATAATCGTTGTCGCTTATCAGATAGCGGCTTCCATGACGCCCGTAATGGCTAATATAGAAGGGTTTGTAGCCTTTGGGAGCCGGCGTGTTATCGGCTTTGTCGGCAGGATATGCGAAATAAACGCCTCCCGTTTTATTCAGATCTGCTTTCATTTCATCAAAAGTGGTCTGCGCATTGGCGCCGATAGTTGCCGTCAGAAGCAGAAGGCCATATAGAAAGTATTTGAATTTCATGGTAGATATCTGTTATTTGTTTCAGTCGCGATAATACTGCTGGAGATAGCATCGTGCGATAAAGTCGTTGTTCGCAGCCACAAGAATATTGTCGTCAGTGCCGGGGAAAACGGCATCGGGAAGCCAAGAGTTGAGGAATGCATAACGCACGAGATCGGCCGGACAACGCCCGCGTACTGTCAGAAAGTCGAAAGCATGTTCGCGCGCATATGCTTTGTCGTAATAGGGATTATCCGGATCGGCGATGCATCGGGCAACATTCCGGGCCACCAGCATACCGCGGGTGCGGTTCACCATTATCACAAAATCATGCTCATTCTTCATCTGTGGCAGATGCTCCTGATTAGCTTCCCAGCCCATGCCTTCGATAAAGAAACTGTTCATCTCTTCATAATCGCCGAAATACCGGATTGGCTTACCGCCGTTGGCATTCATGAACTTTGCGTAATAAGGATGCGGCTCTTTCGATTCATCTGTCGTGGAATTCTTATCTTCGGGCATCTTGCCTTCGATGATAAGCTTGAGCCATTCGGTCACGAAAAGCGACAGAGGGCCAGTAGGATCCTCCATCATCGATTGCTCCATGCGATTCTGAAGCTTCGTGATGTCTTTGCTCTTCATCAGTTCTTCGTCGGAAAGAATATCCGAAAGGGTCAGCGCGAAGGCCGGCGTCATCAGATAGCAGTGAAGGAAAAGCCACTGGCCGAGATGGAATATTTTCTCGGAATCTTCCGGATCACTCAGTTCGAGACCGAGCGAGATATTATAATAAGCGGCATTGGGAGCATCGTCATATACCGATTCGAAATATTCATAGACTTGGTCGGCAAGCGAGAGAAGCAGCGGGTCGTGCGGATAAAGGTCGCGTAGGTTCTCATCGTTCATCGCTATGAAATACCATGCTAAAAAGCGGACATCTTCGCGATTCAGTTCATAGTCCACATAACTTTCCCCTTCGCTATGGAAGGGCACCGAATATCCGTAAAGCTTGCGGTTGGCATCGACAAACGAACGCCAGATACCGGCATCGGCAACAATATCCTGCAGATAGCCCGCAAAGCCCAAAGCCATCCTTTTCACAAGCTCCGGATCGAGCCTCATGCCCGCTTCGCTTTTGGCTATGACTTTCAGAACCTCGTTGGCAATCTTGCAATAACTCTCCTCCGCGGGATCTCGCTGAGGGAAGTTGGGTTGCTTTACTAAAAACTCTTGAAGCGAAATACTCTCCATCATGCTTTTTTCAGAAATTCAACAAGTTCGTCGACAGCGACTTTCGTCTGCGTGCCTCCCTGCATATCCTTGAGCATCACCGTGCCGTCGGCGAGCTCCGTTTCTCCGACAATTGCCACATACGGAATCTTTTCGGCATCGGCAAAGGCCATCTGCTTCTTTAGCTTGGCCGCATCTGGATACATCTGAGCCGGAATTCCGGCATCATGAAGCTTCCGGACGCATGCCAACGAACGCAGAGCTTCCTTGGGACCGAAATTCACGAACATCACCTTCACCGTGCCTCCGATCTCCTCGGGATAGAGGTTCAGCTGGTTCATAACGTCATAAATCCTGTCGGCTCCGAAGGAGATTCCGACACCTGATAGTCCGGGCATTCCGAACACGCCGGTGAGGTTGTCATAGCGTCCGCCGCCGGTGATGCTGCCGATCTCCACATCGAGCGCCTTGACTTCGATGATGGTTCCTGTATAATAGTTGAGTCCGCGCGCAAGCGAAAGGTCGGCCTCTACAACGCACTTATGTCCTAAGGCCTCGATTCCGGCAAGCACTTCGCGCATCTCTTCGATGCCCTTCATGCCCTCTTCTGAATCTTTCAGAAGATCGGACATGACTTTGAGCTTGCTTTCGTTGTCGCCCTTAAGCTCGAGTACGGGACGCAAAGCGGCTATCGCTTCCTCGCCCAATCCTTTCTCGCAGAGCTCGACATTGACGTTCTCTATCCCTATCTTGTCGATTTTATCGATTGCCACGGTGATATCCACAATCTTGTCGGCCGCACCGATTGTCTCGGCAATACCGGCGAGAATCTTGCGGTTGTTAACCTTCACTGCTATCCTTATACCGAGGTCGGCAAACACTGAGTCGATGAGCGAGAGAAGTTCTATCTCGTTGTTGAGCGAATCGGAGCCGACAACATCCGCATCACATTGAAAGAACTCGCGATAACGGCCTTTCTGCGGACGGTCCGCACGCCATACAGGCTGAATCTGAAATCTCTTGAAGGGCATCTGCAGCTCGTTACGGTGCTGGACCACAAACCGCGCGAAAGGAACCGTCAGATCATAACGCAATCCCTTCTCGCAAATCTTATTGGTGAGACGCGGTAGATTGCGCTCAATCAGTTCCTCATCACTTACGGATTTCAGGAAATCCCCCGAGTTAAGTATCTTGAAAAGCAGTTTGTCGCCCTCCTCGCCATATTTTCCCATCAACGTGGAAAGATTCTCTACGGCGGGAGTCTCTATCTGTTTATAGCCGAAAAGACGGAAAGATTTCTTGATAGTGTCGAATATATAGTTTCTCCGTGCCATCTCAAGCGGGGAGAAATCTCTTGTTCCTTTTGGTATGCTCGGTTTCTGGGCCATAGGTTCCCTTTATTAAAAGTATATACATTGGATTTAATACGCGAATTTACAAAGAATCACTAAATTTGCAGTAATAATTTCAAAAAAACTTGTATCCGATGTTCGAGATAGAATTTTCCGATGAAATAAAAGCCGCGGCACCGGGTCTGCGCGTAATAGCAATCGAAGCACGCGTTGCCAACGGTCCGACATCCGACACTCTTTGGGAGGCCGTGGAAACCGAAGCCATGAATATTCAGGGTTCGACGCCTATCGAGGCCGTAAACAAACGTGGATCGATAGCTGCCACACGAGCTGCCTACAAGGCTCTCGGAAAGGATCCCAACCGCTATCGGCCGTCGGCCGAAGCCTTGTGCCGCCGCGCAGTTAACGGCAAGGGACTTTATCGCCTTACGATGCTCGTTGATTTCATTAATCTTCTATCGATGAGAACCGGTCACAGTATAGGAGGCTTCGATGCTGACAAAATCGAGGGAAACAGCCTCGTTCTCGGAAGGGGACGCGCAGGGGAATGTTTCAATGCCATCGGACGCGGGCAGCTCAATATCGACGGCCTCCCGGTATATCGCGATGCTGTCGGCGGCATCGGAACGCCGACAAGCGATGAGGAGCGAACGAAACTCACTCCTCCTACCCAAAGATTGCTGATGCTGATAAATGTTTACGATGAAGGAGAGGATATCGAAGCTTTGAAAGAACTTGCCGTTGCTCTGCTAAATCGATATTGCGCTCCTGAAAGCGTGAAATATAGCTTCTTCTCCGTAAAATAACCTATATAAGAATTGTCTGCCACCGATCAGAATTCCACCGAAAGGCGGACGTTGAACTGGCGACGCGTCAGATAATTAGGCACGGCATACTGTATGTCGTTCACATCCGTCACCCAGTAATAGCTGCTGACATTGCTTATGTCGAGCAGGTTGAAGCAGTCGAGCCCGAGCACGATACTCTTGAAGTGCCGCCAGAAATTATATGGCCTGACGCCATCGCTCGGAGCGCCCACAAGCTGATAGCTCACACCAATGTCAACTCGCTTGTAGGAGGGTGAGCGGAAATATGTTTCCGAACGGCTGCGGTGTGGCGCGGTCATTGTTAACCCGTCGGCGAAGATGCCGCGGAGGCTGAATTTCAGTTTGGGGAATTTCGGAAAATAATCGGTGAAATATAAAGCCACGGAAAAACGCTGGTCGCTCGGTAGAGGCACTTTCTTGCCGTCGAGCGTCTGGCTCGTTTTCATCAGCGAGAAACTGAGCCAGGAGTCGGAACCCTCCACAAACTGCCCGAAGAGTTTGAGATCAAGTCCGGTGATAAATCCTTTTGAGTCGTTGATACCGGAATAGTTCACTTTCAGGTTGTCGTATTCATAGGAAATGAGATTCGCGAGATTCTTGTAATAAACCTCTCCCGTGAGCTTGAAGGGACGGTTCATGGCGCGGAATGTGTAGTCCGTGCCTACTATGAATTGTAGACTGCGGGGAGATTTGATGTCGCGATTGAGAGAGATCTCGGAATTGCCGTCACTGTCGGTTCCGGCCCGGCGGAATTCTTTATAGAATGGCGACTGATAATAAAGTCCGGCTGCCGCGCGGATATTCCAGTTGCTCCCCGTTGGTCTCACCGAGAAGTTCACCCTCGGGGAAACGAGAAACTCTTTATTGAAATCCCAATAAGAAAAACGAAGACCTCCGTTGAGCGTCATGTAAGCTTTCTCCGTGTCGAAATATATAGCATCCTCGACGTAGGCGGCGAGCCTGTTGGTCGAAAGATTATGCTTCGACGTGAGGTTATAAATCAGATGCACTCCTTCGGGTGCGGTCGGCAATGAATAGCCTGCCGAATCGCGCCATTCCCATTCTTTGGTACGGTCGCGGAAATTCTCTCGTTTGTAATCGAATCCGAATGTAAGATGGTTCTTCTTGATTCTTGTCTCACCTCTCAAGAAAAGGCGCATCACGGATGCTTTCAGTCGGTTTCTTGAATGTTCCATGTATTTGCCGACGCCGAGCTCGCCTCCGATGCCACCCTCTCCGGCCGTTCCGGCCTGGTTGAGCCAGTATTCGCCGGAAATATCATAGGACACAAGTTCGTTGGTAAGGAAGCCGGAGATGCCGGCCGAGAAACTTGTGGCGCGGTTCACGCGGTAGGTCGCCGACAAGGCGCCGAGGAAGGTCTCGAATTTGTCTTTCTCCTGTCCGTCGAAATATACTTTGAAATGCTTCACATCCTGCGCGGTTCCGAAAGTCGTCTCGCGGTTATGGGGAGTGAAGTTGTAATGATTCAGGGAGATGTTCCCTAAGAAGTTGAAGGTAAGCCTGTCGTTGGGTTTCAACGAGAGATTTGTCTGATAGTCGAAATAGAGAGGATCATATTCTCCCTTCGTATCCATAGATGAAAGCAGGGAGTTGTTCTTTTTCAATCGCGCGCCGTGAAGCTGGGAGAACTTGCCGGAATTCTGGCCTATTGTCAGTGAGCCGCCCATGAAGCTCGCAGCCACAGCTCCCTCGAACGATTCCGGCTCGCGATAAGTTATGTCGAGCGCCGACGACATTTTGTCGTCGTAGCGTGCGGGGAATCCGCCGGAGGAGAATCTCAGGTTACCTACCATGTCGGGATTTATCACACTCAGCCCCTCTTGCTGACCGGCACGTACAAGCTGCGGTCGATAGATTTCCATACCGTTGATATAGACAGAGTTCTCATCAAACGACCCTCCGCGCACACTATATTGTGAGCTCAATTCATTGGAGGAATTTACGCCGGGCATTGTGGAGATCATCGCCTCCACACTGCCGCCCGACACATCGGGCGAGAGTTTGAAACTCTCTGTGTCGAAACTTTGCATGCCGTTGCTGTTCGGACGGAATCCGAGCACCTCGACCTCGTTCAGAGTCACATCGTCGGGATACATCCTGACATTGAGTGTCAGCTCACCTTTCGGATTTATGAGTTTATGTTTTACGGTCTTGAATCCTATGCAAGTATAGATAAGTTCCAGAGTGTCGCGCTCGGCCACGCTGAGAGAATACAGACCCTTGAGGTTTGTATTCGTTCCGATTGCCGTACCTGCGACTCGCACGGTGCCGAATTCAATCGGTTTGTCTTCGTTGTCGATCACCTTACCCGATATTCTGACATTATCCGCATAGGAAACCATAGCGGACATAAGCGCGAATACCAGCGCAAGGAAGCATATCCTGAAAATGTGGTTAGCGTTCTTTTCCCCCATGACTTTAAAACGCCCTTCCTCCCCTCTTATTATAATTTAACTAATCTGTCATGAAACAAATATTCCCGGGGAAGCTCGCCTTGTCGCAATAAATGAAGTTCTCCCCTTCGAGTTCAGCGAGATCCGACACTTTATCATATCCCGCGATCAGTATTGTACGAAGCAATTCGCCGCGCAGCTTCTTCAGCTTGCCGGCATTCGGAGTGCGAAGTTCATCACCCGACTGTTCGAGAAATTCCACCTTCACTACTTTCGCAAACCGTTTTATCAGTTTGAAGTCTATACACTTCGCGGCATCCGACGGCATGAGATCAAGGATCTCCGTTATACCGTTCTCCTGCAGATAGCGACCGATAGCTATTGTTACATCCTTCTTCCAGTATTCTGCCAGAGATTTATGATTCGGCGCTATCTTGCTCTTAAACTCAAGACGATAGCGTTTTATGATATCCGACGGCCGCAGAATTCCATAAAGCGACGAGATGATGCGCAGATTTCCGTCGGCCCTTTCAAGAGCGTCCCCGGTAAGCGTAGAAGTATCCAGAGCCTTGAA
>URNY01000027.1 GCA_900549375.1 uncultured Bacteroidales bacterium | reverse complement strand
CCGCCATAAGTGCCTACATAGTATCGGTCGCGGAAAAGCGCCGAAGAAATAATCATGTCGGAACGAAGACGGGGGCGCCGTATCTGCGTCACATTCTTTTTTTCCCTGTCGAGAAGCACAACTCCCTCGAGTGTGCCCAAAAGTATGCGGCTGCCATCGAGAAGCACGCTGCGCGCAGGATTCCCCCTTGTGGAATAATATGACTCGTCAAAGGTGGAGAATGCCCCGCTGTTGAAGAGCGTATAGTCCACTCCTGTCTGATAGTAGCCCACCCATAGCTGGCCGTTGTCATCGATATAGACGGAATAGACAGAGTTGGAATGCAGCGAGTTGGTGATTCCCTGCTGGCGCACCATGCGGTTGGCAACGGCGTCCCTTTTCGTGTCGATCACTGTCACACCGCTTCCGTCGCCCCCTACATAGAGCAGTCCTTTGCCATCGGTAGCGAAATCCGAAACCACATTCCCGCCTATGTCGAGATACGTGGAAAACTGTTTGTCGCCAAGACCGAACCGCATCAGCCCGCGGTCCTGCGTCCCGAGATAGAGATAATCGCCTATTCTTATTATCTTGCAGAAGCTCTGCGAACTCTGCCCTTGCGGGAAGTATTCGAATACCTCGGCTGAACGACCGTCGTAAAGGCTCACTTTATGTATACCTTTAGAAGTGGCGAGCCACGCCGTCTGACGCGTCCGATCGTAATAGATGTCGTTCACGGCGATATTCCCCATCTGCCGGGTCGGTCCGAGTGGCAATCGCGATACTTTCCCTTTAGCGAGATCTACTGCATAGAGCCCGGCGTTCGTGCCTGTGAGCATACGCGTAGGGGCGGTAAGCACAATCGCGTTCACATCTTTCAAGTTAATCCCTTTCAATTTCTCAAAAGACTTGAAAGGGGTGCCGAGACGCCAGAGGCCTTCTGAATTGCCGGCATAGATCACACGACGACGCTGGTCACTTACAAGAGCCCGCACCGGACTGCCTGTATTCGATCCCAGAGGAAAATGCTTCACATGGACTCCGTCGAAACGCTCCACGCCTTTGGCTGTTCCAAACCATACATAGCCCACAGAATCCTTCATGATGCTGTGGACGGTCATGTCAAGAAACTGTCCGGCCTGCGACAACTCACGTATATACGTGTCGCGCGCCGGCAACTCAAAGGCTACCGACATCAGGACACACAATATTGTCGCAAACAGGATTTTTCTCATAAGATTCCGATCTCTTCCCGATCTTCTATTTCGCGATATTTACTTTATAATCTTTATCTTCAGAGGATTGGCGATATGGCGGGATTGAGTGGCCAGTATCGATTCCCACTCGTTGCCGTCGGCCACGCCCCCTTTGCTCCAGCCGGAGCCCCACCAGTAGGTGAACTCCTCTCCGGGCTGATAATCGCCGACAGCGACAACATGTCCCTCGGCATCTTTCACATCCTCTGCCATGGGCATGAACCGGAATGTATCTGACGCCGGCGAGACGATTCCGACGAACACCGTTCCGTTATTGCGCTCGGGATGCTGGTTGATATCTTGATTGGCGACATAGTGCCCTTTCTCCGATGCGCTCCAGGCCTTGGGATTGTTGGTATGGACCACAATGCCCTGCACCAGCCGGCTTTTACCTTTCAGTCCCTCATACCTAAGCTTCGTCTTGTTGAGCCATGATCCGGAATCAAGCGAGATCAGACGAGTCTCGGTAACATCGGCGCCGTCTATATTCACAGGATTATATTCCAGGCTCACCGTGAAACGGAGAGGGCCGTTGTCCAGAATCTCATATTCTTTGTAGCAGTAGGGATAAACGATTTTACCCGATTTGTCGAGCAATGCCGCCGTGCCTCCGCCAAGCGTCGGACCCACGGCATAGTCATCCTGACCGTTGCCGTGGTCCTCATGGAAGGATATCCGCCTGACCCTGTCGTCATAATATCTCTGTTCAAGAATCGGATAGGCCACCGATTTGCTCCATATATCATAGCCGAATGCTCTCTCTCCGCTGCGTTCCAGCGCCGGACCATAGGCGCGATAGGCACTGCGCTCGTTCTCCCACGCAAGGTCGTCTTTGCGCTCGGGATACTGGCGGCCGCCGACATATACAGGAAATTTTTGCGACGGTTTCCCCTCCAGCACCGACACTCTAACCGTGCCTAAGGAATCCACCGTCACGGGAAATATCAGCTTGCCGTCGTAGGTGAGCTGGCTCTGCATCTCTTTGCCGTTATCGTCATATACAATGTAGGTCGGACCCGCGAGGCCGAGCGAGGCTGTCGGAATCTCTACAATCTCTCCGCTCCTTGCCTCGGGCAACGGATTTGAAATCTCTACGGTCAAAGCGCAGGCAGGGAATGTCAAAAGAGCGATACCACAGATAATCAACCCTTTGGTGATATCCGGCATCGTTGAATTCTCTCTCGTTAATGTATTTTTCACTTTCATAATCAGAAATTATTACGCATCGATTCCTGAAAATACTTAGAAACCGTTTCTTAAAATTACAAGATTTCTCGCAATTGCCATAATCTTCGCCCAATAATCCTCATTTTTCACCCCCACAGAAATATGCAATCGTTTTTACTCAATCCCCGCATTCGTTTTTATCTCGTTAAGTAATTTCCCCTGCTCCGCCGTATTATCTAAGGCCATCAGGCCCATTAGGCCCATTGGTCCCATTAGCCTCATTCGGAAAGCCTCCCCCTCATTTCTCCTCAATTCGGCTTCTTTGTCGCCGATTTTTTCTAAATTTGCAATCGTACTCATTAAAGCGATATGAACGAAGTTATTGATGTGTTCCCCTATTCGGCGAGAACAATGGGCGTTACGATACACAACGCTATGGTGGCACGCCGGGCCAAGCCGGGCAATTTCATTATCCTGCGCTTCTCGGAAAAGGGCCCCAGACTCCCTTTTGCAATCATCGACACCAATCCCGAAAATGAAACTCTTGAAATCATAATCCATAGGGCCGAAGGCCTCGATGATATCCAGAAACTTATGCGCAAGGGTTCTGTGATTCCCGACCTCCTCGGCCCTCTTGGCAAGACCCCGGAAATCGACAGCGCAAAGAATGTGCTCTGCTGCGGCGACGGAGCCGGCTTCGTCCCTCTACTCCCAATCATTCGCGCTCTTCATGAAAACGGATGCTCGGTGATGTCGGTAATGTCGGAGAAATCCGACAAAACAACCTGCATCTCCGAGGAGATCGAAAACTATAGCGACAAGGTTGTGCTCGCTTCAGATTCCGACCTCATGAACACCATAGAAAAAGCAATCACCGAGCGCGGAATCGAGAAAGTATGGATGTCGGGACCTACAGGTCTCCTCAAAGAGATCACTGCTATCGCCGCCCGTCATAACATCCCGGCCGACTGCATTCTCAATATGATAATGATCGATGGTATCGGTCTATGCGGAACCTGCCGCGTGATCGTGAACGGCGAAAGGAAACAGACCTGCACCGACGGGCCCGTTTTCAACGCGCACCACGTGGATTTCGACCAGCTTGCAAACCGTCAGCGTCTTTTCAAATGAAAATGGAGGATGAACTATGACTGATAGAAATGATAAATGGCGCGAGGAACTTCGCGCAACCCATACCCCGAAGGAACGCACCGCCATCCCGCGCGTAAAGGTCTCGGAGCTCGATCCCGAATGGAGGCTCTCTTGCTCGCTTGAGGTCAGCGAGGGGATAAGTCTGGAGCAGGCTGTGCTTGAGGCTACGAGATGTCTGGACTGCCCCGATCCGGGGTGCATCAAGGGCTGTCCGGTGCATAACGACATACCGGGCTTCATCAAGAATGTGGAACGCCGCGATTTCAAGGGTGCCATGGCGGTGCTCAACCGCACCACCGTCCTCCCGGCCGTCTGCGGACGCGTCTGTCCTCAGGAGAAACAGTGCGAGGCTTCATGCATCTATAATAAAATGAAGAAACAGCCTGTATCAATCGGCAACCTCGAGCGGTTCGTGGCTGATTTCGAACGAGACACAGGAGCCGGCCAGACTATCGAATGCGAGGCGGCTCCTCTCCCTCTTAAAGTAGCCGTGATCGGCTCGGGTCCCTCCGGTCTCTCTTTCGCCGGCGATATGCGCCGCCGCGGATATCAGGTCACGGTTTTCGAGGCACTCGACATTCTTGGTGGCGTGCTGAAATACGGCATTCCGGAATTCTGCCTCCCGAACAAAGTTGTCGACAGCGAAATCGACAAGCTTCGCCGAATGGGCGTTGAGTTCGTCAACAACTGCTATGTGGGCCGCAGCATCTCCTATCAGGACCTACACGACATGGGGTTCAAGGGTATCTTCATCGCCACCGGTGCCGGCAAACCGCGCTTCATGAGTATTCCTGGAGAGAACCTGCCGGGCGTGATGACCGCCAACGAATATCTTATCCGACTTAACATTCTCGGGCCCGATTCCGCGGTGCGAAATTCAATCTCGCTGAGAAGCAAGCGAGTGGCGGTGATCGGCGGTGGAAATACGGCAATCGATGCCGTGAGATACGCGCGACGCATGGGTGCCGAAAAGGCGATGATCGTTTATCGCCGCGGCATGGAGGAGATGCCCGCTCGCCTTGAGGAGGTGCGTCACGCCCGCGAGGAGGGAGTGGAATTCCTTACCCTCAGCAATCCCGTGGAATACCTTGCCGATGATGAGGGTTTCCTCCGCGCCATGAAAATTCAGAAAATGCAGCTCGGAGAACCCGACGAATCGGGGCGCCGATCCCCGGTGCCGATCCCGGGAGCCATCGAGGAGGTGCCGGTGGATATCGTGGTGGTCAGCGTGGGCTATCTTCCCAATCCGCCGCAGTCGATGCCGCTTGTGAACATGACAAGACAAGGAGGTATTGTTGTCGACGAAGAATCGATGAAATCATCGGCATCGGCTATCTATGCAGGCGGCGATATCGTCCGCGGTCCCTCGACAGTGATTCTCGCTATGGGCGACGGACGACGCGCGGCCAAGGCTATGGCCGAAGCTTTCGAAAAAGCCATGGAGGGAATCACCCTTTAGCTCTCCTCTGCGCCAAACCGCACAAAACACTTCGTTTTTCTTTTGTCTTTTAATCTAATATTGCTATATTTGCATCCGTTATCAGGCGGATGCATTTTTTATATCCCCGCTTAACCTATTCATTCGGCTCCCTGCTTCGGCAAAGCCATAATAATCTATCCAAGGAAAAATAGTCCATAATTATGAAAAAACTTCTCATCAAGGCCCCGCTTGTACTGGCGCTGGCCCTTGCGCCTTCTCTGGTTTCATGCGATGATGAAAAAAGCACTCCCTCCAATCCCGATGCTCCAACTCTGACCCGTGGCGCCTTTGTCCTCAATGAAGGTGTCGGCACGCCTGCGGAAGGCAGTCTCGATATCATCGATTTCGACAACGCTACAATCGACAATGACGTTTTCGCTGCCGCCAACGGTCGCGCCATCGGCGAAAACCCGCAGTGTGGAATCAGCTACGGCTCCAAGATATACGTGGGTCTCGCAGGTTCCAAAGCAATCGAGATTATCGACCGCGTAACCTATAAATCCATCGCACGCATAGAGCTTGCCGATTCTGAATCCGGCTCGCAGCCCCGTTCGATGGTGGCCCAGAAAGGTCAGGTATACATTGCGATGTACGATGGCTTCGTCTGCCGTCTCGACACTGTGGCTCTCAAAATCAAAGAATCCATTTATGTAGGACGCGCTCCTGAGACAATGGCTATCCGCGGAACCGAACTTTATGTTCCCAAATCCGGCGGCGAGGAATATAAGGAGAATCCGGGTTCCTCGGCCACGGTTATCAGCCTCCTCAACTTCACCGTCCTGCGTCATCTCGACAACCTCCCCCTTAACCCTGTGCGCATTCTCACTTCCGGCAATAAGCTTTTCCTCCTCGCAAAAGGCGACGATACCACTGTGAAACCCCGCCTCTATGAAATGAGTGAGCTCGGAGAGACAAAGCCGCTGGCAAAGGCCACGCTCGCATGCGCCGACAGCCACGACATATATTTCGTGTATGCTCCGACAAGCTACATCCCCGAAGAGGGCGATACTCCCGATGACCGCGACCTAATCTGCCGCTATTCCAAATACAATGTGGCTTCCGGCAAAACCACCGGCTGGGGAATAGCCCGCGTGGATTATCCCTCCGCTGTAGAGGTAGATCCGATTTCCGGCAAATTCCTTGTGGCTTCTTATGCGAAGAGCGGCCTCAACCCCGACTATAACGCCGCCGGATATGTCAACGAGTACAATTCCGACTATTCGCTGGCCAAAACCTATTCCATCGGCCTGGGTCGCCCCTCTATCTTCTTCATCAACGACTAATACCCCTCATCCGACATATCAACAAAATAAGAGGCTGTGTCAAAGTGACACAGCCTCTCATTTTTTTTGCAACATGCCGCGCACGTAGGGACATGCCTCCGGCATGTATCAGCGCCTTAATCATATATCAGCGCCTTAATCAAGAAACCTGTTTGTCAGCTCCCCATAGCAGTCGATGCGGCGGTCGCGCAGAAACGGCCACCAGCGGCGCACGTTCTCGGAGCGCGTAAGATCCACTTCTACCACCCCCTCCGCGGGTCCGTTGTCGGGAGCCTCAAAGAGAATCTCACCCTGCGGACCGGCCACAAAGCTCGATCCCCAGAAGTCTATGCCGGAGGTCTGCCCCGATGGATCCTCCTCGAAGCCGCATCGGTTCACGCTTATCACAGGCACTCCATTGGCCACGGCATGCGACCTCTGGATGGTGACCCAGGCTTCTCGCTGACGCATCTTTTCATCGTGGGGATCATCGGGATTCCATCCTATCGCCGTGGGATATATCAACATCTCGGCGCCGCGCATAGCCATGAGCCTCGCGGCTTCGGGATACCATTGATCCCAGCATACGAGCACTCCGAGGCGACCCACGGATGTGTCGACAGGCCGGAAACCGAGATCGCCGGGCGTGAAATAGAACTTCTCGTAAAATCCGGGATCGTCGGGAATATGCATCTTCCGATACTTGCCGGCGATGCTTCCGTCGCTGTCGAAAACCACCGCCGTATTATGGTAGAGTCCCGGAGCCCTTCTCTCGAAAGCACTCGTCACAAGCACCACAGAGTTATCGGCAGCCGCGGCTCCATAGAATTCAGTAAAGTCGCCGGGCAACGGCTGGGCGTATTCGAAATTGTCAACGTTTTCAGTCTGGCAGAAATAGAGCGAGTCGTGAAGCTCGGACAAAACTATCAGACGGGCCCCTTCGGAGGCAAGATTCTCTATGGCCGTGAGATTGCGGGCCCTGTTCGAATCCACATCTTCGTTGAAAGCGTGTTGCACTATTCCGACAGCCACGCTGCCTTCGCCTATCAGTCTATTATTCATATATGGAGGGATTAAAGAGTTTATCGGGAATCTGCATTGTCGCGCAGTGCAAAGACCCATGTTGATGAAGCAATGCGGTGCATTCCACAGGAACTACCTCATGGCCGGGGAAGGCCACGCGCACCGTATTACATGCGAGAGTATCCGTCTCCGGCTGACCGTAGACGGGCATGAAGATCGTATCCGACGTCACCAGATAATTGGCATACGAGGCCGGAAGCCGGTTCCCTTCGCTATCGTAGACCGGAGCCGGCAACGGCAATTCCACAAGGTTATAAGGATTCCCCTCCGGAGTGCGGAACATCGTGAGTTGGGCGCGCATCTTCAGCAATTCCTCGAAATGCGGATCGTCCATGTCGCGGCATCCGGTGAAAAGTATGGTGTCGCACGGCGCCATGCGGCATAGAGTGTCGATATGCGAATCGGTGTCATCACCCTCAAGGGCGCCGTAATCAAGCCATAAAACATGTTCAAAACCGAGTCGCTCGCGCAATATCTCGTTAAGTTCCGCTTTAGTCTTGCCGCCGTTGCGGTTCGGAGAACAGAGACAGCGCGAGGTGGTGAGCAAAGTCCCGCGGCCGTCGGTCTCAATCGAACCGCCCTCGAGCGTGAAGTCGCGCTCGTTGCGGTAGGTGTCGGGCATGATCACGAAGCGTTCGGAAAGTCGAAGGTTCACGAGATTGTCGCGGTCGGCGGCAAACTTCAGGCCCCATCCGTTGAATCCAAAGTCGAGGGCGCGCAGCCGCTCGCCGCGGATAGCCGATATGGGGCCGTAGTCCCTCGTCCAGGTGTCGTTATAGTCGAGTTCGATAATTGTAAGCAGGGACATCTCGCAACCGCTGAGTAGTTTCTCTGCTTCGGGCCGCGATGCGGTAATGACAGTGCAGTGCTGTCCGCGGGCCGTCAAAGCCTCTATGATGCGTCTATATTGATCACGGGCTTCATCGAGCATATAGAGCCAGTCTGTGTGGGCCTCCGGCAATGCGAGCAAAACGCTGCGGCAACTCTCCCACTCGGCCGGCATCCTTATATCTGTTTTCTTCATTCTTCAAAAATAACAACTATTATCTTACCACTAAAGATATTTTTAATATTTTTTTGTACATTCGCGAAATATTTATTGGATATTCCGCATTCCGGAGCAAAAGCATTCCGGGATATCCTACAATTTTTTTGACAATGGAAATAAAAAAACATGATACCATAGCCGAGTTCTCTGCAGTTAAGGCCCTATGTCTCGATGTATTCGAAAAGAAACTCCGCGATTACGGCACTTCCTGGCGAATCATGAGGCCGAGCAGTCTCACCGACCAGATTTTCATAAAAGCTCGCCGCATACGCTCACTCGAGGAGAAAGGTATGGAGGCCGCGGCAGTAAACGAGGGGATAGAACCGGAATTCATCGGTATCGTAAACTATTGCGCCATCGCCCTGATTCAACTGGACCTCGGCGCGGGCGATCCTATCCCGGCCGCCGATGCCGTGCGACTCTATAAAGAGAAGATTGAGAAGGCCACGGCTCTGATGCTCAACAAGAACCATGATTACGACGAGGCTTGGCGCGAGATGAGGATCAGCTCCTTCACCGACATCATCCTCCAGAAACTGATGCGCACCAAAGAGATCGAGGACCATAATGGCAAAACCATTGTCAGCGAGGGTATCGACGCCAACTATATGGACATGATTAACTATGCTCTATTCGCTCTTATCAAGATACGTTTCGCTGAATCCTGACAGCCTCTGGATGAGAATCGCCACATGGGCGGTTCGTCTCATCACAGGCACAGTATTCATCTTCTCAGGCTTCGTCAAGGCCATCGACCCATGGGGTACCCTCTATAAAATGCAGGATTATCTTGCGGCGATGGGGCTCTCTATATGGCCCAACTTTGTAACCGTCGGAGCATTCTTCCTATGCGCTATCGAGTTTCTCATAGGCATTTTCCTCCTCACCGGCTGTTTCCGAAAAGGAAGCGCACTGGCGAGCATGCTGCTGATGTGCTTCATGCTGCCTCTTTCTTTATGGATCGCCATATCCGATCCCGTGGCCGATTGCGGCTGCTTCGGAGATGCTCTCAAAATATCGAACTGGGCTACTTTCTGGAAAAACGTGGCGCTCTTCGCCGCCACGCTATGGCTCGCCCTCTTCAACCGCAATTGCCGCGCACTCGTCACTCCGGCCCTGCAATGGATCGCGTTCCTCGCGAGCTGTCTCTTCATCGGAGTCATCGAACTTGCCGGATATCTCTATCAGCCGCTTATAGATTTCAGACCTTATAAAATAGGAACACAACTCACCGAGCAGACCGATGAAGAGGAACCGGAATATCTTTTCATCTACAGCAAGGATGGCTTGGAACATCGCTTCCCGGTCGACTCAATTCCTGAAGAGAGCGAAGGATGGACCTTCGTGGACCGAATACAGATCGGAGGATCCTCCCAAAGCGGAACGATTGCCCATGGTTTCCATGTATGGGACGGCGATGAAGATGTAACAGATGAGGTCCTCGATCCGGAAGGGGAAAGACTGTTGCTTCTCATGCCAGACATGAAGGATGTGTCGGTTGCGACTGTCTGGAAAATAAACTCTCTCTACGATTGGGCTGGAAAACGGGGAATCGAAATGATTGCCGCAGTGGCCGGAAGCCGGGGGGAGATAGATGCATGGAAAGACCTGTCGGTTCCTGAATATCCTATCTATACAGCGGACGATACCGCCATCAAGGAATTGGCGCGCGGAAACCCGGCGTTGGTTTTCACTGCAAACGGCGAGATCAAATGGAAATCGACACTCCGGGCAATTGATGTGGATGACTTCTTGGACCCCGCTACGGCAGCTTCCGAACCGGAAAGCTTCGCACGCGACAACACGCCCCTGCTTTTCAATTTCTCTGCGCTATACCTCTGCGTTATGGCCATGCTCATGGCAGGCTCTCTCTTCCTCGCTATTCGTGGTGGTAGGGTTCGCCGCGCAAAATCGTCAGAGCCCGATAAACCTGCTCAGTGAAAAAGAGCCTCACCATCTCATGGTTGAACGTCATTCGGGACAGCGAAAGTTTCGAATCGGCTCTGGCATAGACAGCTTCCGAGAATCCATAAGGACCGCCGACCACAAACACCAACCGGCGAAGCCCGGAGAGCATTCGTTTTTCAAGAAAAGCGGAAAATTCGATAGAACTGTATTCACGTCCCCGCTCATCGAGCAGAACCACATAATCTGAACTCTGCAACGCGGCGAGGATCCGCTCTCCCTCGAGCTCTTTCTGACGTTGTTCGGGCAGTTTCCCCGCATTCTTCACATCGGCAAGCTGCGTGATTCCATACGGAATGTATCGTTTCAGACGCCTGCAATATTCGGCTATCCCCTCCTCCACAAATCCAATGGTGGCCTTCCCGACTGTAATCAGTTCTATATCCATATTTTTATTGCCGTTTCTTATTGCCCTCCCTCGGTGGGATTACGGAAAATATTTTTTATCTTTGCACAAAATTAGCTAATTATCGCGAAAATGAAAAGTAAAGAAGAACTCATCGACGAGTTACTCGATCTCGCATTCGCCGAAGATCTCGGCGACGGCGACCATACCACCCTTTCCACAATCCCGGCCGACGCCATGGGCCGTTCCCGCCTCATCATCAAGGAGGACGGCATTCTCGCAGGAGTCGATATCGCTGAAAAAGTGCTCCATAAAGTCGATCCCTCTATCAAGATGGAGGTGATGATCGGCGATGGGTCGGAAGTGAAGAAGGGTGATGTGGCCTTCACTGCCGAAGGACCCGTCCGTTCCCTTCTCATCGCCGAGCGCACCATGCTCAACATAATGCAGCGTATGAGCGGAGTTGCAACCATGACACGCCGCTATCAGAATGAGCTCAAGGGACTCAAGACCCGCGTGCTCGACACTCGCAAGACCACTCCCGGCATGCGTATGCTCGAGAAGGAGGCCGTAAAAATCGGCGGAGGCACAAACCACCGCATCGGCCTGTTCGACATGATTCTCATCAAGGACAATCATATCGACTTCGCAGGCGGTATCGAGAAAGCTATTACACGCGCCGTCGACTATTGCCGCGAGAATGGAAAAGATCTCAAGATCGAGGTGGAAGTCCGTAGCCTCGATGATATCCGCAGAGTGCTCGCCCACGGCGGGGTTGACCGCATCATGTTCGATAACTTCACGCCGGAACTTACTCGCGAGGCTGTGGCTCTCGTCGACGGACGCGTGGAAACGGAATCGTCAGGTGGTATCACCATCGACAATCTCCGTGCCTATGGAGAGGCCGGCGTCGATTTCATCTCCGTCGGCGCGCTCACCCATTCTGTCAAGGGTCTCGACATGTCGTTCAAGGCTTTCTGATGGGTGCTTACGGCAAGCGACAGCAGGGCATGCAGAACCGCGAATGGGGAAAGCAGGCCGAACAGATTGCCGCCGAATATCTCATCAAGGAGGGCTATCTGATACGCGAACAGAACTGGCGCGTTGGAAACACGATAGAAATCGACATTATTGCCGAAAAAGAGGGCACGATCGCTTTCGTCGAGGTAAAGGCACGCAAGGGAAATGTAATTGCCGGCGAGGATGCCGTGGACAAGGCTAAATGCGAGAAAATCGTGCGAGGAGGCGACATTTACCTCCGTCAGCAGAAGTTCCTATACCGTTACCGCCTCGACGTGATTGTCGTGGCCGGCTCGCCGGAGCAGTATCAGATCAGGCATTACCCCGATGCTTTCCTGCCGCCGCTGAACGGAACTGCGAAAGCGTCACGGCGGTAGCGATCGCCACATTCAGCGATTCCGGACAATCCGACGAATCGCCCGGCGGTATGTAAAGACCTCGGGTTATAAGTGCGCGCAACGCCGCGGATATCCCTTTCCCCTCATTACCCATCACAATGAAGCCATGCTCCGAGAGTGTGGCTTCATATATGTTTTCACCATCGAGGAGGGTACCGTATACCGGTAAGTCCGGATTCATTTTCACCACTTTCTCGAGATCGGTATATATCACTTCTACCCTCCCTAATGAACCCATAGTGGACTGCACTGTCTTCGGATTATAAAGATCCGCCGTGTCGCGCGAGGCATATATCCGTTTTACTCCGAACCAGTGGGCGGTGCGGATTATAGTTCCGAGATTCCCGGGATCCTGCACCCCGTCGAGCAGGAGCGAAAGACTCCCCTCTTCCGGTTCCGAAAATCCCCCGGCCTGAGGAATACGATACACAGCCATCAAATCCGAAGGGGTTGAAAGCGAGGAGAGGCGATGCATCTCCCGCTCCGAAACTTCATAACAGGCCACACCCGCGGACAAGCCGGCGGGAGCAGGGGTTCCGGAAAGCGTTATCACACATTCAGCCTCAAAACGGCCCAGTGTGTCTTCGACTCCTTTTCGTCCCTCCACCACAAACAGGCCGTGGCGCTCACGCATTTTCTTGCTTCCTAACGATGCATAAATCCCCGTTTTGGTTTTGGATAGCTCCATATCTTCAATTTTTTCACGAATTTATAAAAATATTTTTTAACTTTGTATTGCTTAACTGAATATTCGCATGTCAAAATATATAGGAGCCCATGTGAGCGTCAGCGGCGGTGTTTCCAATGCTCCGCTCGAAGCCAAAGAGATAGGAGCCCGCGCTTTCGCCCTCTTCACCGGTTCGAGTGCCCGGTGGACATCAAAAGCCATATCCGCAGCAGAGGCCGATAAATTCAAAGCCAACTGCGAAGATGGAGGTTATACTGCCTCGCATATTTTACCCCACGACAATTTCCTCATAAATCTCGGAAGCCCCGACCCCGAGAAACTGCTGAAATCGCGCAAATCGTTTCTCGACGAAATGCGCCGTTGCGAGCAGCTCGGCCTCACTATGCTCAACTTCCATCCCGGAAGCCATCTCAACCTCGTTTCCGTAGATGAATGCCTCGACACCATCGCCGAAAGCATCAACCTCACGCTCGATGTCACTGTCGGCGTGACTGCCGTGATAGAATCCACTGCCGGACAAGGCTCCAATCTCGGCAACGAATTCGAACATATAGCCCATATCATCGACAAGATAGAGGACAAAAACCGCGTAGGAGTCTGCATCGACACCTGCCATGCATATTCCGCCGGATATGACCTCCGCTCCGAGGAGGGTTACCGCAAGACATGGGAGGATTTCGACCGCATAATCGGCGCAGGTTATCTCCGCGCCCTGCATCTTAACGACGACAAACGTGAACTCGGCTCCCGAATCGACCGCCATGAAAAAATCGGCAAAGGTACTCTCGGCGAGGATTTCTTCACCCGACTTGTCAACGACCCGAGATTTGACGATATGCCCCTCATCCTCGAAACGCCCGACGAATCCCTCTGGAAGGAGGAGATAGCATGGCTATACTCAAGAATCCGGAAATAAATATCAACCTCTCTTTGATATCGGTTCAAATTGATATCGGCTCACACCGGCAGATGCCTCAGGCATCATATTTTCGATAGGAATCTAAAAACGCTTAACTGAATAATCTACATGAAAACAAAACCTGATTTGAGCTTCTGGAAGCTTTGGAACCTGTCGTTCGGGTTCTTCGGCGTTCAGATTGCGTATGCTTTGCAAAGCGCCAACGTGTCGCGAATATTCACCACGATAGGCGCCGACCCCCACGACTTAAGCTATTTCTGGATCCTTCCTCCCCTTATGGGACTAATTGTCCAGCCGGTGGTAGGCATGATGAGCGACCGGACATGGAACCGTTTCGGACGCCGTCTCCCATATCTGATTTTCGGTGCCCTCGTAGCAGTGATCGTTATGTGTCTCCTCCCCAATGCGGGAAGTTTCCATTTCACCGTTTCCGCGGCAATACTCTTCGGCCTCCTATCGCTGATGTTGCTCGACACTTCCATCAACATGGCCATGCAACCTTTCAAGATGCTCGTCGGCGACATGGTAAACGAGAAACAGAAAGGCCTCGCTTATTCCATTCAGAGCTTCCTCTGCAATGCAGGTTCGATCGTGGGATATATCTTCCCTTTCCTGCTCATGTGGATCGGCATCCAGAACACCGCCCCCTCCGGTACGGTGCCCGACACCGTGATATGGTCGTTCTATCTCGGAGCCGCAATCCTTCTCGGGTGTGTGGTCTATTCTCTCATAAAGGTGAAGGAATGGCCCCCTCATGTGTATAATGAATACAATGGCGTTCAGGAAACGTCCCGGAAGAAAGGCAACTCCAATGTCATCGCTCTCCTCCGCCATGCTCCCTCCACTTTCTGGACCGTCGGAGTGGTGCAGTTCTTCTGCTGGTTCGCTTTCCTCTTCCTCTGGACATATGGCACAAACACCGTTGCCCACAATGCCTTCAGCACTCCACAGGTTGAGACGATAACAGGCATTGCCGCCGACGGCGAGAAATTCGAAGCCAAATATGTCATCGCCGACAACAAGACTATAGTGATCGACCATGGCAAGAAAGTGAGCGATTGTCTCGACAACGCCACGGGCTCCCTGACATTGACCACGGCCGATATCGTTGTCAAAAATCCCGACGGCACCCTCGACATGAACGATGCCACATCCCATCAGATTGCCGATGCATCGAAATGCTCCTACATTTCGAAGACCGTGCTCGATGCATCTTCGCCCGAATATAACGATGCCGGAAACTGGCTCGGACTTCTTTTTGCCGTCCAGGCTGTTGGCTCCGTGCTATGGGCTGTCATACTACCCCGTTTCCGAAGCCGCAAATTCTCCTATATCCTCTCCCTTATGCTCGGCGCTGCCGGCTTCATCATGACAGCCTTCTTCACCGACAAATGGATGCTCTTCATCGCCTTCATCCTCATTGGCTGCGCATGGGCCGCTATGTTGGCATGGCCTTTCACTATTCTCACAAACTCTCTGAAAGGGGGCAACATAGGAGCATACCTCGGCCTGTTCAACTGCACCATCTGCATCCCGCAGATTGTAGCCGCCCTCGTCGGCGGATGGATACTGACTCTGCTAAGCGTCCCCGGCAAAGTGGCTCCCGAATACCTGATGATGATGATCGCCGGCATTTCGCTTATAATCGGCTCTGCATGCGTATTCCTCATCAAGGAGGGGAAAAACGCCGACGAAAAGCCGGTAGAAACGCCGGTTATCAGCGAGGATCTCTGATCGCCATCCCTAATCTCTGACACAAAATAAAGCGGCGCGCCCTAAACCGGATGCGCCGCTTCATTTTTATAGTGCGGTCAATCTCCCCTTCACTAATCCTTTAGGCATATTCGATTGTTATAATTCAAAAGAATTTCTGATTCTAAATCTGATATTGCTAAAATCAAATCAATAAAGACATGAAAAAGTTACTTTACCTCTTGTTATTGCTGCCATTCGGTTTTTTGGCATCCTGTAGCGACGACGACGATATGCCGTCGGTCGACATCGTGGTTACAATCGATAATGTTGTAAACGACAACGGTCGTCTGTACATCCTCTCAGGCGAACCTCTCGAGGTTCAGAGCATAGCCGCCGAAAGCCTCAACGGCAACGCTTCGGCCGTCTCCGGCGTGAACTATATTCTCGACCATATCGGTATCGGCTACACGATCGTTTCTCCTTTCGGAGGCGAGATTCCGGCAGCTTATCTTCCCGTAGGCAACCATCTCTTCACTCTCGAATTCGATGTTCTGCAAGTTGACAAATCCATTGCTTACGCTCAGATCTCCAACATCGTCACCGTCGTCAAAGATGACACCGAGCTCCCCGACGGCGCCACCCCCGGCACCGTAGAGCTCCGTTATCGCCTCAACCCGAAGCAGTGACCTCGCTCCCGATTATTCAAGATTATTCCCGATTAATCTTGATAATTCATGATTAATCCCGAAAAAGCAAAAAGCTTGCGGAAATGGATTCCGCAAGCTTTTTTAATTCCTTTTCCTCTTTGGATTCGCCGGGAACCAGCCTTTCTCAACCCGTTTCACCTGCTCATTCACTTCCTTGATGCTCCAGAAGCAGCTGAAGGCAGTCACCCCGAGCAGCGCCGAGCCTATAAACGAGCGGACCAAAAGCGTAGCAGCGAGAAAAATGATCCCGGCCACAAGGAAAGCCCACTTCACTTTCCCTCCGAAATAATATTCCCCTTTAATCACCAACGGATGAAAAAGTCCTATTATCAGAAAAGTACATAATCCGACAAGCAAGCCTTCAAAATTTATTCTATCCATCTGTTCAGTCAGTTTTCAGTCTAATTTCCGCGCAAATTTAGCAATTATCACCGGATTTTTCTTAATTTTGACATTCCTTTATCAATTCTTCAATAACGAACCAACCAATGAAATCCAATTATTTCTTTATCCCGGTGGCCCTTCTTATCACTGCCTCATGCGGCGGCAATAAAAACACGGGAGATTCCGTTTCGGATTCAATAATCGCAGATACCGGCAAAGTTGCCGCCTTTGCCGATACCGTGGCCGAAACCGATTCGCTGAGCGAATATCTTTCCGACGACCTCCATAAATTCAATCTGCGCGGAAATGTCAGAAAAGTCCAGACCCGCGACTATCCCGGATTCGTGACATGCCTCTCCGGTCCCCTCGATTTCGACAAAGAGGGCAAACTCCTCTCCTCTTTCAGCGACCTTACCGACAACAGCTTCAAAACAGATGAAGCCGGATTCATAACCAAGACTTATAGCCGCGAAAACGACGGAACAACCTTCAACCTCTCTTTCTCGGAATTCGACGAAGATGAGAATCCTATTGCCGGTAAATACGTCTCCGATGGCCCCGAAGGTATCTGGGAAGTATCTTTCACTATAGAATACCTTGCCTCCGACCGCAACGGCAACTGGACTTCACGCCGCTACAAGGGGAAAGCCGTAAGCAAAGGCTATACCGATGAAGGCGAGGAGAAGGCGCCGGTAACCGAAGCTTTCGCCAACACGGAAAACAGAACAATAACCTATTGGTGATTCAACGTCAGCTAACCCTTCAAGTTGCATCGCGGGGTAGGGACGCAATAAATTGCGTCCACGTCCGCCCCAATCAATTGTATTTCAGCTATATTACAAATATCCAAATTAAACAATTCAAAATATGGAAAAGAACACTTCTATCGATCATGAATACGAATACAAAGGATTATGTATCAATGGATTCATGATGATATTCTTCACTTTCATCCTCATTCCTGCCCTGATGATCGGAGCTCTTGTCACATGGGCTGAATCCTCCCCGGGCCTCGCAGTCCTGTTCACAGTTCCCCTTTTCATCATCTTTATTCTCGGATGTGTCGGCTATTTCGTGCAGGAACCGAATGTGGCCCGCGTCATGATTTTCTTCGGCAAATACAAAGGCACCTGCAAACGCGTTGGCTACTATTGGGTGAACCCGTTTCTCAGCCGGAAGAAACTATCGCTGAGAATCCGCAATATGGACATCGAACCTATCAAAGTCAATGACAAGGTGGGTAACCCGGTGCTCATCGGAATGGTGCTCGTGTGGAAAATCAAAGATACCTATAAGGTCGTGTTCGACCTCGATTCGCAGAGCCTCGGCGCGCAGTCGGCATCTGTAAACAATGCGGCTCTGCAGAACTTCGTGCGTATCCAGAGCGATGCCGCCCTGCGCGAGGTAACAGGCCATTTCGCCTACGACCAGACCGACACCGGCGACCCGAATGAACTCACCCTGCGCGACAGCGGTCAGGAGATCAACGATCTGCTCGAACGCAAGATCAACGAACGTCTGGCAATGGCCGGCATGGAAGTGGTGGAGGCACGACTCAACTATCTTGCATATGCTCCCGAAATCGCCGCCGTGATGCTCCGCCGCCAGCAGGCTTCGGCAATAATCACCGCCCGCGAAAAAATTGTGGAAGGCGCCGTATCAATGGTCGAGATGGCTCTCAACACCCTCGAAAGCAATCAGGTCGTGAAACTCTCAAACGATCAGAAAGCTTCGATGGTTGGCAACCTTCTCGCCGTGCTTTGTGCCGACGAGCCCCTGACTCCCACTCTCAACGCCACTGTCTGAAACTATTCAGAAGTATCCTTCCGGAGTTCCTGGGCATCTTCGGGGTGGACCTTGACAAACTGCCGGTACGCCTTCACGAGCGAAAGCTCGTCGTTGCGCGTGCCGGCCTCTTTATTGCGCATAGTTATCAGATTGGTGACATAGACTGTAAATATGGGAAACATCATCATCCCCAAGGCCGCAAGCAGGACAGAAAGCACTCGCCCAACCGTAGTGACAGCCTCTATACTGCAACCGACGGTAGTGACATCCATGGTTGCCCACCATAGCGCATCGCGATAATTCTTCACCAGAGGATTCACATGGAATTCAAAAAGATAGAATGTAAGACTCGCGAAATAAACGGTCGAAATCAATGTGATGATGTATGTCAGGAATAATCCCGTAGCTTTGTTGTAGGTGAACCAGTTTACAACTATCGCCATCGCGTAGCCCCCGCGTATCAGCGGCATGTAGCGGACCAGATAGGCCACCTCTTTGGATATGTGCCACCCGAAATGATATATGATCGCCTGATACGGAATAGAGACTATCAGGAATATAAGATGCGTGTAGAAATAATGTCTTTTTTTGTCTGACAAAAAAAACTCTACGAAGAAATCAAGCATAAAGACGACACAGATCCAGAACTGCCATTTCTCAAATTTAGCTTCCTGATAAAAAGGCACATTGCTGAATGTATCGATAGAAATCAATAATATCAACAATGCCGAGAGGACCATGATAAGGACATGAAGTATTATCAGCACACCCTTATGGCGCAGGAAATTTCCGAATATATGCAGATTGATACGGCCCATAATTGTAAGACTCTTTTCCTTAGAGTGTGTTTACTTTTAACACGAATTTAGAGTTTGAGTGTATTTGCAAATTCTATTGGCCCACATAAAGGATCTTTTTGGTGATTTTATCCAAGTCTCATCTGTCGCATAGCCCGCTATGCTCCTTCTTCAACTTGATAAAATCCCTCAAAAATATCTCTTTATGTTGACCAATGTTAAAAGTAAACATACTCTTAAAATTCAAAACATATTTTTTATTAAAAACGTTAAGAAATAAGAATCTGTTTAATGCGAATGATATTATGATCTATACACTCAAGACGGCTGTCAGGACTTTTCCGCGAACCTTGCTCCGCGGAATAGGACAGGTGATGTTTCAGGATTCTATATGGACCGGACTGCTCATACTCGCCGGTATTTTCTGGGGAGCATACGAAGAAGGCATCGGCATTGTGGCATGGGGAATGCTCGTGGGCATAATCATCTCGACGCTAACAGGCTATGTGCTTCAGCTGCCGGATAAAAACGGCGCGCAGGGATTGTGGGGATTCAACGGATGCCTTGTCGGATGCGCCTTCCCCACATTTCTCGGGAACACAGTGTGGATGTGGCTCGGCCTTATGTTATGCTCGGCGATGACGACATGGGTACGCACCGGACTGGACAATGTAATGAATAAATGGAAAGTTTCATCCCTTACCTTTCCCTTTGTACTTTCCACCTATTTCTTCCTGCTTGCTTCTCGCCTTTTCAACGGAATGCCTCCCATCCACATGAACACGCCTGAGCTTCCCCTCGGAATAGACACCTCCCTCAATCTTGACTTCTGGCATCTTGTGGAGTATTGGCTTAAAGGCATCGCGCAGGTATTCCTGCTCAACTCATGGGCCGCCGGCATATTTATTCTCGTAGGGCTTGCCCTCAAGAGCATACGCGCTGCAGTCTGGGCCGCCATAGGTTCTGCCCTGTCGCTTCTAATCGTAATTATCTGGCAAGGCCCGGGAGCCGACATTTCCCTGGGTCTTTACGGGTTCAGCGCCGTGCTTACGGCAATCGCACTCGGGAGCACCTTCTGCGACTACTCATGGAAAACAACCCTCTGGACCATCGTAGGAATCATAGCCACTGTCTTCATTCAGGCAGCCATGAACGCATTCTTCTCCCCTCTCGGACTGCCCACGCTCACCGGCCCCTTCTGCATCGCCACATGGCTGTTCCTCTTCCCCGATTATCCCTTCTTCCGCAAGCAAACCGCCTAAATCGCTCAGCCTATGCCCGCAGCAAATAATATCGATATGGCCACGATGCGGCTCACGCCGCGACACTATTTCATAGTGTTCGTATGCTCCCTCGGTCAGATGATCGGAACGGCTGTGGCAACCCTCGTGGGCGTAATCATCCCTCTGCTCAACATCATCTTGCATCCGGAATTACCCTCCTTCATGCAGGGCCTCATCGGAGCCGTAGACCTCATCGGCATCGCAGTCGGTTCCGTAGTTTTTGGAAAGTTGAGCGACCGTTTCGGATATCTGTTCTTCTTCAGGTTCTGTCCCGCTATGATTTTTGCGGCATCGCTTGTTGCCATTTTCATACCTTCGGTCGCAGTGCTGACGGTATCGCTGTTTTTTGTCGGTCTTGGCATAGGCAGCGAATACAGCCTCGATTCCGATTACGTGTCCGAACTGATGCCTGCGAAATATCGGTCACTTATGGTCGGCGTCACAAAATCCGCATGCGCCCTCGGCAACATAATCGTTGCCGCACTCTGTTTTGGTCTTCTGACTTATTGGAAAGCAGCCGAAATGTGGCCAAAACTTCTATGGATCATCGCCCTGACAGCCGCCTTGATGTTTATCTTGCGCCTCGCTTTCCACCAAAGTCCCAAATGGCTGCTCGACAAGGGAGAAACAGCACAGGCGCAGAAAGCGGCCAGAGAGTTTTTAGGTCCCGGAGTTGTGATTGAAAATGAAAAGACTGACCCGGCACGCTCGCATGCCGGCAAGGAATCATTCTTCTCGTTCATCAAGACAAACTGGAAAAAGGTTGTGCTCAGCGGAGTGCCATGGGCATGCGAGGGTTTAGGCGTTTACGGCATCGGCGTTTTCCTCCCGATCCTCGTCATGGCTCTCGGCCTCGAGCATTTCGCGCCGGGAGAGAATCCTGTGCTGCATGTTGTGTCCTCGGTAGAGATAACCCTCTGGATAAGCTGCATAATCCTTCCCGGATTCATCATCGGTCTCATACTAATCAACAAAGGGAAAAGCATCGTGGCCATTCAGACCATGGGCTTCTGGATGTGCGCCGCATCTTTGGTTATCCTCATGCTCTCCTATCATTTCGGCTGGAACAAATGGATCTCCATTGGCGCTTTCATGAGTTTCGAACTCTTTCTGAATCTCGGGCCGCATCTTATCACCTATGTTCTTCCGCCGCGCATCTATCCCGTGGAAAAACGAGGTCAGGGCGTAGGCATTGCAGCTTCCATCGGTAAGATCGGAGCCGTGCTCGGCGTGTTTGTCATCCCCGTCCTGCTCAAATCGGGCGGCGCCTCGCTCGTGCTCATCGTCTCCTCCGCCGTCATGGCCATCGGCGCCATCGTCACCTCCGCCTTCGGCAAGCAGGTGAACTGAAACCTTACATTCCATTTTTCTCGAGATTCTCGGTTTTCTCGAGAAGCTCGAGAAGCCCGGGTTGCTCGGGCTTTTATTTTTTCTGTGATACTTGAGCGGCCCAGAGGTTGCGGGCGGGGAAGCGCTCGGAATAGCGTGAGCGGAGAGTGTCGATAAGCCGTTGCATACTGTGGGTGAAATGGAAGCCGGTCCATACGCCGGTGTTCGTTGTCATCACCCAGCATTCGCCATCGGGATAGCGGACCACAAGGGCATGCGCCGACGAGAGTGTGCCGCTGCGCGTCCATTTCCCTTTGCCGTCGGAATCGGTCCAGCCGAGGCTCTCCTTGCTCTTCTCTCCGTGAGCTGTCATGAGCGCTACAGATGCCGGGGAGATGATGTCAGGCAGGGTCGGATCTCCGTCGATAGAGGCTACGAATCGACAGAAATCGGCCGCCGAAGTCA
>URNY01000026.1 GCA_900549375.1 uncultured Bacteroidales bacterium | reverse complement strand
CCGGGTAGGTTTATCTATTATAATTTATTGCTAAGTTATGAAATTTTATTTATTCAAACAAAGTAATTCATTTTATTTTATGTGTTATAAAACATCATTGAATCACATGTTATGAAATCACTATGAAAATCTCGTCAGATAATCTCGAAATCCGAGGCCTGAATCCATCCTACAAAATCGGAATTCAGCCGCACTTTATACCATTCCACTTTACCTCCTGCACCCGTTTCACGCTCGATAATCGACAGCTTTGTTCCTTTTACAAGCGGAGTGCCCGAAGGTTTCGCCGAACTATACGGTTCAGTAAGAAGTGTGACTTTGAAGCCGGTTACCACCCCGTCTTCATGTGTGTCACAGGCCTTTGCCGAGGAAAAGGAAAAAATCAAAAACGCGATACACAGTACAATCATCGTGATGCCCCCGAAAAAACCGATCTTGCGAAGATAGACGGCTGAAGCAAACACATAAAGGGCAATACAGCCGCAAAGCAACACAAAAGAGACCCCGGCCCAGATTGCCCATGTATTTGATGTATGGCTGTGAGTCATATAATGCCTCACTTTTGTGAAGAAAGTAGGCTCATCGGGAACGACCGAAACCTTCTTCCCTTTGGCATTCGCCATATTGGCATCCTCTATCTTCGATAATATATAGGCCCTGTTGTTTCTTACTTCTTTATTGGAAGGATCCAGACGCAGGCTGCGTTCATAGCTCACGAAAGCGTTGCCATAATCTCCCGTCTTGACGTATGCGTTTCCAAGATTGGCAAGCAATGCGGCCGACGTTCCCTTAGATTTCTCCACATTTTTATAAATCCGGATGGCATCTGCATATCGTCCGGATTCATATGCATTTCGGGCACTATCGAGCGAAGAAACAGCGCCGGCCTCTAAAACCGAGAACATTATTGACAACAATAATATCACTCTACTTTTCATTGGTCTTGATTTTTTTAAATGAACGTTCCAGAGAATTGATCACATCGATCGCCTCATCATAAGATTTCTTCATGCTTGCCTTGCCCGAATCGGGTGAATATTTCACATACTCGCAATTATCAAGCGATTCGAGAAGCTTAGCCGTCTGCTCTTCGGGTATACCGTTTTTGTCGAGCACTGCCTTGATGTTATCGCGCATCAGTTCGGAGGTCGGCATTTTCAGTTTATCGCCGAGATAACCCCACAACGCGATAAGCAATTCATCGTAGAACGCTTCGACATTCCCTTTCTTCATGTTGGCGTACGCTTTCCTCAGTCGGCGCCCGGCAAGTTTGTTTGCCCGTCGGCTGTTGAACGCTGCAAGGTCGGCATGCGACTTCATATAATTTCGGTAAACGATACCGGAAATCGAAAGCATGGCGAAAGGAAGAATAAACCAGAGCCAATATGCCCATTTATGGATATACGGTATGTGGACAAGCGAAAGGTCGGAGGCATCCACATCCTGCAACTCAGGATCGAATCTGAGCCGAGAGTTAGTCTGCGATTTTCCGGAAGATTTACCCTTCCCCACCGTAATGTCGTAGCCCTTCGATTCAGAAGTCTCGTATTTCCCTGTTTCCGGGTTGAAATAAACAAGCCGTATTGAAGGGATTTTGAATGTCCCCTCCTCCAAAGGCATAAAGGAATAGTCGAAAGAAACCGAACCGGAAACGTTCGATGATCCGACATTGGCTTTCACATCCGTTGTCGGGGTGTATACTTCGAGTTGCGCAGGATACAAGGTGGACAGATCGGGAAGCTGGACATATTTGAGATTACCGGTTCCCGTAACTATATATTCTATTGAAGCGGCCTGATTCGTTTTGAAATCCTTCGATTTGAGTTGCGAAGAAAGTGTAAACTTACCGACTCCACCGGAAAAATCTGCAGGTTTCGGGGCCGGCAACGGACGCACATTCACCACAAGGTCGTTCGGACTGACATTGAGCTGAAGCGGAGAGCTGACTGCCATATTTCCCCAGAACGGGTCATGATAATATTCCCGCTGATCCACGGATACGGTGTAGGTATTGCCCACAACCTTGAGTTGCCCTGTCATCTGGGGGAATATGATATACCTCGCGATCACGGCCGTGGCATAACTCTTGCCGTTATATGTCTCATAAGAGAGTGAATTGGAAATAGCCTTGGATTCCTCAACCACGAATCCGTCGAACTTAGGCGCTGCAGTAGCTCCGATGAATTTGATGGCATCGTAGGTGGTATAGAGTTTCACCGTATATACGAGTGCCTGCTGCTCATAGACATTTGTCTCCGAAACTGAAGCCCTCATAAAGAGATTGCCATCTCCCTTGCCAATGAATTTAGGTTTTGAGGAATCATCATCTGTAGCGGCCGATGGTTGTTGGCGAGACGGTTCCCTTCCTGCCCCGGAAGATCCCTGCTTGCCTATGGTGTATCTCAGCACATTGCTTTTCACTCCCCCCACGCTCACCGGTCCGAAGGAGAAGGTGCCCTCTTTCTGCGCTTTAAGGGTGACGGTCCATGTATCGGAGGTCGACTGCCGGACATTCCCGTTCACACTCGTCATCTGCGACATCTGGGCTGTATGGTCGAAATACAGTATCTTCGCGCCCGGCACCGACGACGGCACCGACGGACGGTCTCTGAGATCGGTTACTTCTATATAGATGTAGAACACATCGCCGACCTCTATGGCTCTTTTGCCCCGTGCGGGACTCTCGGTAAGTTTTACAGACGAAGCGTCGGCAAATAAACCGCAGGCAACGACTGTAAACAGCAATATGGCAATTCTTCGTAACATAATCAAATCTCAATCAAATCTCAAGTTTCTCCCTCATTATAGTCGATGAATCCACTTTAAGCTCTACGGGTTCCGATTCAGCCATCTCATATCGTTCTGTCTTAGGGTTGAAGTAGCCGAATCTCACCTTACCGATCACGCAGTCATCTCGGCGTTCGGGAATAAATTCGCATTCAAGCACTTTCTCGGAATAGATTCCCTCGCCATCGAAATACGTCTCCGTCCTGTCGGAAACAGATTTGAGTCTCGTGCCGTTGCCGAAAGCTTCCCGGTATTCCGGCAATATGTCATTACCAATTATTCCTCTTCCCTTTAGGACAACTAAAGCCGTCGCTTCCTCATTCACGATTATTCTCCCTTTGGGTATCACCGTCTCTACGCTGAAATTCCCAACGCACCCGGAAAATGATTCTCCATTGTCGCAGGCGGGAAGCGGTTTCACCTTGAAGGATACCGGCTCTGCGGCCACATCGAAGGTCCGGGTCTCCACACCACGGATACGTCCATAGAAGGGATCATTATATACCACAGGGACATTGACACCGACCCTGAACACACCGGGTTTGAATTTATTTTTGCCAGCGTCTTTCATCGACAGCACATAAGCGGCCACTGGATATGCCAAATAAACCTCATCCTTTATCCTCTCCCGGCGGGGACGGACATCAATATCTATGCGGGATAAGGTTGTCATATCCGCTTTTTCGACCGCAGGCTTTTCCAAAGCCTCCGCCGAAGATATCTCTCCATCCTTCGAATAAAGCCATATCACGGCCGTGACCGCCTGATTGCAATAGAACGAGGATTCCGACAGCTCGCACCGGATAAACAGTGAATTTTTATCAAATCCATTCTGTTTACCGGCTCCCGAGGCCTGAATGCCTCCGAAAACAAGCAGCAGAATAGCCGTTATCGTTAAGACTGCATTTCTCATAGATCACCATTTACGTCTTGACGAAGAACCGCCCTGCGATTTATCGCCCTTATTGGCACGGTTTACGCGCGCACGGGTCTGATTCTCCTTATTGTCCATCGCCTGCAGAATCTGATTGGCAGTCTGCGGACTGATGTTCTTCTCTTGAGGCTTATTCTCCTTTTGATCCTGCTTGTTGTTATTCTGGTCTTTATTTTTATCCTTGTCTTTGTTCTGGTCCTTATTCTGGTCTTTATTCTGATCCTGATTCTGGTCCTGATTCTGGTTCTTGTTCTGGTCCTGATTCTGGAGTTGCTTCTGGGCTATCCTCAGGTTCTTCCTCGCCGACTCATCGTTGGGATTGATGCGAAGAGCCTGCTTATAATAATCGATGGCGTTTTTATATTCCTTCGTATTATATTCAAGATTCCCGAGATTATAGTTGGCTTTCGATGCAAGACCCGGTTTCTCCTTGGCCATCGAGGCCACAGAGGTCAGATTGCGGCGTGCCTCTTCGAGCAGACCCTGTGTCCGCGGGGTTGTGTCCTGCGGATTTGTTACCTGTTTGATCTGCGACAATCCGAGATTATATCTTCCCACGGCTGAATTGCCGTTCACATTCAACGCTTCCTTATATTTCTTCGAGGCCTCGGAATATTTACGTTCGAGATAAAGTTTGTTACCCTCAAGGATAAGCCTGCGCTCCTTGCGCACCGACTGTCCCGACGCCGAAGCAACCGGAAAGACCATGCAACAGGCAAGTATAAGAAATGTCAGTCTTACAAAATATTTCATTTTGTCTGTTCCTCCTTTTTAAAGAATGTGATTTTATCGAGCCATCCTATTTTTCTATCGAGGATAAAGATATCCAGAACAATGAAAAGTATGGCGAAAAGAGCGAACACCGGGAATAGCTCATCGTGTAGAGCATAGAGGCTCGACTCGAACGCCGATTTCTTAAGGGTGTCAAGCTGTTTGTCGAGTTCGATAAGCGCGTCTTTGTTCGAGGCATTCACGTAAATACCTTTACCGGCTTTGGCAATGTCGGCGGCCATATCCTCATTGAGCGCTGTCCTGACGGGCTCGCCAGTGGAATCATCGATCATCGGAACTCCGTTCACCTTCAATGGCACGGCAACCGGACTGCCGACACCGATCACATCGAGCTGAATACCGTTCTTGGCCGCATTTTTGGCAGCCGACATCACGCTCTCAGGATCATCGAGCTCTTCGGCATCGGTGATGAGAATCACGGCTTTCCCGATATTCTTATTGTCACTGAACGAAGATGTAGCCATGTCGAGAGCGGCCGCGATATTGGTTCCCTGCTCACCGACCTGCGACGGGTCGATGGAATTGAGAAACATTTTGGCCGACACAAAATCGTTGGTGACGGGTATCAGCGTATATGCCGAACCGGCATACATTATGAGTCCCACCTTATCGTTGTCGAGATTGCCGATAAGCTTCTCAAGTGTCAACTTGGCCGTGCGCATGCGGTCGGGGCCGTCGGGATTATCGGTGGCTGAGGCAAGCATAGAGTTGGATGCATCGACCGCTATAATAACCTCGATTCCTTCTTTGGTGGTCTTCTGATCGCGGATGCCGCCCCATGGACGAGCAAAAGCCACTATAATCAGTGCCAATGCCAACATCTGGAATGTCAGTTTCAACGGCGGCTTATATGGCGACACGTCCGGCATCAGCGATTCTACGGAACTTTTCTTGCCAAACTTACCGATCTTTTTCCTCCGCGCATATCTCGCCCATGCGTACAAGAGCACGAATAGCGGGACAAGTGCTAAAAGAATCAATAATTTTGGATATGCGAAACTAAACATAGTATATTCTTATTTCGTTGTCAGGGAATCCGGCGCAACAATGTGTATCGGAGCAGAAGATAAAGAACCACGGCGCAAAGGGCGATGAATACCCAGGGCATGAAATTCTCCTCAGTCTGCGTGAACTTGTTCACGTCGAGAGTAGTTTTTTCCAGCGAGTCGATTTCCGTGAAAATATCGCGAAGCATTTTCGAGTCGGTAGCCCGGAAATATTTTCCGTTGGTAAGCGACGCTATGTTCTTTAGAGCGGCCTCGTCGATTTTAGTCTCCATTGTTGTGGTCGAAAAACCGTATGGATCCGTCACCTGAATAGTACCGTTGGTTCCAACTCCGATCGTATAAATCTTAATTCCCTTCTGTTTTGCAATCTGGGCGGCCGTGGCGGGAGCCACATCTCCGGCATTATTCGTTCCGTCGGTGAGAAGAATGATGCTTTTCGATTTCGCTTTGCCTGACGTCAGGCGGTTGATGGCGCTCGAAAGACCGTCGCCGATGGCTGTTCCGTCGTTGAGCAAGCCGATTTTCACGCCGCTTATGGCATTGATGAGAGCCGGGCGGTCGTTGGTAAGAGGCATCAGCGTGAGACTTTCTCCGGAAAATATCACGAAACCGATATTGTCGTCGGGGCGCTGGTTCACGAATTTCTGAGCCACATCTTTTGCCGCATCGAAACGTGTCGGCTGAAGATCGTTGGCAAGCATGGAGGAGGAGATATCAAGGGCAATCACGATATCAGTTCCCTCCACTCGCGATGTCCGTTTTGAATCATGCGTCTGCGGCCTGCTCAGAGCCACGGACAATGCACCAATGGCAATAAGCTGCAATGCGAAGTTGAAATGCATCGCCCACACTTTCCATGAAAATCCTGTTTTCATGAACGGTTTGAGCGTCGACATTCCTATCGAAGGATTCGAATTCCGCCATTTAAGCAAATACCATACAATAAGCGGTATATAAAGCAGAAACAACAGAAGATATGCCGGATATCTAAGATCCATGATTCACCTCCTTCCCTTTCGCAGCCTTCTGCGATCTGGCTGATTTCTTTGCTTTCCCCTTACCCTTATCGGCCTCTTCGGCATCATCCTCCGGAACAGGCAGAGGTTTTGTCTCTTCCACAAATTTCAGGGCATTGTCGTAGGAGGCGATATTGTCGTCGGGCAACGGACGCACCTTGGCGAACTTCACGAAATCCGCCATATTGAGAATCTGCCGGATATAATTGCGTTTATCCTTGGTTTCGGCATTATTCTTCATCGCACCGAGAATCTGTCTCGAGGTCATCTCCATGGCGTTGATGCCGAATCGTCCATAGAGATAATTGCGGAGAATATCTGTCAGGTCGGTGAAATATTCTTTCTCCATTCCCTGTTCCCAGAGTTTCTTCTCCTTAAGCTCCCGCAGACCTGCGATAGCCTTTTCGTATGGAGTGGGCTCCGGTTTCTTCTTAAGAATTGTTCCCTCTTTGCGGTAGCGGCGCCACAGAATGAAGGCTGCAACAGCAAGTAGAATGAGAATCAGCAGAATCCACCAGTATTCCACAACCCAGTCGGGCAGACGGTCAAAAATCGAGGAATTCTCGGGATCCGAAACATTGGCATAATCATTGATCGGCGTTTTGGCATCCACCACAACAGGCACCACTTTCAGCGCCACGCTGTTGGATCGCGCCGTGTCGCGCCCCGTTACAAATGCTATTTCCGGGAGCTTGTAATATCCGGAATCAAACGACTGAACAGGCACGGAATAGGTTATTCTCAACATTCCCCCGTTCTCTACGGTGTCCGCTTTCGAGGGCGCGCGCAGTTCCACGCTGTCGCCGCATAATCCTACGATTCCGTTTTCCTTGAGTTCCTTGAAAATCGGGAAATGGCCTTTCACTCCCTTCTCCTGATCGACGGTGATGCTGAGATTCGTCATTTTTCCCATCATCAGGATTGTGGAATCGAGCTTGGCTTTCACCAATACGCGCGATGCGGAAGCCGCTGAGGGCATTGCCATCGCGAGCATCAACGAAACCAGAAAAGCAAATATCTTGTTTTTTGATATCATTTCAGAGAATTATATATTGCTTTATCGCTATCTTGCAGAGCGTCTTCTGAACAGTCCGAGAAGAGCCTTCACAAAATCCTCGTCAGTCGTGACCGATGCCAGATCGACTCCGCTTCGGGCCGTTATCGAATTGAGTTTCTGCTGACGCTCGTACCACGACTTAGCGTAGGCTTTTCTCACGGAAGATGAAGATGTGTCGAGCCATCGGTCAGAGCCGGTCTCCATATCCCGGACACGAACCAGTCCGACATTCGGCATCTCCGCGTCTCTGCGGTCATAGACCTGGATGGAGGCAAGATCATGCTTGCGGTTGGCTATCGACATACTCTTGAAATAATCATGGTCGTCGATAAAATCGCTGATCAGGAACGCCGAACAACGCTTCTTGATGGCGTTGGTCATAAATTGCAAAGCAACATCGATATTCGTTCCCTTGTTCTCCGGCTGGAAATTGATAATCTCACGGATAATCAGAAGAATATGTTTCTTCCCCTTTTTCGGAGGGATGAACTTCTCGACCTTGTCGCTGAAAAACACAACTCCCACCTTATCATTGTTCTGAATGGAAGAAAAAGCGAGAGTGGCCGCTATTTCGGCCATTTTTTCCTTCTTCAGCTCGCCGCATGCTCCGAAACCGCCACTGCCGCTCACGTCGATAAGTAGCATCACGGTGAGTTCGCGCTCCTCCTCATATACCTTCACATAAGGCTTGTTCTGACGGGCTGTGACATTCCAGTCGATATCGCGGATATCATCGCCCGGCTGATATTCCCTTACTTCGGAGAATATCATACCCCTTCCCTTGAAGGCGCTATGATATTCGCCGGCAAAGATATTCTGACTCAGCCCGCGGGTCTTTATTTCGATCTTTCGGATCTTTTTTAATAGCTCGTTTGCATCCATTGGCAACCGTTACCTGTAGAAAGTGATTCAGAGCCTCGAAATTAAGGCACTGCTACTTTATCGAGAATATCTGTTATGACTTCATCGGTTCCGATATTGTTGGCCTCGGCCTCGTATGTCAAGCCGATACGGTGTCTCATCACGTCGTGGCATACTGCGCGCACATCCTCTGGAATCACATATCCTCTTCCCTGAAGGAATGCGTAGGCACGGGCGGCCAGCGCCAGACTTATGGAAGCACGCGGAGAAGCGCCGAAAGAGATGATCCCCTGCAGATCGTTCAGACCATATTTCGAAGGCTGACGAGTGGCAAACACAATGTCCACAATATAGTTCTCGATTTTTTCGTCGAGATAGATTTTCTGTACTATTTTCTGCACTTCGAGAATGTCGCGCGGATCCACAAGAGGCGTGACGGGCGGCAGTTCCCCTTTTATGTTCTGGCGAATGATGGCTTTCTCCTCCTCTTTGTCGGGATAGCCGATCACAACCTTCAGAAGGAATCGATCAACCTGCGCCTCGGGAAGTGGATAAGTACCCTCCTGCTCGATCGGGTTTTGCGTTGCCATTACAAGGAAAGGCTCAGGCAGCTCGAAAGTGTCGTCGCCGATTGTCACCTGACGCTCCTGCATGGCCTCGAGCAATGCACTCTGCACTTTTGCCGGAGCTCGGTTGATTTCATCCGCAAGGACGAAGTTGGCGAAAATCGGGCCTTTTTTTACTTCGAATGTTTCTTTCTTCACACTGTAGATCAATGTGCCGATCACATCAGCAGGCAATAAATCGGGAGTGAACTGTATACGGCTGTATTTTGCCGATACAAGACTTGCAAGAGTCTTTATAGCCAGGGTCTTTGCAAGACCCGGAACGCCTTCCAGAAGCACATGCCCGTTGCAGAGCAATGCGATAAGCAATGAATCCACAAGATGTTTCTGGCCTACGATCCGACGGTCCATACCCGAACGGATCATGCTCACGAAATTTGATTTTGAGGCTATAAGATCATTTAGCTCCCTGATATTTACTGTTTCCTCCATATATGGTTACATTTGTTTTATTCGTTCTGCAAAAATACTATATCTTAACATAACGGAACAATCCTGCCTGTTAAATAATATTTAAGAAACGTTTAAAAATATTTTCAGAAATTCCTGATTCAGGCATTCCCTCAGTATTATTCGGTAAAAGCGTTCCAACCCTGGGCCCGGATTTCTATCTCGTTGCCGTCGCGTGTCACCATCGCCGCCCCAAGTTCAGGTTTGGTGACATATCCGATCATAGTCACATCCTTGAGTTTCTCGATTTTCTCATGGTCGGTGATCGGGACCGTGAACAGAAGCTCGTAATCCTCCCCGCCGTTCATGGCGGTCATAACGAGATTCATGTTCAGTTCTTCAGCCATCACGGCCGTCTGATAATCGATCGGAATCTTATCCTCATACACGCGGCAGCCTACATTGGAATCCTTGCAGATGTGCAGGAGCTCGGAAGAAAGACCGTCGCTCACATCCATCATCGAAGTCGGCTTGATACCGGCGGCATTAAGTTCTTCAATGATATCCTTCCGTGCCTCCGGTTTCAGCTGGCGCTCGAGAATATATTCCTTACCGCTGAAATCAGGCTGAAAGTCTTTGTCTTTGCTCTGTGCCGACACGCGGTTCTCGCGTTCAAGCAGCTGCAGACCCATATAGGCGGCTCCGAGATTTCCCGAAACGCAGATGATATCCGTCTCTTTGGCGCCGGAGCGCATCACGGCTTCACCTTTACGGCATTCGCCGATACACGTAACAGAAATAACAAGCCCCGTAACGGAAGCGGAAGTATCGCCGCCAACAAGATCCACGCCGTAGTTTTCACAAGCAAGCCGGATGCCGGAGTACAATGCCTCGATATGCTCAACCGTGAAACGGCTCGACACGCCGAGACTCACCGTGATCTGTTTCGGAGTTCCGGCCATGGCATATATGTCGCTGAAGTTCACAATCGCTGCCTTGTATCCGAGATGTTTCAGCGGAACATATCTCAGATCGAAATGAATTCCCTCAAGGAGCAGGTCGGTTGTGACAAGCACTTCGTTGTCGCCGAAATCAAGCACGGCGGCATCATCGCCGACACCCTTCTTCGAAGATGGATTCTGCAAGGGAAAATCCTTTGTGAGCCGTTCGATAAGTCCGAACTCGCCAAGCGTGGATATTTCAGTCTGTTTGCTGTCCATAGAAATAATTCACGGCAGAGGCACGCTTGAAAGCGTGCCCCGGCCGAATATTTTGAATTTAGATTCTTTCAAGCATTTTCTTTATCACTTCCGTCATCACCGGCTGTGCTTTTACCGCGGCTTTCTGCACCTCCTCATGGCTCGGGGCCTCAAGAATGTCTTTGCCGCCGAGATCGGTTATCACAGAAACGCCGAAACACCTTATACCGGTGTGGTTGGCGACAATCACCTCCGGAACGGTCGACATTCCGACGGCGTCGCCGCCGATTACGCGGAAATATTCATATTCCGCGGGCGTCTCGAACGTAGGTCCGGTGGTGCCCACATATACTCCATGCATCAGACGGATTCCGTTTTCGCGTGCTATATCGTCGGCCATATCTATCAGTGCCCTGGAATAAGCCTCGGTCATAGAGGGGAAACGCGGGCCAAGTTCCTCATAATTCTTTCCACGCAGAGGATTCTCCGGGAAAAGGTTGATATGGTCGGTGATGATCATCACGTCACCAACGCGGAATTCTTTGTTCATTCCGCCGGCGGCATTGCTCACAAAGAGGGTATTGACGCCGATTTCTTTCATCACGCGTATGGGGAATGTCACTTCTTTCATGCCATATCCCTCATAATAATGGAAACGACCCTGCATCGCCATCACATATTTCCCGCCGAGGTCGCCGAAGATAAGTTTGCCGGCATGCCCCTCTACAGTAGAAACAGGGAAATTGGGGATGTTGTGATAATCAAGTTCCTTCTTTATATCAATGTGATTCACGAGGTCTCCCAGTCCGGAGCCGAGTATTATCGCGATTTCAGGCATTTCGCCCACCTCTTTCTTTATGAAATCCGCGGTTTCCCGGATTTTCTCCAAATAAGTCTTTTCCATTAATAATCGATTTAGGTTATACGACATTATTCAGTATGACATGATGCAGGAAACATTCCCTTTCCATCGACATACACTATTATTTTAACAAATCTAATGCCAAAAATATTTTTTACACTCTTAGGTTTACGAAGAGTTGGATGACTTCAGGGATTATCGGCATCGATGGCTTTCTTGAGATCGCTGATGAAATCGGCCGAATCGAGTCCGTTGATCATCTTCACACCTATGGGAATGAAATATGTGATTTTCTTCAGACGCGACGGGAAATATGGGTTATAAGCCAGTCGCACAGCATCTTTCTCCGTGGTAAGCATTATTTTACGCTCACCGGGGAGAGAATCGAATTTCTTTTGAAGATTCTCGAGATCCTCTCTCGAAAAATTATGATGGTCGGGGAAATGGCAAACCGTCTTATGGAAAGGATAACTCTTGAAATGCCTTACGAAGGAGCGCGGATTGGCAATACCGCTTACCAGAAGGACCGAATCCTTATCCGTAAGAGACCCGAGCGACACATTGTATGGTTCGTCATCGGGGAAGACCGGCAAAAGACCTCCGAAATTATATCTCGAGAAATAAAGTTTCTGAAATTTCATTAGATCCAGCCGCTTCTGAACGAGCCTGAAATTCAATGGCGTCAGATCTGCCGGACATTTCGTCACAATCACCATATCGGCGCGGTTGATTTCGTGGGGACTCTCGCGCAGACGGCCCAGCGGAAGAAGATGGTCCTCATAAAGAGGGCGGTTATAATCCATCAACAGAATAGAAACCTTCGGCTTAACATATCTGTGCTGGAAAGCGTCGTCAAGCACTATAAGCTCTATATCGGGGAAAGCTTTCATCAACTCCCGGATGCCTTTTCTACGGTCTTCGCAAACTGCCACTTTCACTCTCGCTCCGAATTTCTGATAGATCTGGAGAGGCTCGTCGCCTATACTGTCGGGAGTGCTGTTGGAATTGGCCACGATGAAACCCTTTGTCTTGCGCTTATAACCGCGGCTCAGCACTGCTGTGTTATAATCCATCGAAAGCATCCCGACGATATACTCGGTATGCGGAGTCTTACCGGTGCCACCAACCGTCAGGTTACCCACGCTTACTATCGGAACTTTGAATTCCTCCTGCGGGAGCATCCCGTGATTGAACATGAAATTGCGCAAAGCGGTGACTCCGCCGTAGATCCACGACAGAGGCGTCAGAACAGAAGTGAGAAACTTTTCCTTACCGCTTGGCATATTTCAAATCATTTTCCGGTTGTCACTTTGAATTCAGGCATACGAGCCTGTATCTGATGGCGGGTGAGGAGATCATTCATCACTTTCAATGCCAGATCCTTATATTCGCCGGCGTTTCCCTTAGTGATGGCCGCACGCATCTCAAGCTGCTGGGCATAGATCATATCCCAGAAATTAGGCTCATATTCCGGATAAGCAGCGGCATTGTAATTGCCGGCCACGCCGCTCTTGCGCGCCACCCACTCTATGGCCTGTCGCAATGACCCGAGTTCATCGACAAGTCCGATCTCTTTTGCTTTCATCGCGTTCCAGACGCGGCCTTCAGCTATCTTGCGGACAGCGCTGTCGGACATTTTCCTGCCGGTGGCCACACGGTTCACGAATCTGTCGTATCCGCGTTCCACATATTTCTGCATTATGGCCAGCTGGGCCTCGTCGAGCGGAGCAAACATCGTCGGGAAGTTTGCCCGCGGATTAGTGGCAACTGTCTGCGGCGAAACGCCGAATTTATCAGCGAGGCCCTTCACATTGGGAATGAGTCCGAATATGCCAATCGAGCCGGTTATCGTAAGCGGATCGGCGAAAATCCTGTCGGCATGGCATGAAATCCAGTATCCTCCCGAAGCCGCGTAATCACCCATCGAAACTGCCAACGGTTTCTTCTTCGACTGGAAATAATCGAGGGCCTCCCCTATCTGGTCGCTACCGAAAGCCGAGCCGCCGGGTGAATTCACGCGAAGCACCATTCCTTTCACATCCTTATCGTCAGCAAGACGCGTGATGATCGGCACAAGCTTCTCGAAATTGATTCCTGTCGGGGCTCCGTCCACAATCTCACCCGTGGCATAAAGCACTGCTATGCGGTCCTTGCTCGAATATGCGTCCGACCATGGAACCTGTGTAATGAGGGTGGAGGGGTTCACGAAATTCAGCTTCTTCTTCTCTACTCCTGCGAGACGGGCAAGACGGTCGTCCATCGTCCTTTCGTACACGGCCTTGTCCACAAGCTTCTCCTTCACTACCATATCGGAGGGAGTAAAGGCAAGTCCGCTGTTCACCAGCGAATCGAGCAAAGCGGGAGTCAGCTTTTTGCGCTGCTGACAGATGCCGGTCTTCATGAAGTCCCACATAGTGGAGAAAAGTGTGTCGAGCTGTGCCCGGGCCGGTTCGCTCATCTCGGTGGATATGTATGGCTCGACGGCCGATTTGAATGTACCGACCTTCACAACCTGAAACTGGACTCCTAATTTGTCGAACAATCCTTTAAGATAAAGAGATGTCGAACCGAGACCCTGGATAGTCACCTCTCCGTAGGGATTGATGAATAGGCTGTCGGCTACGCTTGCTATATAATATGTTCCAAGTGTATAGACATCTCCGTAGGAATAAATCTTCTTGCCGCTCTTCTTGAAATCGATCACGGCATCGCGGATGGCATTGACAGTGGCCGGAGAGGCAGCCAATGCTCCGCATTTCAGATACAGAGCGTCGACCGACTTATTCTTTGCTGCTTCCCTGAGGCTTTCCACTATCACATTCAGAGTCTGCGGACGCTCGAGGTCTCCGTTGATCAGCGACATGTAATCGGGAACCGACGGAACTTCTGTCTCTTCGATTGTTCCTGAAAGTTCCAGAGTCAGTATACTGTGTTTCTTGAGCGATACCTGCTCTGTGTCTCCGCCGAGACCCACGGCAATGCTCACTCCGATAATTACAGCACATATCGTGAAAAGCAGAAACGCGAGCCACGTTCCCACAAACGACGAAAGCGTGTTCAGTAAAAATTTCTTTAACATGTCTGCTGAAGATTCTTGATTATTTCTTTTATGCTGTCGGCCAGGGAATCCGCTTCGGCCATTGTCGAGGCTTCGCTATAGATTCGGATTATCGGCTCTGTGTTGGATTTGCGCAGATGAACCCAGCTGTCGGCGAAATCGATCTTCACTCCGTCGATGTCGTTAACCTCTTCATCCTTGAAATGATTTTTCACGGCCTTGAGAATGGCATCCACATCGATATCGGGTGTAAGTTCAATCTTATTCTTCGCTATGCAATACTGCGGCAACTCTTTCTTGATCTCGCTCACCTTCTTGCCGCTTTTTGCCATCAGCGTCAGGAAAAGAGCCACGCCCACAAGAGCGTCGCGTCCGTAATGAAGCTCCGGATAGATCACGCCTCCGTTACCCTCACCGCCGATAACGGCATTCTTCTCCTTCATCTTGGCAACTACATTCACCTCGCCCACAGCTGCAGCGAAATATTCGCAGCCATGTTTGCGGGTCACGTCGCGCAGGCCGCGCGAACTGCTGAGATTCGAAACGGTTGTTCCGGGAGTGTGCGAAAGCACATAATCGGAAATGGCAACAAGCGTATTCTCTTCCACGAACATCTCGCCATCCTCCATGATGATTGCAAGACGGTCCACATCCGGGTCAACCACAAAGCCTACGTTTGCACCGCTCTCTTTCATCAGCGCTGAAATAGCCGTCAGATTCGCAGGAATGGGCTCCGGAGTGTGCGAAAACTTACCCGTAGCCTCGCAGTTAAGTTCTATAACATCATCCACACCAAGCGAGCGAAGCAGCCGCGGTATTACTTCGCCGCCGATAGAGTTGATACCGTCGACAGCCACCTTGAACTTCTTTTCGGCAATAGCCTTGCAGTCGACGAGAGCAAGGTTCTTCACCATCTCTATATGCCGTCCTGCCCAGGTCTCGTCGCGATATTCCTTTCCGAGTTCGAACACTTCGGAAAACTCGTATTCATCGGATTCCGCACGTCTGATCACCTCTTTGCCGGCTTTGTCAGTAAGAAATTCTCCGTTATGATCGAGCAATTTGAGCGCATTCCACTGAACGGGATTATGGCTTGCTGTGATGATGATGCCGCCACAGGCATGCTCTCCGGTCACGGCGAGCTCCGTTGTGGGAGTGGATGCCATTCCGATATTTATAACATCGAAACCCATCGACATCAGGGTGCCGGCGACAAGATGTTCAACCATGCGGCCTGAAAGCCGAGCATCGCGACCCACTACTATAGAAGATGAATCGCCTTTGTATGTATCTCTGATATAAGAAGCGTAGGCGGCAGTGAATTTCACTACATCTACTGCACTCAGACCATCACCCGTTTTGCCACCGATGGTGCCCCTGATTCCGGATATTGATTTGATCAATGACATTTGTTCAAGTATTTTTTTAACCGTCTGAATCCGACGTCTTTCCGAATTTAATAAATAGCTTTGAAATACCGTATGTTATATAGATAAGGAACACACTGGCTCATGTCGGCAGCCCAGCCCTGCGGCGATTTGATTATCAAATTCACCTCGCTGTCATAACCGAGATACTCCAGAGGCACCTGAATACCTTCGCCATATTGAGTGGTGGAACCTAAGACATCGTTGCCATAGATAAGACTTGTGTTTCCCCACTCGCTGGCAAGATTATCGGAATTGCCGTCCCACATCTCCTGCCCGGTCTGTTGATAAGATTTCACGTTCATACGCATAAAGCGGAAATATACCCTGTCGCCCTCGACAGGTTTCGAATTCGGATTGCCCGCATTGATAACCTGCATATAGACATACCCGTCCTTATCCATCTTATAATATGGAGCATCCTTGCCTGTTTCGAACTTACCGTCGGCCGGAACCTTGATCGAAACTTTGTTTTTGGCAAGATACCAGTTCACAGCATGCTCCTCTTCATTAAGGAGTTCCGAATAACTTTTGGAATCATCGCATCCCTGTAGGAGAAATGCCCCAATGGAAAGAAGAACCGGTGTCAGTGCTATTTTAAAAAATTTCATTATTAATCAGATGTATCGTTAATTCTAAATCTATCTATCGTAAATCTATTAATCGGAAATCTCAAGTTTCTCTATCCTCGTAGGAAGGAATTCATCATATCTGTCGAGATTTGCAATCAATAATTCCCTGCATTCCTCGAGAGTGCCGTGAAACTCGCCGCCGGCGGCCTGCAGATGACCGCCTCCGTTGAAAAGATCGGAGCAAATACGCGACACCGGAAAATTCAGTTTGCTGCGTGCCGAAACCTTTATGCAGTCAGGATCCTCGCGCATAAATATCGAATAGACCATTCCTCGTATATTCAGAGGCTCGTTCACGAGTCCTTCAGTGTCTCCTTTTTCATAATGATAATGGTCGAGATCCTCGCGCGAAAGCGTTATCAGCGCGGCGCGGTGTTTCTGGAAAACCTCAAGTTTATTGCAGATGGAATAGGCCTTCAACATAAGACTGTCGTAACTGCATGCCTTCACGCACTCCTCGATGATGCGCCGTTTATCGGCCCCTTTCTCCATAAGTTTCATAAGAATCTCGAAGACATCCGGATTATTGCAGTTCACAGTAAAATTCTGCGTGTCGGTTATCAGCCCCGTAAGCAGACATGTAGCGGCATTGCGGTCGAGGTCGCTGTAAAGTCCGCATGCGGCGATAATACGGAAAACAAGCTCGCAGGTCGACGACATCTCCGGATAGGAGAACTCAACTACCGTCTGCATGTCGGGACCTTGGTGATGGTCGATGAGTACTTTCGGAGCTTTAGCATTCTGGATGAGCGGTGCGAGATGGTCCTGTCTCGAAGGCGTATTGAAATCGCAGCAGATTATCAGGTCACTCTCCTCCACGAGTCTCGTGCAGTAAGGATCATGCCGTGTGTAAACGGCAATCTCGTTGAAATCGGGAAGAAACCGCAGTGACCTCGGCGGTATGTCGGGAACGACCACTGCCGGTTGCTTGCCTAAAACCCTAAGCAGATGCCATAAACCGAGCGTACTGCCTATCGCATCCCCATCGGGATGGACATGACACGTCAGTATAATCCTGTCGCTCTCCTGCAACAGAGCGGAGAACTTTCGGACGCTTGTGGGATTCAGTATTTTAATCATTGCGGTCTTTTCAATCCACAAAGTTAATAATTAATTCACAACTTTTTTATTAATTTTGTGGAAAATTTGAAACCTGAAATGAAGTCAACTCGCACTATTGACGATAAATCCAAAGCTTTCGGCGAATTTCTTGAAGTCCTCGACACGCTGAGAGTGAAATGCCCATGGGATGCCAAGCAGACAAACGAGTCGCTGAGGCCCAACACCCTGGAGGAAGTTTTTGAACTCGCCGACGCCCTTATCGCCGATGATGTTCCCAATATCCGCAAAGAACTCGGCGACGTGCTTCTCCATGTGGGATTCTATTCACGCATCGCCGAAGAAAAGGGACAGTTCGATATTGCCGATGTATGCCGCTCGCTTGTCGAGAAACTGAAATTCCGCCATCCCCATATCTACGGAGATGTAAAGGCCGACAGTGCCGATGAGGTTATCCGAAACTGGGAGGAGATCAAGCTCCGCGAAAAAAAGGGTAACAAAACAGTGCTTGCCGGCGTCCCGTCGGCTCTTCCCGCCCTCATCAAGGCCAACCGCATTCAGGAGAAAGCACGAAACGTGGGGTTCGACTGGGAAGAAAAGGAGGATGTCTGGAATAAGGTCAAGGAAGAAATAGGCGAAGTGGAGACAGAAATTGCCAACGCGGATTCCGAGAAACTTGAAAATGAATTCGGCGACCTCCTTTTCGCTTTGGTAAATGCCGCACGCCTCTACGGGGTTGATCCGGAAAACGCACTCGAAAAAACCAACCGTAAGTTCATCAGAAGATTCAATTATATAGAAAGCAAAGCGCACGAGATGGGCAAACCCATCAAGGAGCTTACCCTCGAAGAGATGGACACCCTCTGGGAGGAAGCGAAAAAGAACCCCGAAATCCGTTGAAGCATAACCATTACCGTTTTGATACTCTGCATCACTGAGAAACCGAGCGTCGGCCGCGACATTGCGAAGATACTCGGTGCAAATACCCAACGCCAGGGATATTACGAAGGTAACGGCTATTGCGTAACATGGACCTTCGGCCATCTCTGCACTCTCAAGGAGCCTGCCGACTATACTGATATGTGGCGTCGGTGGTCGCTCTCCTCATTGCCTATGCTTCCCCCTAAATTCGGCATCAAGCTGATTCCTCAGGAAAGCATAAAGACTCAGTTCAACACTATCAAGTCGCTAATCGAGCTATGCGACGAGGTGATAAACTGCGGCGATGCCGGTCAGGAGGGTGAGCTTATACAGAGATGGGTCATGCAGAAAGCGGGTTGCAAGAAGCCGGTGAAACGTCTCTGGATCAGTTCTCTGACGGACGAGGCTATCCGTGAGGGATTCGGGCATCTCAGAGAGCACAAGGATCTCGAACCTCTTTATACCGCCGGGTTATGCCGCGCCATCGGCGACTGGATTCTCGGAATCAACGCCACCCGCCTCTATTCAATCAAGTATGGCCGCGACCGTCAGATTCTCTCCGTCGGCCGTGTCCAGACTCCCACGCTCGCTCTGGTGGTGAACCGTCAGTTCGAAATCGAGAATTTCGTTCCCAAGGATTCATGGGAGCTGAAGACAAAATATCGCGATGTCCTCTTCTCCTCTACCCTGAAACCTTTCGAAAAGGAGGAGGACGGTAAATTGCAGGCGGAAGAGGCCGCACGCTACCCTCTCACAATTCTTGACATATCGCGCAAAACCGGCAAAGAGGCACCGCCTCGTCTGTTCGACCTCACGTCGCTGCAGGTGGAATGCAACCGTAAATATGGGATGGGTGCCGATGCTACGCTCAAGACCATACAATCGCTTTATGAAAAAAAGGTGGCAACATATCCCCGTGTCGATACAACCTATCTCACGGAAGATATGTATCCCAAATGCGGCGCGATTCTCAACGGCCTGAAAGAATATGCCGATGTAACCCAGCCTCTTAGAGGCTCTAAGCTAAAGAAAAGCAAAAAGGTTTTCGACAATTCGAAAGTCACCGACCACCATGCCATAATTCCTACCGGCCAACCGCTTCCCTCAAATCTGACAAAAGAGGAACGCGACGTTTTCGATACGATAGCGGTCCGGTTCATCAGCGTGTTTTACCCCGACTGCACTTTCGAACAGACTGTTGTGAATGCTGAAGCCGGAAAATTTAAATTCAAGGCCACCGGAAAGGTTATAAAGGATCCGGGGTGGAAAACGGCTTATAAGATAGCAAAGAATCTCTCCGCGTCGCTCACTCAGATCGATGAGGATAAAAAGAATGAGGATGAGGCGGATATCCTTCCCGAATTTCATAAAGGAGAATCCGGTCCGCATACTCCCGTTCTTGTCAAAAAGACAACGCAACCGCCCAAATATTATACCGAGGGAACGCTCCTCAAGGCCATGGAGACCGCCGGAGCCACCGTTGAGGATGAGGAGTTGCGCGATGCGCTTAAGGCCAACGGCATAGGCCGTCCTTCCACAAGAGCGGCCATAATCGAAATCCTCTACAAACGAGGTTACATCCGTAAAGAGAGAAAATCTCTCCGCGCCACACCCGCCGGCATCGAGCTGATATCTCTCATTCAGGAAGACCTTCTCAAAAGCGCGAAACTCACCGGCATATGGGAAGGACGCCTCCGCAAGATCGAGCATGGCGAATACAGTGCCGCCGAATTCATTTCCCAACTCAAACAAATGATTTCGGAAATCGTTATCTCTGTAATGAAGGATAATTCTAACCGCCGCATCGACGCGGTTCAGAATAGCGAAGCCAACGGCCAAGAGCGTACCGGAGGCAAAGGGAAAAGAAAGATATGAATGGATAAAAACCTCGCCATACAATACACGATTGTCGGCATCATCATATTATGCGCCATAATATGGATCGCCATAAGGCTTTTCCGCAACAAAAAGCGGAAAAGCGCATGCGGTTGCTGTTCTTTGGCCGATAAATGTGGCGAGGCAGCCCGATCCGGCCGTCATCCTAAGAAGAAAACGGAATAATACGGTATGGACGATGTCCTTTCAGATTACCGAAAACTTTCAAGAATAGCCTTAAGGCATCCAAACGTCTTCTCCGGCGCTTTATCCCAAAAATTCTCATACTGCGAGAGATTCTCGGCCGCTCCGGGCGTGTCGCTCATCACGCGCACGATCGCGAACGGCACACCGCACATTTCGCAGGTCTGAGCAATCGATGCCGACTCCATATCCACGGCTTTCGCTTCCGGAAATTTACTTTTGATGGTGTCTACTTCCTCTTTGCGGTGAATGAAACTGTCGCCGCTGCATATTAGTCCGAATGTCACATCTTCAGAATCCTTGAAAAGCTCTCTTGCCTTGTTCAGGATCCTATCCGATGGATGGAGGTATTTGCCGAAACCGTCAGGAGCACCCGGCTCAGTGCCGGGTCCGCACCATACATCATGATAACTTGTCTTGTCGGCAATGAGTACCGAACCGACGCCCAAAGAGCCGTCAACACCGCCGGCCACTCCGGAGTTGATAACCAAGTCGGGCTTTAATTCGTTGATAAGCCTATAGGTGTTCAGGGCAGAGTTGACTTTGCCGATTCCGCATTTACTGAGAATAATCGAGTTTTCTCCGTCGGTTCCCTCGTAATATGTACTGTCGCCGATCCGAATCTCTTTGTATCCCGGAATTATATTCTTCAAAAGGCGAAGCTCTTTATCCATCGCCGCCAATATCGCAATCTTCATAAGACTCTGTTTTTATATCGCAAATATATTTTTTGCGGAATTGAATGAAATATATCGTAAAATTAACTATTTTTGCTCAATCATGAAAACAATAAAGATTTGGAGCGACAGCCTTTCTGATCGCCAGCTCTCCGAGATATGCCGCGACCTTGAAATGGGAGCCACCATGATAATGCCCACCGACACCATATATGCCATCTGCTGCGATGCCCTCAATCCTAAAGCAATCGAGAGAATCTGCCGGCTTAAAGGCATAAATCCTGATAAGACCAATCTGTCGGTGATCTGTTCTGATATTGCCATGGCGGCGGAATATTCCAGGATCGACAACGCTGCTTTCAAACTCCTGAAAGAAAATACACCGGGCCCGTTCACATTCCTTTTCAAAGCCGCCGGCACCCTTCCCAAAGCATTCAAAGGGAGGAAGACCGTCGGAATCCGTATTCCCGACAACAATGCCTGCCGCGAGATTGCGTCGCGGCTCGGACATCCGCTGCTAACAACATCTATTGAATTTGAAGATGCCGACCATGCAAGGGAACCGGGGCTGATAGCCGAGACCTACAATGACAAGGTGGATATCTTCATCGAAGGAGAGTATGGCGACGATGTCCCCTCCACAGTTGTAGACTGCACCGGCGCTGATTTCGAAATAGAAAGGCAAGGGAAAGGTATCCTCGCGAATTGACACGTGACATATTCCGATAAAATAATTGATTTTTAAATTTGAATTAAAGAAATATTTCTTTAATTTTGTCTAAGAAACTGTTTTCAGAATTAGAAAAAATTCCTAATACTTAATACTAACCTTATAAATCGTAGACAATTATGTCAAAAGTAACAGTTGTTGGCGCCGGAAATGT
>URNY01000025.1 GCA_900549375.1 uncultured Bacteroidales bacterium | reverse complement strand
TCTCCCGAAGTGCAGGCCATCTTCACCGGCGGCGACTACAAGGAGGATTTCAGCATCCTCAACCATGAGATACGCGAACACGGATGCAAGATTCCTCCTCTGGTCAACTCCTATATGGCCCTGTCGCCGACCATGCGCATGTTCGAAACGGCCATCAACCGCGAGTTCGGCGACGTGGAGGAGAGCGGCATCTTCTTCAAGATCGACGATATATTCGAAGAAAAGAAAACCCGGCACATCGGCACCTATTGCGACACGGGGATAACTTTACTGTAATGTTTCAGCAGTTATGAAAACTACCATACTTATGCTGGGAGGCTCGCGGCGTGTGTCCATGGCGCGCCTCCTGAAGAAGAGCGGCCAGAGACTCGGCCTCGATGTGGAGGTGATTGCCTATGAACTCGACACGCATGTGCCCATTGCCATCGAAGGGAAAGTGGTCCGCGGCCTGAGCTTCACCGACCCCGGAGTTGTCGACGACATCGCCCGCGTTGTCAAAGAATACGATGTGAAGATAATCCTCCCCTTCGTCAACGCCGCCATAGAGATCGCCTCGCTGTGCCGCGAGAAGATCGAAGGAGTGTTCGTGCCCGTGTCGGATTTCAACACCACCTCCCGCATGTTCGACAAGGTGGAGGCCGCCCGCCTCTTCAAGGAGGCCGGATTCCCAATACCGCGCACCTACAGCGTGATCGACAACGAGATGCCTGCCATCGCCAAACCCCGCAAGGGGGGCTCCTCGCGCGGCATACATGTCTTCCATGAGGTCGACGACCTCATGCACCTCGAGAACCTCGATCAATATCTGGTGCAGGAATATATCGCCAACAACCGCGAATATACCGTGGACTGCTATGTGAGCGAGAATGGGGAGATCCTCGTCACCGTGCCCCGCGAGCGTCTGGAGGTGATGGGAGGCGAAGTGACGCGCACCGTGACCTGTCGCAACGAGACGCTCATCCGGATGAGCCGCGAGGTGCTCGGGCATTTCAAACTGCGCGGCCCGGTGACCATGCAGTTCCTCCACGACCTCGACAACGACCGCTATCTCCTCATGGAGGTGAACCCGCGCCTCGGCGGCGGCGTGATCTGCTCCATTTATGCCGGGGCCCCCATCCCCGACTACATCCTGCGCGAGGCCCTCGCCATGGAAACCACCCCCTCCGACGACTGGACCGACGGCGTCCTCATGGCCCGCTACCAGCAGGAAACAATTTTCTATTGATTCATTTGTCGCGAACCGAACTCGGTTGCTATTTGTTAAAATGGCAACTGTAAACTATGCGACTTATGAAAAAATCAAGACTATCGATAATTGCGGGATTCACCCTGCTGCTCGCTTTTATGAGCGCGGGGCTGACCTCCTGCGTGGGTGACGACGACGGCTGGTGGGGCGGTCCTCCCACAGGCTGGGACACTTTCAACGACACGCGGCTCTCGGGTTATTGGGCCCTTGTGCAGTACAACAGCGACCCGGTGGATGCCGGCGACGCCAACTATCTCTACTTCAACGGCAATGGTCGCGGCCTCTATTATTACCTTCAGGGGGGCCGGCGATATACGGAACAGACCGTCTACTACAGTCAGGATTCCAACACCGGAACATCCCGCTATCAGATCAACATCCAGTATGAATACTCCTCGCCGGTGACGATGAACTATTGGTTCACCCACGGCGGAAACACCATGTGGATGCAATGGCGCACGGGCAACGGCGCGGTGCAGACCTACGTCTACGACCGCATACAGCATGCTCCATGGTGATAAGGATTTTGGAAAAGAGGGGGATTTTGCGTAATTTTGCGGCATAAAAGTATAATATTCGCAAAATTAGTTTCTAACCCGATATGTCATTAAAATGTGGTATCGTGGGCCTGCCCAACGTGGGCAAGTCCACTCTTTTCAATTGTCTGAGCAACGCCAAGGCCCAGAGCGCCAATTTCCCTTTCTGCACCATCGAACCCAACGTGGGGGTGATCTCCGTGCCCGATGAGCGCCTCACACGCCTCGTGGAGATGTGCAACCCGAAGAGCATCGTCCCCGCCACGGTGGAGATCGTCGATATCGCCGGCCTGGTGAAGGGCGCCTCCAAAGGGGAGGGTCTCGGCAACAAATTCCTTGCAAACATACGGGAAACCGACGCCATACTACACGTGCTCCGCTGTTTCGACGACGATAACATCACTCATGTCGACACCACCATCGACCCTGTGCGCGATATGGAGGTGATAAACTATGAACTCCAGCTGAAAGACCTCGAGACCGTCGACTCCCGTCTGGCAAAGACGGAGAAGGCCGCCAAGGCCGGCGGCGACAAGACGGCGAAGATGCAGCTCGAAGTGCTCAAGGCTTACAAGGAGGCGCTCGAACAGGGAAAACCCGCCCGCTCGGTGAAGATAGAGGGTAAGGAGGAAGAGAAATTCGCCCGCGAACTCTTCCTGCTCACCAACAAGCCTGTGCTCTATGTCTGCAATGTGGATGACGCGGCGGCCGCCACGGGCAACGCTTATGTGGAGGCTGTCAGAAAAGCCATCGCCGGTAAGGATGCCGACCTCATGATCGTGGCAGCCAAGACCGAGAGCGAGATCGCCGAACTCGACACATGGGAGGAGCGCAAGGAATTCCTCGAGGAGATCGGACTTTCGGAATCGGGCGTCAGCCGCCTGATTCGCGCGGCCTATTCGCTGCTCGACCTCCAGACATATTTCACCGCCGGACCCGACGAGGTGCGCGCATGGACCTTCCTGCGCGGCACGAAAGCGCCGCAGGCCGCCGGAATAATCCACACCGATTTCGAGAAAGGATTCATCCGCGCCGAGGTTATCAAATATGACGATTATGTCTCCCTCGGCTCTGAGAACGCCGTGAAGGAGGCCGGCAAGATGGGCGTCGAAGGGAAGGAATATGTGGTGCAGGATGGCGACATCATGCACTTCCGCTTCAACGTCTGAATCCCATTAGACCCATTTGGCCCATTAGACCCATCCCCTCAGAACTCCGTGAAACTGAGCGGCAGCAGGCTCTTCACCGACGGCAGGATGAATATCCTGTCGCGGCCGAAGAGGATCACCTCTATGTCGCCGTAAAGCGTCTCATATTCGAGCAGGGCCTGACGGCAGGCGCCGCAGGGGCTTATCGGTTCCGCCTGGAAGCATGATTCATAGGGAGCGTCGTCGGGCATCCGCAGGCGCGTCCATGCGGCGATCGCTATCTTCTTCATCGCCATGCCCGGCTTGCTCGCCGACGCGTAGAAACAGGCCGTGCGCTCAGCGCATGTGCCGGAAGGATAGGCCGCGTTCTCCTGATTGCTTCCCTTCACGATCGAGCCGTCGGCCATGCGTATGGCAGCCCCGACATGAAATTTCGAATAGGGCACATAGGAAGTGCGCGTCATCTCCTTGGCGGCTTCCACGAGCTCGCGGTCGTCTGCGGAAAGCTCCTCCGCGGAGCACTCCTTTATTTTCGTCTCGAGAGTCCTCTCTTTCATATCTTTAGCTTTGGGTTATAATTAAAACGCATTCGGATGCGTTGCGAATCCCAAATTTAATGATTTTTTCGCTAATTTTGCCTATCATGACGATTATTCGAAAAAGTTATATCCGCCGCCCGCTATTGCTTGCCGTGGCGTTTGTTGCGATGGCGTTGCCGGCCGCGGCGAAGGGGAACGCCTACGAGGCGTATATCGAGAAATACCGCGACATCGCGGTGGAGCATCAGGAGGCCTACGGCATTCCGGCTTCCATCACGCTGGCTCAGGGCCTCCTCGAAAGCCGCGCGGGCCTTTCATCGCTCGCCACTGAGGGGAACAACCATTTCGGCATCAAATGCCATGCCGACTGGAAAGGGGATACACTCCTGCGCGACGACGACGCGGCGGGCGAGTGCTTCCGCTCCTACGCCACGGCCGCCGAGAGCTTCGAGGACCACTCCCGCTTCCTGCTCCGCAAGCGCTACGCCCCCCTCTTCCGCAACGACGTGACCGACTATGCAGCCTGGGCCCGCGGTCTGCGCGCCTGCGGCTATGCCACCGACCCCAACTACGCCTCCCGCCTGATAGCCATCATAGAGCGCTATGCCCTCTATCTGCTCGACACCGAGGCCGGACGCCGCTCCGAAGAGGATGCCGGCTTCATCCACGACGCACTGCGCGCCTCCCACCCCATACGCAAAAGCCGCGGCCTTCACTGCGTCATCGCCGCCCCGGGCGACACATATGCCGCCATTGCGCGCGAGCTCGGCATCAACCGCAAGAAACTGATGCGCTACAACGATGCCGACTCCGACCGCGAGATCAAACCCTGGGAAGAGGTCTATCTCGAAGAGAAACGCGATTCGGCGCCCGAAGGAGTGGACTCAGCCACTATCGGCGACGGCGAGTCGATACACTCCATCGCCCAGCGCTTCGGCATGAAACTCGAAAGCATCCGCCGTCTCAACCCCCGCGCCGCCGACCGGCCGGGCACAAAACTCCGCTTGCGTTGATTCTTTTTTGCCGATTAAAAAAAAATAACTAACTTTGCAGACGCATTTTATGTGAGAGAATGCTTCCAACGCCTTCCGGCCGCCGGGCAAGCAGCGCTCTCACACACTGTATGCCTCTGTAGTTCAACGGATAGAATAGAAGTTTCCTAAACTTTAGATAGGGGTTCGATTCCCCTCGGAGGTACCCACCTGACGGGTGTCCCGAACGGGTCCCCATCAAAAAAATATATAGAATTGGGCAAATTCAGCGCATATAAGGTCCAGCTCGCGTCGCTCCCCGACGGGCACCACGAGCAGGATTTCGAGATCACGACGGAATTCTTCAAGAACATGGAGAATCCCGATGTCATCTCCGCCGACGTGAAGGTGCACCTCGACCTGGTGAAGAAGAACGACACCTACGACTGCCGCTTCACCTGCAAGGGGATGCTCCAGATTCCCTGCGACCGCTGCCTCGACCCGCTCGACCATGAGGTCGACACGGAATACCGCGTGGTGGTGAAATATGGCGAAACTTACGACGACGGAGCCGACAACCTGCTCGTGATCCCCTACAGCAACAGCTACCTCAACGTGGCCTATATCCTCTACGACACCATCCTGCTCACCATCCCCCTGCGGCATGTCCATCCCATGGGGAAATGCAACAGGGCTATGGCCGCGGCCCTCTCCCGCCACAAGAGCGGCGGCGACGAGGAAACCCGGGAGGCTCTCGATGAGCTCGACGCTGAAATGGCCGAAGAGTCTGAAGATTGAAACCCGCGGGGATGCGGCTTTTCCGCGCCCCCGAAACAATAGAGAATAAACTTAAAAAACATAGAAGAAAATGGCACATCCTAAACGCAGACAATCGCACACCCGTACGGCAAAACGCCGCACCCACGACAAAGCCCTCATCCCCACACTGGCCATCTGCCCCAACTGCGGCGCCTGGCATGTTTACCACACAGTCTGTGGCGAATGCGGCTATTACCGCGGCAAACTCGTGATCGAGAAAAACGCCTGACAAGCCCGTTAACAGCGGCAGGCCCGGCCCTCTGACGCCGGACCCGCCGTGAACATTCCCCCCAAAAAAAGAAAAGAATTATGGTTCACGCCAAAATCAGCGGCATCGCCTCTTACGTGCCCGACGACATACTCGACAACGAGATGCTTTCGAAGATGGTCGACACCAACGACGAGTGGATCACCACCCGCGTAGGCATCAAGGAGCGCCGGATTCTCCACGAACCCGGCAAAGGTTCGAGCTATCTGGGCATCAAAGCGGTAAACCGTCTCCTCGAGGAAACGAAAACCGCCCCCGGGGATATTGAGCTCCTGATTTGCGCCACATCCAACCCCGACTACCGCTTCCCCTCCACCGCTTCGGTCATAGCCTACGAGACAGGTCTTGAGAATGCCTATGCCTACGACATACAGGCCGCATGCGCCGGCTTTCTCGTAACCATGCAGGCCGCCCGCAGTTATATCGAGGCCGGACTCTACAAGAAAATCATAGTGGTCTGCGCCGAAAAGATGAGCAGCATGACCGACTATGAGGACCGCGCGACATGCCCCCTCTTCGGCGACGCCGCCGCTGCCGTGCTCGTGGAGCCTACCGAGGAGAACGTGGGAGTGATCGACGGCGTTTTCCACGTGGACGGCTCCGGACTTCCCCACCTGCTCATGAAAGCCGGCGGGTCAGTGCTCCCCGCATCGCATGAGACTGTCGATGCCCGCGAACATTATATCTATCAGGAGGGCCGCGTGGTTTATAAGAACGCCGTGCGCGACATGCTCAACTCCTCGCTCGCCGTGATGGAACGCAACAACCTCTCAACCGACGACGTCGACTGGTTCGTGCCCCACCAGGCCAATCTGCGCATCATCGAGGCCGTGGGCGGACGCATCAAGATACCCGAGGAGAAAACCCTCGTAAACATCCAGCATTACGGCAACACCTCGGCGGCTTCGATACCCCTCTGTCTCGATGAGTTCAAGCATAAGCTCCACAAGGGCGACAAGATCGTCATGACGGCCTTCGGCGCCGGATTCACCTGGGGCGCCATGTATCTCATCTGGGCCATCGACCCCGAATAAGGAAATCGGCCGCGGTTTATAGCCCCCGACATGAACAATAGCCCCGCCCGTGGGGTTCTAAATATAGCCATCCCGCCCTGCGGGCTGGCTTATTGTTCAAATAGCCGTAGGCTTCCGCCCCGTTTCCGCGGTGCCGAAGGCGCAAAACGATAGAAATTATGACTCAGGATAAAGAAAGGGAGACAATGGCCCGCGAAATCGCGGCCGAAGCGCCCGCCGTGGCCGCTGAAGAGATTGTGAATGAAGAGTCGCAGGCTGTGGCCGAGGGTCATCGCTCGGGCTTCGTGAATATCGTCGGAAACCCGAACGTGGGGAAATCCACGCTTATGAACGACCTCGTCGGCGAACGCATCTCGATCATCACATCCAAGGCGCAGACCACGCGCCATCGCATCATGGGCATCGTGAACACCCCGCAATACCAGATTGTCTATTCCGACACTCCGGGTGTGCTCAAGCCCAAATATAAACTGCAGGAGTCGATGCTCGGCTTCTCCGAAGGCGCCCTCACCGATGCCGATATCCTCCTTTATGTCACCGACGTGGTGGAGGACCCGGAGAAGAACGCCGACTTCCTCGACCGCGTGGCCAAGGAGACAATCCCGGTGCTTCTCGTCATCAACAAGGTGGACCTCGTGAAAGACAACGCCCAGCTTGAGGCGATCATCGACAAATGGAAGACACGTCTTCCCAATGCCGAGATCTTCCCCACAAGCGCCACTGAGAATTTCAACGTCGACAACCTCAAGAACCGCATCGTGGAGCTGCTCCCCCTCGGAGCGCCTTTCTTCGGCAAAGATGCGCTCACCGACAAACCGGCGCGCTTCTTTGTGACCGAGATAATCCGCGAGAAACTGCTCCTGAACTACGACAAAGAGATCCCCTACAGCACGGAGGTTATCGTAGAGAAATTCGACGAGAAAACGGGCGCCATCCACATCATGTCGGTGATCTACGTTGAGCGCGACTCCCAGAAGGGAATCATCATCGGCAAAGGGGGCGAGAAGATAAAGAAAGTAGGCATCCAGGCGCGTCAGGATATAGAGAAATTCTTCGGCAAGAAGGTGTTCCTCGAAATCTTCGTCAAGGTGGAGAAGGACTGGAGAAACCGCGAGAACAAGCTGCGCCAGTTCGGATACCTCGAATAAAGGGGCCTTCCCCGCGGGGAGCCGTTTCCTCAAAAAGATTATATAACCCGAAATACAGAAGCTGTTTAAAGAAATGAGCAGACTCATAGCCATAGTGGGCCGTCCGAATGTGGGCAAGTCCACGCTTTTCAACCGGCTCACACAGACACGCCGGGCAATCGTCGACGACACCGCAGGCACCACCCGCGACCGCCAGTATGGCAAAGTCGACTGGTGCGGCCAGGAATTCTCGATAGTGGATACCGGCGGCTGGGTGGTCAACTCCGACGATATCTTCGAGGAGGAGATCAACAAACAGGTGGAGATAGCCATCGAAGAGGCCGACGTGATTCTCTTCGTGGTCGACGCCTCTACGGGCGTCACAGACCTCGACGACAAGGTGGCCGCCATCCTGCGCCGCTCCAAAAAGCCGGTGATCGTGGTGGCCAACAAGGAGGACAAGGGCGACGCCCGCTTCAACACCTCGGAGTTCTATAGCTTCGGTCTGGGCGACCCCATCGGCATCTCCTCGGCCAACGGCTCCGGAACGGGCGAGCTGCTCGACGAGATTGTGAAGGATATGCCGGAAAAGACCGAGGACGACGAGGCCAATGCCGACATCGCCAAGTTCGCCATCGTTGGACGCCCCAACGCCGGCAAATCATCGCTCATCAACGCCTTTATCGGCGAGGAGCGACACATCGTAACCGACATAGCCGGCACCACCCGCGATTCGATCTACCACCGCTACAACAAGTTCGGCTTCGACTTCTATCTTGTCGACACGGCCGGCATCCGCAAGAAACAGAAGGTGAACGAGGATATAGAGTATTACTCGGTGATACGCTCCATAAGGGCCATCGAGGCTTCCGACGTCTGCATACTCATGATCGATGCCACGCGCGGCATCGAGGGGCAGGACGCCAATATCTTCGGACTCATCCAGCGCAACCGCAAGGGGCTGGTGGTATGCGTCAACAAATGGGACCTCGTGGCCGACAAGAGCCTCGATGCCCAGAAGCATTTCGAGCAGGCGATACGCAGCAAGTTCGCGCCCTTCACCGATTTCCCGATTCTCTTCACCTCCGCGCTGACAAAACAACGCATCTACAAGGTGCTGGAGACGGCAGTGGAGGTGTTTCAGAACCGCCGCCGCGTAATCCCCACGTCGCAGCTCAACACCTATATGCTTGAGCAGGTGGCCATAACGCCGCCCCCGAGCAACAAGGGAAAATTCGTGAAGATCAAATATGTCACGATGCTCAAGGATGCGGTGATCCCGACGTTTGTGTTCTTCTGCAATCTCCCCCAGTGGGTGAAAGAACCCTACAAACGCTTCCTCGAAAACAAGATCCGGGAGCACTGGGATTTCCACGGCACTCCCATTGCCATCTTTATGCGGGAGAAATAACCGAATCGGTATCGGCCTCGGCCTGCGGGGCCTCGGGGACTGCTACTTCGGCGGTTTCGCCCGTCGGCTCCATGTTCTCCATTGTGCGCCCCTTGCAGGAGGCTAAAAGCAAAGATGAAAAAATCGTCACGGCAAAAGCCGTGGCGATTTCTTTTTTACTGATTCTCATTGTGTCAGTTCACTTTTATAAGTTCCACTTCGAAAATAAGGTCGGCATAGGGAGGGATGCTGCCGGGAGCGCCCTGTGCGCCGTAAGCCAAGTCGGAGGGGATATAGAAGGTATACTTCGCGCCCTCCTGCATCAGCTGCAGACCCTCGGTCCAGCCGGCGATCACGCCGTTCAGGGGGAATGTGGCCGGCTCGCCGCGCTGCACGGAGCTGTCGAACACCGTGCCGTCGAGCAGACGGCCGGTATAGTGGACAGTCACCTCGCTCGTCGGACCGGGACGCACGCCCGTCCCCTGTTTCTCCACCATATATTTCAGGCCGGTGGGTGTCACGGCATACGTGCTGTCCGTGGCCACCTCAGCCTGATTCGCCGGATCGCGGAAACGGTCGGCAACCGAATCAGTGATCAGCTGGGCCTCCTGAATCTCTATTCCCGATGTATCCGCGTCGGAACTCTTCTCTTTCTTCGAGCAGGAGGCCGCCATGGCGAGCGCTCCGGCCGCAAGAGCGATAATTGCAAGTTTTTTCATCGCACTGTTCTCTTTTTTATTTCTTGTTTACTTTGATAAGTTCAACTTCGAAGATAAGTGTGGAATGAGGCGGAATCACGTTTGGCACTCCGTTGGGACCGTAAGCGAGGTCGGAAGGAATGAAGAACGTATATTTGGCGCCCTCTTTCATCAGCTGCACGCCCTCGGTCCAGCCGGGGATCACGCGGTTCAGGGGGAATGTGGCCGGTTCGCCGCGGTTAACGGAACTGTCGAACACCGTGCCGTCGAGGAGCTTGCCGGTGTAATGCACCGTCACCTCATCCTCTGCTCCGGGCTGAGCGCCTTCACCCTCTTTCTCAACAACATATTGCAGACCGGAAGCCGTGGTCTTCACGCCCTCCTTGGCTCCGTTCTCCTTGAGGAAACGCTCACCCTCTTCGCGGGCCATCGCCTCGGCCTTCTTCTGGAGATCCTGAAGATAATCGTTGATAAGCTTCTGAGCCTCCTCGAGGGAGATCTCCGGCTTGCCGCCGTCGAAAGCCACCTTAACGCCCTCCTTGAAATCCTCGGCCTTCACCTCTTTCACACCCATGGCCTGGAGCTGCTTGCCCATTGCAAGGCCCCATGCATAACTCAATTTGTCCATAATCTTTCTATATTAATAATTTCTATCTATGTAATAACAAATCGCGTGCCATTCCTTTCGCTCCGCGAAATACAAATATAGCTAACTTATGTCATAATCTGTTTAATTCCCCCGAAAAAATGCAGTCGCATGCCGCGCGCGGTATGCGCGATATGCGCGATAGGCGTGATGTGCGCGGTATGCGTGCTAAAAAAATTTCGCTTTTTGTTGCACTTATCTGCCTGCGCGCGATTTTTGGTTTGCGAATCCGCCCCGATTTGCTTAACTTTGAGGAATGGCCGGAAGCTGACGCATCTGGGATGCGTCAGCCCCAGTCAATTGCATTTCGCTTATATTATACATTGCGTATAATTCAAAATTCAAAATTGAATCAAATCTAACGCAAAATTCAAAATTCAAAATTCAAAATTCAAAATTATGAAAAGGTACTTTTCACTGGCTCTCGCCGCGCTGACGGCCTTTACGGCCGGCGCCACCTATTTCGAGGCACCCGCACCCGCACCGAAGGAGAACCCCGATTCCACCGGCTTTAAGTTCACCGATATCAAGGTTGTGCCTACCACTCCGGTCAAGGACCAGAACAAGTCGGGAACATGCTGGGCCTTCTCCGGCATCTCCACCATCGAGGAGGACCTGCTGCGCCGCGGCAAAGGGGAGATCGACCTCTCCGAGATGTTCGTTGTCAGAAACGCATATATCGACAAAGCTAAGAAATATATCCGCACCAACGGCAAGATCAACTTCGCACAGGGCGGTTCCTTTGAGGATGTTCTCGAGATGACACGCCGCTACGGCGCCATGCCCGAGGAGGCTTACGCCGGCCTCAATTACGGCGAGAAGAAACATAGCCATTACGAGATGGCCGATGCCCTGGAGGCTTATCTCAACGCCGTGATGAAGAACGGCCAGCGCACCCAAAAACTCTCCACCGCCTGGCTCCCGGGATTCACCGCCATCCTCGACGCCTATCTCGGCCCGGTGCCCGAAACGTTCACCCACAAAGGGAAAACCTATACTCCCTCATCTTTCGCCAAGGAGATCGGCATCGAGCCCGACAACTTCATGATCTTCACCAGCTATAACCACCATCCCTTCTACGAAGAGTTCGCCCTCGAGATACCCGACAACTGGCTCTGGAGCAAGAACTGGAACGTGCCTCTCGACGAACTGCAGCAGATCACCGACAACGCCATCGAGAACGGCTACACCGTGTTCTGGGGCGCCGACGTTTCCGAGGGTGGCTTCAAGTGGACCAAAGGCTTCGCGGTAAATCCCGAAGAGAAAACCGAGAAGGATATGACCGACTCCGAGCTCGCACGCTGGGTGAAGCTCTCCGACAAGGACCGCGACAAAGAGCGCTTCGAAATCAAGGGTCCCGTGAAGGAGAAAACCGTTACTCAGGAATCGCGCCAGCTGGGCTTCGACAACTATCAGACCACCGACGACCATGGCATGGTGATCGTGGGTATCGCCAAGGACCAGGAGGGCAACAAGTATTACAAAGTGAAGAATTCCTGGGACACCAACCAGATCTACGACGGATATTTCTATGTGTCGGTGCCCTACTTCCTGGAGAAGACAATGAACATCGGCGTGCGCAAAGAGGCTGTGCCTAAAGCTATCGCCAACAAGCTCAAATAAATGATTCCTGCAAATAGATGATTCCTGTAAGAGCGAAAAAGAATCTCGGGCAGCATTTCCTCAAGGATGAGGAGATTGCCCGCAGAATCGCTGACACCATCACACCCGAAGAACTTCCCGAGGCGGCGCGCCGCTTCGGGGAGCTCCCGGTGCTAGAGGTAGGCCCCGGCATGGGCGTGCTCACCAAATACCTGATGGACAACGGCCGGGAGCTCGCCGCCGTTGAGCTCGACCATGAGAGCGTGGAGTTTCTCGAACATCTCTACCCCTCGCTGAGGGTGATCGAGGCCGATTTCCTGAAGATGGATCTCGATGAAGTTTATCCCGGCGAGTTCGCGCTCATCGGCAACTACCCCTACAACATTTCCTCACAGATCTTCTTCAAGGTGCTCGACAACCGGGAGCGCATCCCTGTGGTGTCCGGTATGCTCCAGAAGGAGGTTGCCGAGAGAATCTGCTCCCGCCCCGGCTCGAAAGTCTACGGCATCCTCTCCGTGCTCCTGCAGGCATGGTACGACTGCGAATATCTCTTCAACGTACCGCCGGCCGTGTTCGCCCCGCCGCCGAAGGTCACCAGCGGCGTGCTGCGCCTCACGCGCAACGCGCGCCAATCGCTCGGCGTCGACGAGAAGTTCTTCAAGACCGTGGTCAAGACCGCTTTCGGCCAGCGCCGCAAGACGCTGCGCAACTCCCTGGCGCCGCTCATCGCGCAAGCCGGCATCAAGCCCGAGAGCGCGGAGTTCGCCGCGCTCACCCCACTCCTCTCGCTGCGCCCCGAGCGCCTCGACGTCGAACAGTTCATCGCCCTCACCAAAGCCCTCCGCCCCGAAATTTTATAAAAAAATTTGGTGATGCAATAAATAAATATTAGCTTTGCATATAATTTTGTATGCAAAGCTAATATTTTCTATTTATTTTATATCACTATGGAGGAGAACGTGAAGCAACGACTTATCCGCCTTTTGAAGCATAAGCACATGACGCAAAGCGAATTCGCCCGTCGGCTCGGTGTGTCGCCCACATATATCGGAGCGATGCGCAAATCTATGCCCGAGGAGAAGTTGCGCGAAGTATTCGAGATGTTTCCCGACGTGAACCGCGACTGGCTGCTCTATGGCGAAGGGGAGATGCTTCTTCCCGAAGAGGAAGGATGCCCGGTGCTTGAACGCGGCTATATCGTCCCCCTGTTGCCGGTGGATGCCTACGCCGGTAATCTTCAGGAATGGAGCGACGGCGTGCAACTCCGCGACTGCGAAAAGATCGTTTCGCCCGTACCGGGCGTCGACTTCGGCATCCGCGTCAACGGCGACAGCATGGAGCCCGAATTCTCCAACGGCTCGGTGATCTTCATAAAGCGCATCAACGAGAACGCCTTCATCCCCTGGGGCAATCCGATGGTGATCGACACCGAGAACGGCGTGGTGGTGAAGGTGGTATATCCCCCCGAGACGCGACGCGCCATGCGCGGCACCGAGTGCGAGTATATCGAAGCGCGGAGCATCAACCCCGCCTATCCCCCCTTCCTGATCCCCACGGAAAGCATCTACGGCCTCTACCGCATCATCACCGGCATCCGCCAATATTCCACATTGTGAATAAACGTTTGGCACGTCCCTACGTGCGCGGTATATAAATAATAATTGTAGGAAATACACTTATTTTTTAACATCTTGACAGAAAAATTCGATATTTTTATATCATTTTGTTGCAACATCGAGTATTTTGTTTAACTTTGCGCATCGGACACCCTGTCGAGAACCGGATTTACCGATATTATTTAACGAATATTCGTATTTTATTTATTCGCTAATTATTCCACTTTGCTCCATTGACTAAGCCATTATTGCATTGGTAGAAGTCATCTTCATATTGCATCATCATATTTTTGCATGTATTATTCCTACATGCAATGAACTGAATCAAATTATACAACACTACACATAATAATAACTTTTAACTGACACGCTTATGAAGAAGAAGTTACCCCTATTGCTCACGGGGTTGATAATGAGCTTGTTATCACCTCCCCCAATTTTAGCTGGCAACGTCGCGCCCTACCACGTCGACTTCAGCGAAACAATCAACACCTCCGACCATAATTTCCGCGTAAGCGCGGGCTGGGGCCACAAAGCCGAATCCTTTGAATCCGAAGATATGTCTTACGGAGGCTGGGGAAGTTCGGAAACCGTCTGGGTAAAATATTATCAATACACAAACAATGGTGTTGATAATTCCGCCTGCCTGAAAATTGGTTCACAGACGCTTACTGGTTCCGATTATGACATGAGTTCCGGACCTGTCAACGACTTGCTGATCACTCCCAAAGTATCCGGTACCATCTCCCTGATGGTTAAAGGAAACACTGCAAAAAGCAACATAAAATTCTTTACGGTAAGCGATGCCGGCGTAGTGAACCTCGACAATCCGGTAAAGACACAAAACCCCGGAACTTCCGACTATGAAGAAGTGACATTTACGCTCGATGCAGCAACAAAGCTCGGTATTCGCGCCGATGACGTCTATATCGATGACTTCAAAGCAACATCCGCCGAAGTAGAATATATCAAGGAACTTAGCTTTGTTTCCGTAAATCCTTCTTACGATCCTTACTATTTCTATGAGGATGAGAACGGGAATGCATATTACAAGAACAGCAGCGGCGTCCGCGGCTTCAAAATCAAAGTTAAAAATACAGGCGACGTCGACATTGCTGCCGACGCAGAGAATTTCAGCTTAGTCCTTTCCAAAGAGGACGGAACGCCTCTCGGCAATCCTGTAACAATAACCCAGGCTCTCGCCAAAGGCGCCACATCCGACGAGATCATTCTTGATCCGGAATTCCCCGTATCAAGTTTTTGGGCAAATTCTTCCGATCGTCCCAGCATCTATCTTAAGGAGAATCTTACCGGGAAAGTCATCAAAAAACTCGGTACAGCTCCTTACTATACTTATGAAGCCAAATTTACTTTCCGTGAAGGCTCCGCTTATGGTACTTCTTCTCTTTCGGCTGATCAAGCCTTCGGCTTAGTCTCAGGAGAAGCATCGCGCAATTATGAGATTTACAACGACGGTATCGCTCCCCTCATCATTACCAACGTAACCCTCGGCAACGGTTTTACAACCGATCTCACAGAAACGGCTTTCACTGTCGCATCGAAAGAAAAGAAACTTTTCGCGATAAAGGCACCGGCAACCGTCGGCACACATAACGCCACTCTTACAATCACCTATAAAATAAAAGATGGCGCAGATGAGCAGACATATACACTCCCCTTCTCAGCCAACGTGCTTGACGCAAACACATGGAGGGCAGACTTCAACAACACTTCGAGCACTATCGTCTACCCCGAAGGTTCGATTGCCCAAGCCGGCATCAATAGTGGTTATATTTATGGCAAGGATAACTATAACAACTATATAAAATCGTATAAAAATTCGGACTATCAGACGGCCAACAACATGTTCATCACTCCGAAGCTCACAGCTGAAGCCAACGAGACGATGAGTTTCGATGTGGCATACGACAGCGATGGTTACGATCACTTCGTGAAAGTCTATTTCTCGGAAGACCGGGTAAACTGGGGAGAACCGGTGGAGACTATCACCCTCGAATCCTCCGACAACAACTTCGCGACCAAAACCGTCACTGCCACGACAGCCGGCGACCGCTATGTAGGTTTCGCAGTTCATGGCGCCAGACTCGACAACATTGCCGGTTTCAAGAAAGTTGATGTCGAACATGATATCATTGAGAATAAATTCTCTACCGAGTACAAAAAAACGGATTCCGACGGCAACGTCTACAACGGCGAGGTTGAATACACATTCGAGATCCTCCCTGTCCTCGGCGAAACTGCAGACGGGTATACTCTCAACTTCTGCATGGAAGCAAACGGTGATAAAGCCACGACAGCCATCACACCGACTAACATGCCCGCAAGCGCCAAGACCTACAAGACCATCAAAGTGAAACACACCTCCGCCTATGAGGCCACTACCGATGTCAAGGTCTACTTAGAATACTCCTTCACCGACGGGACAACGCTCAAGACCACTGAGCATGAGTTCAAAGTTCTTGTTCAGCCCGTTTTCAAATTCATAAAGGCATCGGCATCCACTGTAAACGAACCAAACAACGAGAGTAACGCCATCGCTTTCGGCAAGGTGAATGCCAATACGGTCAACAAGGAATATATTATCTACAACTGGGGTAACGCTCCTCTTAAAGTGAAAACAATCTCGGTTCCAGCCGGATTCTCCGTGAATATTACCTCAGAAGCTACGGTGCAGTCCAAAGAGAGACTTCCCCTCGAGATCACATTCGCTCCTGACAACACGGGTTCTTTCTCCGGCAATATTGAGATAGTATATACAAACGCCGAAGGTACCGACGAGGCCTTCTCCCTCCCGATCAGCGGAACGATGCTCGACCAGAGCAAGTGGTTCGCCTCTTTCGATGACGAGAGCCATTCCTCAGCCGGCGCATGGCCCGCAGGTGTTGTCTATGAGAGCAGCGTGCAACTCTATAACACCTCGTACAGCAAACCCGATGTAGTTGCAACCACATATAGCAGCACCAACAATTGGTTCTTCACCCCCGCGCTTGAAGCAAAGGCAGGCGATGTTTTGACTTTTGCGGCAGCCAAAAATGGTTCTTCGCGTACACCTTCGCTCAAAGTTTATGCCGCCGCTACACGCGAAGACCTCAAAGACGAGGCTAAGCGTACGGAGGTATGTACAACCGGAGAACTGAACGAGATCATGACCGAGTACTCGACAAGCGCTCTTGACGCCGGCACCTGGTATTTCGGATTCCAGCTCGATGCGTATGCCATGGTAAACGATGTATACGGACTCTCCGTTCCCGAAGGCTATCATGACATCCAGATTGTAAGCTCCGCTGTGCCCACGAGCATGATGCAGAATGTTGCCGCAGCAGGCAGCCTGCAGCTCCGCAACTTCGGTGTAGCTCCCGAGACGGACTATGAGATCGTGGTTCATGTAGGAGATGACAGCTTTACCGTTGCCGCTCCCAAAGAGATACCGAATGTCAATAAAACTGATGCAACAGCCACCGAACTCCCGATAGAGTTGCGTTGGCCGGTTGCCGGAACATTCGATGTTTACTACGAATTCAGAACCGACAACTATTCCAAGAATACAACTCCTGTAAGCGTGACTATCGCCGAAGAAGTTCCCCAGGGAGAGGCGGTAGTCGGAACCCCTCAAACAACTGGCAACTCCGTTCCTGTAAGGGACAACTACAAACACACAGAAACTGTGATGCTCTATACCCCCGAGCAACTCGGACTGGCGGCAGGCACCAAGATCACCAGCATCAGCTTCAAGGGTTACAACACATCCAATTCATCCAAAAATTCGAACCTCAGGGTTTATTACGAATTTATCGATGAAACAACTCTTACGCAACCTTCAGGTGCAATAGATCTCTCCGGACTCAATGTGGCTCTTGCTCTTAATGAAAAAGAACATGTCTGGGTCACACAAGGGTCTACTTCGGAACTTGTAAATCAGATTGAAATAAGATTCGACGATCCTGTTGTATACGAGGCTGGCAAATCGTTAAAGCTTGTTGTCCTTTCATATGGATATGGAACTGATTATATTTGTCCTCGTTCAGGCTACTTTGAAATGAGTTCAACTGTAGAAAATTGCTATACAAGATACAAAGATGATCCTAAAGTTGATGATCCTACCGTGACAACTCCTGTCATTGATAAGGCCTGGAGCACCGGAGCCCTTCCCGTCCTCCATATCAGCTACGCTCTTGAGCCTGTCGTCGTCACCGGTAATGTCAAAGACGGTTCCAACAACCAGAATGTCGAGGGCGCTACCGTGACATTCATCAGCGAGGATGGCGACAATGTACGCTACTCCGGAACTACCGACGCTTCGGGTAACTACAGCATCAAGGTTGTCCAGACCGGCCGCACTTATTCCGTTGAGGCCGAGAAAAACGGTCTGATGGATGTCGTGACCGACGTGACGATCAGCACCGAGGCCGGCGCTACAAATACCATCAACCTTTCTCTCGGCAACATCGTGGTTCTCGATGAAGATGCTGCTGTCAGCGATGTCACAGCCGCGAAAGTGGTTGTAGACCTCCGGCGTCAGGCAGGCTTCAACGGCGTTGTATTCCCCGTAGAACTCTCCACCTCTGAGATTCAGAGCATCTTCGGAAGCGACGTCGAGATTTACGAATTCGCAGGTATGGTGGCAGGCGACGAGACAACAGTCTCCTTCAAGCCGACCGAGAAGACTACGATCCCGGCAGGAACTCCCTTCCTCGTGAAGAGCAGCCAGATATCGAAGAAAGTGGTGTTCGACACAAAGGATGTCCTCAGCACTGTCAACCCGGTTCAGAAAGGCAGCGCCACATTCACCGGCACCTTCTCCGCCACTACCCTCGCGGCAGGTTCGCACCACGTGACCGACGCCAACTGGCAGGAATATGAGGCTCCGCAGCCCGAACTCTTCTCCGCACGCCTTGCAAAGGATGTCCGTCCGTTCACGGCCTATATGCAGGTTGACCCGGCTGTAGACGCCATCAGATTCGTGACAGACGCAAGCGTTCCTACAGGCGTCGACGAGATCCTCGACGGAACGATCGGAGAAGACGACGTGATCTACGACCTCAACGGTCTGCGCGTCAAGAATCCGACTCCCGGAATCTATATCGTTAACGGCAAGAAAACCCGTATCCGCAGATAAACAGGATACATAAGGCCTCAGGAATCCCAAGCAATGATTCCCGGGCCATAGAGAACAAATCATCCACGGGGCGGCCGGCAATCAGGCCGACCGCCCCAATTTACTAACCAACTTATCAAACCTCAAATGAAGAAATTGTTACTTTCTTTAGCGCTCACGGCAGCCGTCGCAACAGGCATGCAGGCGCAGACAATCCTTTCAGAGGACTTTGAGATTACCCCGACCCAGGACACGGCAGACCCGCTTACCCGCGGCTCGGGATGGACAGTAGTGAAATCCTACAAAGGAGAAAACTTCAAGTTCAACTGGTTCAACGAATACCGCGACCCGTCGAACGAGAAGAATATCCTTATTTCCGGCGCTCACTGCGCCACTGTCGACGCTCCCTTCCTCGCCACGTCCGACGGCGTAGGACCCCGCGAGGAAATCCTTCTATCGCCGGAACTCAACCTCGACGACGACTATCTTCTGAAATTCTCCTTCATCGTCAGCCCGATGAACTGCCAGGCAAACTCGCAGTATGACCTGCAGGTGCGCGTGGTGGAGGGGGACGAAGACCCCTCGAAGGCAACTACCGTCTTCACCATTCAGGATGAGCGCGTATTGCGCGAAGCTGACATCACCCCCTTCCCCATCGAGGACTGGAATGTGCGCACTGCAAAAGTGGACCTCTCGGAATTCAAAGGGAAGAAGGTGAAACTCGCTTTCGTCTTCAAGATGATGCAGAAGACCGGTAACGTCGTGCATCTCGATGACATCACCGTAACCAAACACACACCCGCCACAGGCCCCGTAGGCACCCTCTCGAAAGAGACCTACAGCTACGGCAACCTCTACATCGGCGAGAAGAAATGGAGCGACGTGCTCACAATCAAGAACACCGGTCTCGACGGACTGAAGATCACATCGGTCGAAATGCCTGAAAACATGCAGCTCTCGATGGATCCGAAGAAGGTGAACCTTCTCCGCAATCAGGCCGTGGAATTCAATATCGCATACAAGGCTTCCATCGCCTCCCCGGCATCGGGCAAAGTGGTGTTCCATACCAACGGCGGCGACCTCACCTATAACTTCACGGCCTCCAAGCAGGCTCTTCCCGAGGGCGCCACATTCGAGGGCTTCGAGGAATATTACCCGCCGGCAGGCTGGAAATCGACCAACTGGGGACGCATTGACGCCTCCATCGAAGGTGATTACAGCGTGAGCTGCGACGGAGGCTACGGCAAGAGCTATCTGCAGTCGCCCCGCCTCGACCTGACCGACGGCGGCGAGGTTTCCTTCACATTCCTCAATGTCTACAACGGCGAATCGGCTCCCGAATATGAGATCGAGCTTCAGGTATCCTACGACGGCGGAACCAACTGGACCAAGAAATGGGATACAACCGGCCAGCCCCTCAACGAGATCACTACCGTGACCGTGCCCCTCGGAACCACCGGAAGCGACGAAAGCTACATCCGCTGGTATTATCCCGAGGTTGAATCCGACGACTACGGCGCATTCGAACATTCCCACTTCCTGCTCGACCGCGTGCTGCTTCCCAATGTATTCGGCGCCGACGGCGTGCCGGGCCGCGCACGCGTTGTAGCTCCGGAGAACAATGCCACCGACATCTTCCCGAAAGAAGTGACCCTCAGATGGGAACCCGCCCAGTTCGCCGACGGATATAAGCTCTATGTCGGCACTAACACCGAGGCAAACGACTTCATCAACGGTCTTGACCTCGGAAAAGCCGTAAGCTATACCATCCCCACCGTCCTCAAGGACGAGACAGTTTACCGCTGGAAAGTGGCCGCCTATAACGCTAAAGGCAACGCCACCGACGTGCCCGTCTATAAATTCACTACCCAGAAGAACGCTTCGGTGAATACCTATCCCTTCACGGAGAACTTCGACAAAGTGAACACCAAGACCGGCGTTCCCAACGGCTGGGCTACTTCCTCCACAAGCTCCTATCCCAACCGCGGCTGGAGCCCCAACAAAATATATCCCTACAAGAACGACGGCAAGGAATATCCCGCAATGTCGTCATTCTGGCTCAACCCCGGCGAGACAAGCGAGCTGGTTTCTCCCGAAGTGGTTCTTCCCTCCGACAAGGTGATGGCCGTGACTTTCCTCTGGGGCAACCGCCATCCGAGCGACCTCAATGTGGATCCCACGGGACTGACAAAGAAGAACAACGCCGATCCCGATAACGGCAAGGACAAACTCTCCTTCCAGGTCAACGACGGATCGGGCTGGAAAACGCTCACATATATCTCCGAACCGCGTCCCAAAGACGGAAAGAGCTATTGGGTTACCGAGAAAGTGGATCTCGCCGCATATCAGGGCAAGACCGTACAGTTCCGCTGGTTCTATGAGGCGCTGGACAACAACGACGGCAATGCTATCGCCTGCCTGAAAATCGATGAGAACAAGGACTATACCGCAGGCGTGAACCGCTCATCATGGAATGCCGGTCAGGTGAACTGCGACAAGGCTGCCACCAGCGGCGACATCTTCACCCTCTTCAACCAGGGAACAAAGGAACTGACCGTGGAGAAAGTTGAGTTCGCAACCACCAACTTCACCACCACTCTGGCAGAGGGCGACAAGATTCCGGCCGACGGAGCCAAGAAATTCGGCATCCGCTTCGACGCCCTCAAGAGCGACAAGGCTGTGAAGGATAAACTGACCGTGACACTCACCGGCGACGCAAAGATCGAAATCGATGTCGAGGGCGTGGCTCTCCCCGAGAACGTGCGCTATTATTCCTTCGAGCCCAATGAACTCGACTATGACTGGAAAGACGACTTCACGATGATCGATGTCGACAACAGCCCGAACTTCAATTTCACCACAAGCTGGGTGAACTATTCGGCAGGCGGTCAGAAATGCGCCTTCTCCGCCGAGAACGACAGCTATGAGACCGGTATGTACGGCATGATGTCGCCCGTAAGCGGCCTCTGGGCCCTTGTGGGAGCCTGCCCGATGAGCACTACCGCCAACAACTGGATAATCTATCAGAAAGTAACTCCCAAGGCCGGAGCCACCTTCGAGTTCTACGGACGCAACTCCGACAGCAACGGAACCGTGATGCCCGACCCGCTCCACTATGTGACTGTGCTCGTAAGCGAGGACGGCAACACCGACACCAAGGAGTTCAAGCCCGTCATGGCAAGAACCGAGATGCCTCTCTGCGACGGCAACGAGTATAACCACTATGTGGTGCCTCTCGACGCTTATGTCGACAAACCCGTGCATATCGCACTGCAGCACACCACCTACGCCATCACACGTCTGGCATACTTCGACGACTTCAAGTTCACCAACATCGACACCACCAACTCCTCCGCAGTTGAGGATCTGACGATCGATGGCGACACCGAGGTCGAGGTTTACAGCATCGACGGCGTGCGCGTCGCCACCGGCAAGGCTTCGGAAGCCCTCCGCGGCCTCGGCAAAGGCATCTACGTGGTTAAGGGCGCCGGAAAGGCTATCCGTGTGATGTTATAATCCTGAATACTGAATCCTGATTGACTGAACGGGGATAGCCGGTAAGACTCTGTCTTGGCTATCCCCATTCTTTCAAATCATCAAATCATCTTTCAGCAATGAAAAAATCAATATTCTTCCTGATAGCCGCTGCGGTGCTCGCCGGAGCACCGCGCGC
>URNY01000024.1 GCA_900549375.1 uncultured Bacteroidales bacterium | reverse complement strand
GGAAAAAAATTTGTAGAGACAATCCTCAGAGATTATCCCAACGTAAAAAAGATTATCATATATTCTCGTGATGAACTTAAGCAGTTCGAATTAAAACAGAAATATCCCGAAAGCAAATATCCGCAGTTACGCTTCTTTATCGGCGATGTCCGCGATGGAGAGCGGCTAACACGCGCATGTGAGGGAGTGGATGTGATTATCCACGCAGCGGCTATCAAGCAGGTAGATACCGCAGAATATAACCCTGAGGAATGCATCAAGACGAATGTGCACGGAGCTCAGAATGTGATAAAGGCAGCTTTGGCAACCGGCGTAAAACACGTTGTGGCACTCTCCACCGATAAAGCGTGCGCCCCGATTAATCTTTATGGCGCCACGAAATTGACATCCGACAAACTCTTTACGGCAGCAAATAATATCAGAGGCTCCCGTCCGATCAAATTTTCGGTTGTGAGATATGGCAACGTGATGGGTTCTCGCGGATCGGTGATTCCTTTCTTTATCAACAAACGCGACAGCGGAGCAAAAGAACTCCCGATCACCGACATGCGCATGACGCGTTTTAACATCTCCCTGCAGGCAGGTGTCGATTTGGTGATGTGGGCAATCGGGCATCATTTGGGAGGCGAGATTTTCATTCCCAAAATCCCTTCATATCATATCAAGGATGTCGCTACTGCAATCGCGCCCAATATCCCTCAGATAGAAGTCGGTATCCGTCCCGGAGAGAAGTTGCATGAAGAAATGATCACAGCCACCGATGCGCTTAACACTATAGATTTAGGCCGTTATTATGCAATTCTTCCTTCATATTCGGCAAATGTTACAAGAGAAGATTATATAAAACATCACAACGGGAAGCCCGTTCCCGACGGATTCCATTACAGCTCGGACAACAACACCGAATGGGAGACAGTGGAATCGATGCGCGAGAACATCCGTAAATATGTAGATCCGAACTTTGAGGTGAAATGATGCGCAAACCAATACCTTATGGCCGTCAGAATATAACTGACGATGACATAAAAGCCGTGACAGAGACGCTGAAAAGCGATTATCTCACGCAGGGGCCTAAAATCAAGGAGTTCGAAGAGAAATTCGCAAAGTATGTCGGAGCGAAATATGCTGTGGCGGTAAATAATGCCACTTCCGCCCTGCATCTTGCAGCGACGGCATTAGGTGTAAAAACCGGCGACAAGGTAATAGTGACGCCGATGACATTCGCCGCGAGTGCCAATTGCATAAGATATTGCGGAGGAGATGTTAAATTCTGCGACATAGATCCTGAGACATATCTGATGGATATAGAGAAGCTTCGGAATATTCTGGAAGCTTCCCCTAAGGGAACATATAAGGGCGTTGTTATAGTTGACTTTGCAGGATATCCCCATAATCTCGAAGAGTTCCGCAAGCTTTGCGATGAATACGGTATGTGGATTATAGAGGACGCCTGCCATGCGCCCGGTGCCTGGTTCACAGACTCCGAGGGACGGAAACAGAAGAGCGGTAACGGCAAATTTGCCGACATAAGCATATTCTCTTTTCATCCCGTGAAACATATCGCTACCGGTGAAGGGGGTATGGCAACAACCGACAATCCCGAATTGTATAAGAAACTCTGTCATTACCGCACTCATGGAATTACGAAGAATCCTGCGGAACTTCATAAGAATGATGGAGGATGGTATTATGAAATGCAGGATTTAGGCTTCAATTATCGTCTTACAGATTTTCAGGCCGCACTCGGCGTTTCCCAGCTCGACAGAGCTGATGCAGGGCTTGCCCGCAGACAAGAAATAGCTCGGAAATATGACGAAGCGTTCAAGGGAATCAAAGAAATAAAGACTCCAAAACGAGCTTCTGATATTTTCCATGCATTCCATCTTTACATCATTCAGGTCGAAGACCGCAAAGGGCTGTATGATTTTCTTCATGAGCAAGGTGTTTATGCGCAGGTCCATTATGTTCCGCTTCACCTGATGCCCTATTATCAGGCATTGGGCAATAAGCCCGGCGATCTTCCGGTAGTTGAGGATTATTATGAGCACTGTCTGAGTCTGCCGATGTTCCCCACCCTCATGGATGAAGAGCAGGATTATGTAATCGCAAAAGTGAAGGAGTATATATCCGAACGGTAATTTTTTGGAATATGAGTTCTTTATTGAGTAAGTTAGTTCTCGGCACTGTCCAGTTCGGTTGCCAATATGGAATCAATTCGGCCGGCAAACCTTCGGATGAAGAGATAAAGAAGATTCTCGACACATGCAAATCAGTTGGAATCGATACTCTTGATACATCGGCGGCATATGGAAATTCTGAAGAAATTTTAGGGAATGTTCTTGAAGGAGATTCTTACTTTAAGATAATTTCCAAATATCCCAAAGGTAGCAGGTCTGTTCACGAACGTCTCTCTGAGAGCTTAAATGCACTGCATGTAAGCAAGTTATATGGTTATTTGCTACATCACTTTGACATCTATGCAAATCGTCCGGAGATTTGGAATGAATTCATCGAGATGAAGCGATCGGGGAAAACAGAAAAGATAGGATTTTCCATATATACCACAGAGGAGCTTGACCTGATATTGAACGATAAGATTCCTTTTGATATAATACAGTTGCCATACAATATATTTGACAGAAAGTTTGAACCATATCTGGAAGAATTGTATAACCGAGGAGTATCTGTACACATCAGGAGTGTATTTCTTCAAGGGCTGTTCTTTAAAGATACGGAGAATTTAAGTCCGGCTCTGAGACCATTGAAGCCGCAACTCGACAAATTGCATGCTTACTGTAACATTCATTCTATTTCGATAGCAGAGATCGCATTGAATTATATCCTCTCGAATCCTTCCGTTTCAGGAGTCTTGATAGGAGTGGATAATTGTGAGCAATTAAACAATAATATCAGGATTGCGAATAAACGTTTAACTGAGAATGATATCGAGTTTATAAAATCGATTGACATTGAGGACAAACAGTTATTAAATCCGTCAAATTGGTAAAGTATGAAAGTATTGGCTATAACTCAGGCACGATACGGATCGACCCGACTTCCGGCAAAAATACTGAAAGAGGTTAATGGCATCACTCTTTTGGAATATCATCTGAGGCGTCTTCTTAAATCTTCCAAAATAGATAAACTGAAGATTGCAACAACAGGCGAAGAGGGATCTAAATTTATCGTGGAAATAGCGGATAAATTAGGCATAGGCTATCATAAAGGTTCGGTGGATGATGTGCTATCCCGCTTTTACGAAACAGCAAATGGCGAAAACCCGGAATACGTGGTTCGTCTCACATCGGATTGCCCACTGATAGATCCGGAGGTTGTTGATCAGCTGATTGAATTTGCAATTAATTCGGATTACGATTATGTATCGACAGATGCGGAATCATTCCCGGATGGACTCGATGTGGAAGTATTTAAATTTTCCGCATTGGAGCGAGCTTATAAAGAAGCAAATTTGAAATCTGAAAGAGAGCATGTGACGCCCTACATCTGGAAAAACGGAACTGCATGTGGCGGCACTCTTTTCAAATCTTTCAAGTTTAAAAACCCGGCGGGAGATTACAATGCCAACGACTATCGAATCACTCTTGACGAGCCGGAGGACTTTGAAGTGATTAAGAATCTGATTGAAGTTTTAGGCCCGGACAAGCCTTGGCTCGATTATATTAATTTCCTTGTATCTCATAAGGATATATATGAGATAAACAGTCGTTTTGGCAACAATGAGGGATATGCGAAATCCATAAAAAACGATTCACGTATAGATAAATAGAATATAGATAAATAAAAAATATACAACAATGGGAAAAGGACAAGAATTATATAAAAAGGCAAAAACACTTATACCCGGAGGTACATCTCTTCTTTCAAAAAGACCCGAGCAACTTCTCCCCGAGAATTGGCCGGCTTACTATAGCAAATCCAAAGGATGCAGAGTATGGGATCTTGACGGGAAGGAATATATCGACTGTTTCCTCATGGGAGTCGGAACCAATACATTGGGCTATGCTAACGATGCTGTGGATGAAGCCGTGGCAAAGGTTGTCAGAGATGGAAACCTGACCTCCCTGAATTGCCCCGAGGAAGTCTGGCTCGCAGAGAAACTGATAGAACTCAATCCTTGGGCAGGGGGCGTGAGATATACGCGCGGAGGCGGCGAAGCCAATTCCATGTGCGTAAGGATAGCGCGCGCATATACCGGCAAGGACAAAGTGGCGATATGTGGCTATCACGGATGGCATGACTGGTATGTATCAGTGAATTTGGGAGAATCCGATGCGCTCGCAGGTCATCTGCTTCCCGGTATACCCACTAATGGCGTTCCTAAAGAATTGCGTGGAACCTCAATTCCGTTCCATTATAATGATTTTGCAGAACTTGAGGAAATTGTTGCCAACAATGATCTCGCTGCCGTTAAGATGGAGGTCTGCCGTAATTTTGGCCCGGAAGACAATTTCTTGCAGAAAGTCAGAGATCTCTGCACAAAGCATGGCATAGTGCTGATATTTGATGAATGCACGAGCGGATTCAGAGAGACATACGGAGGATTGTATATGAAGTATGGAGTGAACCCGGATATGACAATTTTTAGCAAGACAATGGGCAACGGCTATGCAATTGCTGCGGTTATCGGTAAAAAGGAGATAATGGATGCCGCCCAAGGCTCATGGATCAGCAGTACTTTCTGGACTGAAAGAATCGGCCCCACAGCAGCATTAGCATCACTTGCAGAGATGAAACGTGTCAAGTCGTGGGAAACCATCACGGAAATCGGGAATAATAATAAGAAGAGATGGCAGGCACTTGCCGACAAACATGGCTTGCTGATTGATCAGTGGGGAATAGCGCCTTTGGCAGGCTTCACGTTCAATAGTCCCAATCATCTGGCATACAAGACATACATAACGCAGGAGATGCTGAAGAAAGGTTTCCTTGCCGGAAACAGCATGTACACATGTATTGCCCACACTCCGGAAATCATAGATGCATATTTTGATGCATTGGATCCGATATTTGCTGAAATACGGGACTTTGAAGATGGTAAAGATGTGATGAAAGCACTCGAGGGTCCCGTCTGCCAGTCCGGATTCAAGAGATTGAATTAAATTGATTAACAATTTTTAATATCTGAATATTCCAAAGAGGTATCATTAAATAGATTCCTCTTTGGAAATATTGCTACATTTATGAAACACCGCGGATTCCGGACAATATCATACATTTTCATCAATTATGTTGAAATGAGTGAGGCTGATTCTAAAAAGATTTGGCAGATGAGGAATCATCCGTTGGTGGCTAAATGGATGGTCAATAGCGAAGAAATCCCATTCGAAGAACATCAAAGATTCGTATCAAGTCTATCAACAAAAACAGAAAAGGATTATTTTATTATAAAAGATTTTTCATCGAATATTATTGGAAGTGTAAACATCGATTATACCGAAACTCCATATCCAGAAAGGGGTATTTTTATAAATCCCCTGTTCTTCCATCAGAATCATGCATTTAATTCCTTGAAGGAGTTCTATGAACATGCTAAATCTGAATGGGGTATTCCCGGTATAATGACAAAGGTTAAGATCGACAATATAGGTTCCAATAGGCTGGAGGAAAAATTGGGAGCACGGCAATCTCTTACAAAAGAGGGATATAATATCTATAATTTAAGCTTCGATGAAACGGAGAATCATATTTCGCGCTGACGCCTCCAAAACCAAAGGCTATGGGCATTTTATCAGGAGTCTTGCATTGGCGGGATATCTGAAAGATGATTTTCGTTGTGAATTTGTGAGTTTTAACGAGGATCAGAACAGAGGGGAGATGTCTGAATACCAGTTGGATGAAACCCTCAAAATCTGTACGCCAATACCCGTATTCGGGAATAGTTTGCAGGAATTTAATGTGAATTTTCTGGAAGAAATCCATTCAGACGATATAGTTGTTCTGGACAATTATTATTATGACGCAGCTTATCAACAGTCGATAAGAGATAAGGGTTGCAAATTGGTCTGCATCGATGATATGCATCAGTATCATATGGTATGCGACCTGCTTTTTACAGTCTGTCCGTTAAAAAGGGAGGACTTTTCTCTTGAGCCTTATACCCGTTTTGCGGGAGGTATTGAATGGACTTTCCTTCGAGAGCCTTTTTTATCGCCGTTGAAAACAAAAAAATCATCCTCTCAGATCAATAGAGTTGTGATGGCAATGGGCGGCGCTGACGCATTCAATCTGACCGATAAGATGATAGAAGCGTCTCTTTCCGTGATTCCCGAGGCGGAATTGACAGTTATATGCGGAGATGGAGCGAATGTTGCAAAAGAAAATGATTCGCGGGTGAAAGTTCGTCGCCGACTCTCGGCAGAAGGAATCGTAACGCTATTCGATAATGCGGACGTCGGACTGCTTTCTGCAAGCACGATCTGTATTGAGGCGATTTCCCGCAAACTTCCTGTAATTGCGGGATATTATGTAGATAATCAGGAGGAGTTCTACCGTTATGGAGTAGAACATAATTATTTTTCGGGATTAGGTTCTCTTTTAGATGATGTTTCTAAAATTGAGGATCGACTGGGCAATATAATAGGAAATAACTGGCAAAAATCAAAGGAGATAGATTTTTTGTCACAGAAGAATAAAACAATAGAACTTTTCAAATCTCTTTAAAGAGCGATATGTCAAAGACATTTATAATAGCGGAACTTTCCGCAAACCATAATCATAATTTACAAACCGCGATAGATTCCATAAAGGCAGCCGCTTCGATAGGAGTTGATGCTGTCAAGATTCAGACATATACCGCCGATACGCTTACACTCAACTGCCGTAAGGATGATTTTGTATTGAAAGGTGGCTTGTGGGATGGGTATTGCTATTACGATCTTTACAAAGAAGCCTATACCCCTTGGGAATGGCATGAGGAATTGTTTAAGGTAGCAGAAGAGGAAGGAGTCGTTATGTTTTCCACGCCGTTCGATAATACGGCAGTGGATTTGCTTGAGTCTCTTGGTAATCCTATCTATAAGATAGCATCGTTCGAAATCATGGATACGGAACTTATCCGCTATGCCGCTTCCAAAGGAAAGCCCGTGATAATGTCGACAGGAATTGCTACGGAACAAGAGATAAGGGAAGCTATAGATGTTTGTCATGAAGTGGGAAACGAGGACATCACTCTTCTAAAATGCACTTCCGAATATCCGGCAAGAATCGAGGATGCAAATCTTGCGATGATCCCGGCCATGCGCGAACGGTTTGGCGTAAAGGTAGGCCTTTCGGATCATTCGATGGGTTCTTTAGTGCCTACAGTGGCAGTGGCGTTGGGAGCAACGGCTGTTGAGAAGCATTTTATACTTGACCGATCGATCGGAGGAGCCGATTCAGGATTCTCGATGAACAAGGAAGAATTTGCGCAAATGGTAAAAGATATCCGCGCCGCTGAAAGTTCTTTGGGTACTATATCTTTTGAACTCACGGAGCGTCAGAAAAAATCCCGTCAGACGGGACGTTCTCTTTATGTAAGCAAAGATATAAAAGCAGGCGAAGAGATAACTCGCGAGAACATTCGTTGTGTGCGACCCGGTTTCGGACTTCATCCCCGCCATTACAACGAGGTGCTCGGGAAACATGCCCTCCGCGACCTTGAATTCGGCTCCCGCCTCCGACTTGAAGATTTGGATAGAGTTAGCATATAAAAAATAACTGAGAGTATGTAAAAATACAACTTCGCGTAAAAAATCCCAAGAATTATGGAAGAAGAGCATATCCGAAATTTCGCTCCGGAAATGGTGGAATCAATTTGGAACAGGGCCGCGGAAATGGAAGGTCTTGATTCAAGTCTTTTCCGTAAAGACGCCTGTGGTGCCGTTATAGCACGGTCCCAATATGGAATGAAAGATTCGAATTTCGGATGGGATGTCGATTATGTCTATCCGGTAGAGCTGGGGGGAGATGATAATATTGAGAATCTCAGAGCGATGCAATGGGAGAATGTAGAATCAAAAGGTTCTGATTTCCCCGTTTATAAAAGTGCTGTCAGCTTCAAAGGATTTGAGAATGTCGAGGACGTTCGCAACAAGAAAGTGAATTCAACATTGGTCAAGGGATTGATGCAAATATATCCATTGATAGAACCATAATAAAGAACTAATATATAGATACAAATATATTAGTAAACATAAAACACATGTGGCAATGAACCGGATTGATTCAAAATACAAGTCAATGGCCGCGTATGCGCTATATTATCAATTGCAATTGAAAAAGGTGGGCACTTTGGATATTATCAAGCAATTTATCCGGCTGGCTGTGATGCAGTCTGCTGTGCGCGTTTTCGACGCATCGCAATTAAAAGATTTTGTAAATCACAGACTGGGTCTTGATGTGCCGTATGCCGTAATGGAGAGGGCTGTTGCAGACTGCGAGTTTTTGCGGAAGAAGGGGAGGAAGAACGAATATGAACTTGCCGGAGAGATAGAACAGGAGGATATCGAAGAGAGCTCCAAAGCTCTAGATACGAATGAGGAGAGGATAAATGGGATATCGGAGAAACTGTTTAAGTTTATCGAGGAGAAATCCGGCTTGGCGCTTGGTGAAAGCGAACGTTTCCAGGTTCAGTGCGATCTTGCCCATTTCCTGATTGACAAGGAGAGTTCTGACGGATTCAAACCCCATATAGCGGCCTTCATAAAGGAGAACGAGGGGGATGAAGAGATGGTCGGAATGCTTCAGGAAGTCTCGATGGGCGTACTCGTGTTCTTCGGCTTGCAGCAAGACGGAATAGAGAAGGGATGGGAGAAATTCTCCCGGCCTCTGACGCTTTTTCTGGATACGGAGATTCTATTCAATATAATGGGTTATAACGGGGAGGCTTACAGGCTTTTGGCTCAGGATTTTATAGCTCAGGTAAATGAAGTTAAAAGAGAGGCCGTATATAAGAACGACAAAGAGAGATCCAATATACGGCTTGTCTATTTCCCGGAGACTCACGATGAAGTAGATAAATTCTTTGAGAATGCGCAGTCTATAAAAAGAGGAACAGGAGGGGGCATAAGGAGGACGGATGCCCTGAACTATATCCTGCTGAATTGCAGGGACACGGCGCAAATATCTTTGATGAATTCGGATTTCTGGAGCAAGCTTTCGGATCTTGGCATTAAGCCGTTCGAAGAGGAGATCCCCTCACAGCTCGACATGCAGGAATATAATGTTTATGCCGAGGAATTCATAGATAAGGAGAAAGAGGAGACTCCGGAAAAATCGGGGAGCGATGACAAGGACCAGTGGCAGAACCTCGCGTTCCTCGACAGCATTTTCAAGCTGAGGGGAAGATATACCGTTAGGAACAAGTTGGAGCATGTGGGCTATCTGATAGTTTCCAATACGAAGGATCTGCTGTCGAAAGCTTCAAAGATCAGGAAAAGTCCTCCGGAGGGGATTGAGCTCCGATATCCTTTGGCGCTGAATCTATTGGATATTACATCAAGGATGTGGCTTATCCTCAACCGTGGTTTCGGCAGCTCGAGTTCGATGCTCTCTCTGAGCGTCGTGACGCAGGCTTCGATTGCGCTGAAAGCGCATCTCAACGGTTTGATAAGAGCGAAGTACGATGAAATCTATCTGAAGTATCACAACAAAGAGATAGATGAGGAGGGGATAAAAAGGGGTATATATGGATTGCGGAAATTGTCGGAATCGAGCAATGATCCGGAAGACGCATGCCTCACAGAGATAATTTCCAACGGGGATCTGGATGAATATATCCGGCAGAAGGATCTCACGGAGGAGGCTTTAAGAGCGGCCAACAATGAATCTCATCTTGAAGTTGAGAGAATCACTCAGGAAAGCAATAGAAAGGAGGAGGCTCTCAGAGCCGAGCTGTCGGATGAAAAGAGCAAGAGCGCAGACCTCGCTAATCGGCTGAGTGACAAGGACTCGAAGATAGAGAGGATGAAAGCCAAGCGGATAGACGAGGAGAATGCGAAGTTGGAGCAAAAATTCAAGAAATTGGACGATGAATGGACCGATAAATTGGGCAAATATAAGCGAAAGAGGGAAAGAAAGCAATGGGGAAAGATTGCCTTTTCCGGCTTCATCGTTCTCGTTCTTTTGGCAAATGTGGTTCTTTTTGCATCATGGGAAAAGGAGTGGTATTTCATAGTAACTGCGATTGTGGCGGGCATTATTTTGGCTGCCTTGAGCCTGACGAAGCATAGCTGGTTTGTGGATTGCTGTAAGTTTGCGTTTTCAAAATCCTACCGCGAAGCAAAGAAGGCGGCATGGGCGAAAGAATTTGAAATTGCAAATCCCAAACCCAAGAAGCTAATTTATACAGTGGAGGATTGGGAAAGGGAATACTCATGAAAGGAGAGAGAATAAGAGTAAATGAGAATATAACAAATGACACGCGACGGCTATATTGATTTTTTGAAAGGAGTTTGCATAATATGGGTAGTTCTGACTCATAATTTACCGCCTTACTTACAAGATTCCATCGGATTCTCAGTGTGGGGAGCTATGGCTGTTCCTCTCTTTCTGCTTCTTCAGTGTTATCATGTTTTCAGAAAAGGCTTCTCGACTCTGAATATAAAATGGCGTTCATTTTATAATGTAAAGAAACTTTTGCATCGTATAATTCTTCCGTTCATCTTTACCACAGTATGCTCGGCAATAGTGCTTGTGCTGTCGGGCAGTCCGCTACTGAATGTAATTAAAAATGCCCTTATTGAGGGAGGCATAGGACCGGGAAGTTATTATTTCTGGATTTATGTGCAATTTCTCATAATAGTTCCTCCGGTGTTCTTTCTTATAAAACGCTGGGGGGGGTGGAGGTTACATTTGGCATTTATTGCCATCGCCCAACTGCTGGAAATCGTGTGTATGGTTTCCGGAATAATAGAGCCGTTGTATCGATTATTATGTTTCCGCTATGTATTTCTAGTATATCTGGGATTCATTTGGAGTCAGACCATGATATCGAAGCGACTTGAAAAATGGCAAGTGATTTTCGCGGTTGTGAGTTTAGCGGCGTTGGTTAACATCCACTATGTCGTTAAAGGCAGTTTAAATCCAATCTTTCACGATACAGGATGGCGAGATTGTCATTGGATATGTTATTACTGGGCTGCTTTCCTTCTTCCGTGGCTTCTCAGATATTTATACAATATTTGCCATAAGAGATTGAAAAGGTTCATTGAGTATACCGGTCGGTACAGCTATGAGATATTTTTGACACAAATGTTCGTATTCACAGCCTATCCGGTGATTTTCAAAAATACTTTGCACGGGGTATATGTATTTTTAATTACAACAGTCGCTTCTATTTTTCCTGTTTTATTATATCAGTATTGCAAAAATAAACTCAAACTCAAACTGAAACAAACTTAAGAATGATAAGAGTAGGGAATATCGATTTATTAAAGGGAATTCGTAAATTGTCGCATAACTCGAATATTAAGGCGGGAGCGCTCTATACGATATTTTCTTTTATATACAACGGGTTGAACTTTGTGCTGATGTTGATATTAGCAAAGTTCCTGACCCCATCGGATTATGGCTCTCTCAATCTTTTCAATACATTAATTCAGATTATAGGAATAATTATCTGCTTGTGCACTACTTCTTATGTTAATGTTGCATTTTTTCAGAAGGATAGAGAAACGCTCCGTAAAATCATCTGGATATGTTTTATCGTAACTTCGATTATTTTAGGAGCTTTATCTATGGTGCTTCTATTTGCCTACGATTTTATGGTAAAGATTGTTGGTATAGGGATACAATATCAATGGCTGGCACTCTTCATCTGTTATTTTCAGGTATTTACTTCCATGAATCTTGATATTTTCCGACTTGAGGAAAGGCCTAAAATTTATGGAATTTATACTATCACTCAGGGAATTTTGAATTTCATACTTACATTCCTTTTTATTGTCGGTATGAAATATGGATGGGAGGGGCGCGTTTATGCGATGTTCTTGACGGGATGCGCATTCTTTGTTTTGAGTATCTATCTGATGTACAAGGCGACATATCTAAGGCCATCGGTATTTACGAAATCGCTTGTAGTAGAAACATTGATATTCTCGCTTCCTATTATACCTCATCTTGCTTCCTTTTGGCTTAAACAGGGTATGGACAGGTATATTATAAAATTTTTTTACGGCACTTCAGAAGTCGGGATTTATAGCTTTGCGATGAATCTGGCTGCAATTATTGCAATCATCGGGAATGCTTTCAACTCGAGTAATTCGGTTTATATCTTTAAGAAACTTTCGGATGGATATGAAAAGGTGAAAGCTACATTGAGAAAACAGGCTGTTCTTATGAGCGCTGTGTTCTTGGTTATCTCCGCGCTTGTTATACTGTTTTCATGGGGGTTGATTTATTTTTTCCTTCCCAAATATACGGAATCTATGAAATATATCATTCCTCTCGGAGTAGGTGCATTCTTCCAATGTATATATCTGCTATATGTGAATTACATTTTTTACCATAAGAAAACCGTGACATTAATGTCGATAACCTTAACAACAGGACTTATTCAATTGGGGCTTTCGTTGTGGCTTACGAGATACAGCGTTTTATATACAGCTTATATTTCAATGGGAATTAGTATATTGACGGCATTTATAGTCATGATGTTTGCAAAGAAGTATAATAGAGAATCATTAGCATGAAAGAGTTTATTCTTATCGACCATGAGCCTTGGACCAAAACAAGGAAAGAACGGTTTTACGATATGTTCAAGAAAGCCGGAGTAGATTTGAAGGTGTTGGATTTGTCGCAATGGCTCTATCCCGGATTTGAAAATCCGGATATGCTCCCGGATGAGCCTTACCTCACAAGAATTTACTCTGATGTGGAGTTCTCAGAATATCTTTCGAAAAAAGATCCTTCAAAAACTATTATAGTGGAGGAATGCTTCAGGAACTGGCATACAAAAGAGGTTTTCAAAATATTGGCAGATCTCGGTTTCAAGACTATAAAGGTAGAACTTTACGGGAATACTGTTTTAAAGGAGAGTTTGAAGCACAAGCTTAAATATATGACTCCTGCCCGATTGGTTAAAGCTATTAAAGATAAGCAAGAGGGATACAGATTAAACAGATTCTACAAAAAAAACGGTATTGGTGCAGGTCCTGCGGAAATAATATCCAGCAATAAATTAAATCGAACTTTGCCTTACAATCATCCGGACTATGAAAAAATAAGGTTTTGGGATAAGAAGGAGGTTGTAAAGAAACCGTATATCGTCTTTTCTGATGAATATTTCCCATTTCATACGGATATCAAATATTTTTTAAAGGATAACGGGAAGTATAGCGGCGAAAAATATCAGGCTACAATGAGGCGCTATTTTGATTATCTTGAAGCGAAATATAAGATGCCGGTTGTAATTGCCGCCCATCCTAAATCGGATTACAAGGGAGATGAATTCGGTAACAGGAGGATAATCAAATACGAAACAGACAATCTTGTCAATAATGCTTCAATGGCTACTTTACATCTCTGCAATACAATTTCATATTCGGTTTTGAAAGATGTGCCGGTTGCTTTTGTTGCAACTGATGATTTTTTTAGGATTAAAGACTTTGAGAGAATAATGGATAATCTTTCCAAAAATATTCTCGGACTTGATTATTATAATCTTGACCATGTGGATTTCGATAAGATTGAGTTCCATAAGGTCGATAAAGATAGGCGTGAAGATTATATATATTCATATCTGACTTCCAAAGAGACGGAGAATAAGAGGAATGAAGATACACTGAGAGAATATCTAAGCAAAATGTAGGCATTTGTTTATATCATGCGTTTTTGTACCAATCCGTCTGGAATCTTGAAACGAGCTGCGCCGTGTTAATTCTCTTTTTCATATTGGCATTATTGATTATATTTTCATGGAATATGAAAATGAATTATCCGGAATATCAAAAGATAATCTGGGTCGGTTTGGGTATATTATTGATTTTGATTTCCGGTTTCAGAGAAAATGTCGGGATTGATTTTGAAATGTATAAGGTATTCTATGAAAATCCGGATTCAAGAGTCAACGAATCTATAGAACCCTTATGGCGTTTTATTAACCTATTTTTGTATTCAACAGGGTTCAATTATCATATTTTCTTTATATATACTTCGACTTTGATAGTTGGGGCAACTTGTTGTTTTTATCATAAGGATTCAATGTATGAATATGCAGCGTTGTTGTTGTTTCTGGTCATGGGTTTTTATTTTGAATCAATGAACCTTGTAAGGCAATATTGTGCGATTTCCTTGACATTCATTTCTTTTAAATTTTTTGTTCTTAAAAACTATAAAAAATTCGTATTGATATCGGCATTGGCCTTATGTTGCCATATGTCTGCTGTTTTTGCCATAGTGTTGGTGTTTTTATCAAGAATCCGATTCTCTAAAAAAATATTAGTTATTGCGATTATAGCAAGTCTTTTGTTTGGAGATACTTTAATGAATTATATTGTGTCTTTTGTTATGGAGGCTATTGCCGGTCAGAGATATTCATATACACCGGACGATTTTTCAACGGGGGTTTCATCCGGTGCTATGAAATATGTATATAATCTTTTGGTGATCGGTATTGTTTTGATTGTTCCCCTTAAGGTTGCTGACAAAAGCGATATATGGCCGATGTTGACAGTGGTTGTAATCGGATTGTGTATATATAATATTTTCTATCTTTTCATGGTTGCAAGGAGATTGAGCCTTTACGGACTTTGCTTTTTGCCGTTGCTGATTCCAAAAGCAATCCAATATATAAGGGTGGACAGAAAATCAAAATATCTGATATATGGCATTATCTGTGCTGTATTTTCTGCATTTACCATAAAGACATACAGCGGAACGCCTTATGATTTCCAAATTTTTTAATTTTCAGTTAAGTATGACAAAAATTTGAAAACATCGAATTTTGGGGTATAAGCAGGACGCAGGAGTATGGTCGCAATCTCCTCCAAACCATACTTGACAAGCGACTTTGCCTTTCTTCCATGTTTCAGAATCCTTATCGGTTTAATATTTATATCTTTATGTTCACCAACGAGATACGCCCATACAAGAGCCATGCAGACCATTGCGACAAGTCTCGCGATGCGCTCCATATCACGCATATGGGTGTCCTCGATGTTGAAGCCGGAAGATTTCATGGCTCTGAAGGCCGTTTCTATCTCCCAACGCTTTTTGTATGTCAAAATCGCGCCCTCGGGCCGGTTGAAGCATATGAGAATCTGCAATTCCGGAACTCCATCGGAGTTTTTGATTCGGCTTCCGGCAAGATAGACATACTCGCCTTTGTGAAGAAAGAGCTTATGGAAGAATTTCTCCTGACCGACCTTCAGATCATTGAACAGCCACCAGGCACGGATTCTCTCACCGGTGGAAGGCTTGACAATCCAGAAGTTCTGCCGAATACGGATGTAATACCGAATACGGATGTAATACCGGATGCGTCTGGTGTTCAGCCGTCCGATCCATTCCTTACCTATGAATTCCCTATCGGCCACAAGACAATCGATGCAGTCGGATCCGAAAAGGCGGATGAACCGCTCCATGATTTTCCTGCGTTCCTCCCGATTGGAATTGCCTCGTTTAGGAAGAAGGCTGAAAATCAGCGGAAAGGCGATACCTTTGTATGTCACGCCCAGCATCAGTATGTTGATATTGAACTCTCCGAACTTCCAGTTGGTGCGATCCATGCTCAACACAAGACCGGTCTTGACAGGAAGCAGCGAGAAAATCATACGGGCTATGATGTCAAGGTCAAGAACATACCTGGCAAAGAATCTTTGGAGCCGTCTGAGGTTGGAATCCTTGTCGACAGCCGTAGACATCGCATTAGCAAGTTTGTGGAGGCTGACAGTCTGCACCACACAGAGTGCGTGGAGCAGCAACGCCATAAGTTTTATGCGTGCCAGATTCATACTTTGTCCAAAGTGCTCTTGCATAATCGGGAGGATTTGGTTAACTTTGACCAAGTCCTTGGAATTAGTAGTTTTCATGGAGAAAAGTCGGCAAACTTTTCCTTTAAATTACTAAATTTCGGGGACTTATGCAAATTTAATCACTTGAAAATTAGATGTTTAACAGCGTAAATTTAAAATTTGTCATCTACTAAAAATTTTCAGGTTAAATGAAGATTGCGTATTGTCTGGCAGGATTGTTTAATTCCGCGGGTATGGAAAGAATCGTGACCGATAAAGCGAACTGGCTTTCGAAACAGGGGCATGAGGTTACGATAATCACGGCCGAACAACGCGGACGTGAGCCTTATTATAAGCTTAATGGAAATGTCGGTTTATATGACTTAGGGATCAACTATTCAAGCAATGATAGTTTTCTTTTAAAACTGCTGAATTATCCTATTAAGGCATTGCGGCATAGGAGGCGACTTAGAAAGTTCTTAAAATCTCACAATCAGGATATCACCATAACGACGATTGGAAATGAATTTCTGTTTTTATATAAAATTCCCTATGGCGGGAAAAAGATAGCAGAAATTCATTTTACCAGATTTTACAGAAAATTAGGTGCCAGTGGTTTTTTGCGTAAACTTGTAGATAATTTCAGAAGCAGACAAGAAACTTATAAACTCGCTAATTATGACCGATTTGTCGTGTTGACGGAGGAGGATCGTAAAAATTGGCCGGAATTACAGAATATTTGCGTGATTCCGAATTTTATTGAGAAACAAAATAAAGAGAAAGACTATAAATTAAAAAAACGGTTTATTTGTGTCGGTCGACTGAGTTATCAAAAAGGAATAGATATCCTCATTGAGGCATGCAATCTTATTAAAGATAAGCTCGATGGATGGCATGTGGATATATTTGGCGCGGGAGAGGAAGAAACAAAATTGCGAAGCCAAATCGATGAATCCGGGCTTTCTGAAATAGTAAGAATAAATAAACCGACTACAAATATATATGCAGAATATGCTAAATCCGATGCGTTGCTAATGACATCCAGATTCGAAGGACTTCCGATGGTATTGCTTGAAGCGATGTCTGCGGGTATTCCGGCGATTTCGTTTCGATGTCCTTGCGGGCCATCGGATATAATTACAGAAGGATGCGGCATCCTTGTTGAAAACGGAAATGTGGAAAAGTTTGCAAAAGCCATGGCGGATGTGATTGATAATCCCCATACATTAATGGAAATGGGTCGTAAATCGAAGGAACGGGCCACGGATTTTGAGAAGGATGCAGTAATGAGGGAATGGGAGGATTTGTTTAATACTCTAACAGCCAATAATTAAAGAAGTGAAGATAGTATATATTATAAATAGTTTAAGAAAAGCGGGGCCGGTAATTGTATTGAAAAGGCTTCTGGATGGGCTCGATAAATATAAGCCTGAAATACACATTATAAAGTTGGCGGATGACGAAAAAGAGCGATCGATGACTTCTGAATTCCGAAAAATGGATTTAACGATCCATGAATTTCATCTTTCGAAGCTTCAGCTGGAAATTAATACAAATAATATTGCTGCGAGAATAGACAGCATTTTGGAAACAATCAAACCTGATTTGATTCATACACATGGATATCACCCGGTATTGCTCGCTTCCAGATTAAATTATAAGTGTCCAAAAATAGAAACGCTGCATAATATTTGCGGCGAGGATTTTATTTATTCGAAAGGGAAGATTTTGGGCAGATATATGGTGAATAGATATTTGAAGTCTTTGAATAAACTTTCAGGTGCCGTTGCCATTTCCGAATCTGTACGGGATTACTATAAGAAATTTTCCAAACTGAAAAATATCGATACCGTCTACAACAGTATAGAACCATATGGCATAACATCTAAAGAGACGTTGCTTAATAAACTCGGACTCAATCCAAGTTTAAAATATTGCGTCGCCGTGGGCTCATTGTCAGAACGAAAAGATCCGATAACTGTTATCAGAGCCTTTTCAAAATTCAAACTTTCTCATCCCGATGAGAATATTCAATTGCTTTTTCTCGGAAAGGGGGAATTATACGACGAATGCCATAAGGAGATTGGCGAAAGGAATGATATAAAATTATTGGGTTGGAAGCCCAATCCTTTGGATTATATAGCGGTGTCTGAATTTTCGATTTGCGCATCACACTCAGAAGGATTTGGTTTGAATCTTGCGGAATCATTGTCGATAGGATGTCCGGTTGTATGTACGAACATAAAGATTTTTGATGAACTCACGAAAGAATTTAACGAAGTCAAGAAATATCAGTTCAATCCCGGAGATGTGGATGGCTTGGCTAATTCCATAGCAAATATTGTTAAGGAGAGACCTAATTTTGGAAATGAGAAAATACGTGCTTGCGATTTGTTTTCACAAGAGAGAATGGCTGACAACTATATGAGAGTCTATAAATCGTATTGCAAATCTGCTGATCAGAAAAAACTGTAATTTATTTTCATTGATAAAAACAGTATGGAAAAATTAAGACATTTACAAAGGGTGCTCTTGTTTATGCTCGAGGAGATTGATAAATTATGTAAAAGGAATGGAATCGAGTATTATCTGAGTGGTGGAAATGCTTTGGGTGCGGTGCGACACAAAGGATTTATACCTTGGGATGATGATCTGGATATTATGCTGATGTCTGATGAATATTACAGATTTATAGAGGCCTGCAGAAGAGAATTGGATCCGAACATCTGGTATATTCAAGAGGAAAAGAAGGATTGGTATGGGTATTATTCAAAAATAAGATTAAAGGGAACATTTGTAGATGACAGAGGGGAATGGGAAGGACTTGATAAAGAAAACAGAGGGATTTTTATTGATGTATTCAGAATTGCCCCTGCATCGAAATCCAAGATAGGCAGGTATTCTCAATATTTCTGCGATAAACTTCTGACAAGTTATTCCCTTTTAATAAAAGGTTACAGGAGTAATGAATGGAAGAAGAAATTAATGTTGGCTTTGGCGAACGGTTTGAGAATAAAGAGTGTAAGAAATATTTGCGAAAATATTGTAAATGGAGGAAATAAAAATGCCTCAGGAATGGTTTTCTGTGTTTCAGATGTTTTAAGGTTGAGTAATTTTTTCATTGAAAAAGATGTCTTTGGGAAACCTCGTTATGTGGAATTTGAAAAAGGAATGTTTCCTGTTCCGGAAAGGACTGATGAATACTTGAAGAAACTTTATGGCGATTACATGAAATTACCACCAATAGAACAGCAAAAGCCACCGCATTCGCAAAAAATTGAATTCGGAAAGTATTGATTTGGTTGTATTTTTGTTTTATAAATAGAGAGATTTCGCTTTTACGGTGTTGGGTGGAAATCTAAAATTGAATAGGTATAAAAGTTTTGCATTGGGATAAGTGTTGATAATTGTTTAATATCATTATAGAATTATTGGTATGGGGTTTACGGTTTTAATGTCGCTATATGATAAAGAGAATCCGGATTTTCTAAGGGAATCTCTCGATAGCCTTATTCATCAGACTCTTGTCCCTGATGAGGTTGTCGTTGTGGAGGATGGACCGGTTGGCGATGTTCTTGAATCTGTGTTGACGGAGTTCCAAAGGCGATGCGATGTTCTTAAGGTGATACGTTTGCCTCATAATCAAGGTTTAGGTGATGCCCTGAATGAAGGACTGAAACATTGCTCGAATGATTTGGTGGCAAGGATGGATACGGACGATATTGCCAAGCCGGAGCGTTTCCGCAAGCAGGTGGAATTTATGGAAAATAATCCAGGGATTGATGTTATCAGTGCCTGGATTGAGGAATTTGAGGGGAATACCGGGAATGTGATTTCTATAAGAAAGCTTCCTGAGACCCATGAGGAAATTTTAAAGTTTGCCAGGTTTCGAAATCCGATAAACCACCCGGTGGCTATGTTCCGAAAGAGCGCGGTAATTAAGGCCGGCAATTATCGGAAGTTCCTATTGTTTGAAGATTATTATCTTTGGGCAAGGATGCTGATGAACGGTAGCAAATTTCATAATATACAGGAAAGTCTTTTGTATTTCAGATCTTCGCCGGATATGTTCGGCCGTAGGGGCGGCTGGAAATATGCTCGCGATGAGTTTAAATTTCAGAAGGAGCTTCATCGGATGGGCTTGATTTCATTTCCTGAGTTCATAAAAAACGAGACTACAAGATTCGGCGTTAGGATAGTTCCAAATTTCTTGCGCAAGTTTCTATATAGGAAGCTGATGAGATGACGATTGGGATAGCGGCGAACTGAAGTTCGCTCACGCGACCGGCGGGGATAATTTTGAATTTTGAATTTTGAATGTTGATTTTAGAATGGGAAGAAGGGTAATTTTGTAGCCGGAATTATTGAGGCGGAAATACTATGGTAAATTTGTTATATTTGCAGGATGAGTGAGCTTAAGAATAATTTAGACGTATTGATCAAGAATAAGGATACGGTAGCCGTGTCTTTCCGGCTGGAATTCTATAGCCGGGGGTTTATGGAGTTCTTTAAGTCTCTGCGCGGCGATTGGGGAAACCGTTTCTCGTATCGTCTGCTTTCGGGTGAGGAGCGCTATCGGATTGATCTGGCTTCGCTGGCGAATCAGCTTGGTACTACAGAGGATGAGCTGGCGGATAGTAAGTGCTATATTTTCGATTATGAGTCGGCGGATGATCCTGATAAGTTCTCTCAGCTGATTGTCGGAGAATATTTCATATATATTTATGTCGAGGCTAAGGAGTTCGCCGAAGAATTCTCATGTCTCTTCAAATTTATAAAAGAAATCCTGGATCATAAAGAGGAGATTAATGAAATGCTATCGCCCAATTCGGCGAGATTTTCTTGCGTCAGGCATCAATTGCTGTCGCCGGATTTTATGGGAAACTACGCAGGGAAGAATTATTATAACATGATGTTGCATAATAATGAAACTATTATGTCGCAACAGTATGAGCTTCGGGAGGAATATCCGAATTCTGCGGACGGCCTTGTCGGACGTTTTATAGCCAAGATGGAACCTGTGATTAATGATGAGGGTAAGAAGCAGGGAAGCGTGCTGCTTATTGCACATGCTTCGCGCCGAATGAATGATTTTCATGACCAAACGGTCGGCAATGCATTGGTGGAAATGGTGGGCGTTATCAATAAAATGGAGGACAAGCTATGCCTAAAGTTATAATAGAAATTAATGGGGAGGGGAAAAGGGTGGAAAAAACATCCACTGAGGTGAATCTGACATCTTTCCGCAAGGTGTCGACGACAGATTATGAGCGTTTGGGAAGCCGGCCGAGCACGCCGCTGAGAACCCGTTCGCGCCGTGAGCGTGAGATTCGCCGGCGCGACAGGGGCGGATATATGACGGAAGGATTTAATTCCGGATTCTGAAGTGGCTGAGCCTATAAGATCTAAGGATTGCGTGTCGCTGAGGTCTTTGAGGCTTCATGTGTATGTGGTGGGCTATCCGATGGAGGGTGAGGCCATTTTATTCCTGTTCGAGGAAAATTCGGAGCCAAAGCTTACAATCCTGACTGATTCTTACAGGGATGATGATTATTGCCACATCTCAAAGATTCTAAGTGACTGGGGTTCTCCGAATCTGGATGTGTTTTTCTGGACTCACCCGGATAATGACCATTCAAAAGGGATAGAGACTTTGCTCGGAGAATTCGATAAAAACGGGGATTGCCATATCTTTATTCCCCATTATCTTCATTCGGAAAATGTGGAAGAGCATATCGGAAAGAATGCCACAGGTGCTTTGACGTATCTAAAGAATAATTATAACAGGTCTCCTAAATATGCCAAAGGGCATTTGCGACAATATCATCCGGTAAGTTTTGATGTATCGGCGGATCCGGCAAGGTTTAATTTTGAGTTCAGGTCGATTGTAACGGGTGGATTGCTCGGTGTATCGATCGAGATTTTCGGGCCTGAGGTGCAACGGGTGTTGCAGCATACCGATGGAACTCTCGGCTATGATGCGAATACGATGTCGATAGTCTACAAAATGAATGCCAATTCCGTGAATCTTTTTATGACCGGGGATCTGGATAATGAGGGAGCCGGGGTGATACCGGATGAGTGTTTCAAAAACATTCATTTTTTGAAGATTCCGCATCATGGCTCGGATGAGTTAAAAGATTTTCCGGGCAAGTTTGTTATGAATGAAACGGAGGATATGGTGAGCGCTACGACGGTTTTCAACCATGGCAAGAAGCCTCTGCCGGTTGATGATATTATAGAAGATTATAAGGAGTATTCATCCGCAATCTATTCTACCGGAGTAGGGGAAGAGAAATTTGGATGTGTGCACGTAACGTATAATCTGATGAAAGTTCTCAGGGAGGGAGAGGTGGAACTGGCGGGTAATGCCTTGGCTCTATAATGGCTTTCAAAGCCGAAGGAGAGATGGGGCGCCAAGGCGGCCGACAACGGCGAACTGAAGTTCGCTCACGCGACCGGCGGGGATAATTTTGAATTTTGAATGTTGAATTAGCGATAGAAATTGAGATATGAAGATAGTTATGATTGGCGCGAGCGGGTTCGTCGGGACGAGGCTGCT
>URNY01000023.1 GCA_900549375.1 uncultured Bacteroidales bacterium | reverse complement strand
TGCTGCACCGCGCTGTCGGCGACCGCCTCACCTGTATCTTCGTGAACAATGGTCTGCTTCGCAAGAATGAATTCGACGAGGTGCTCGATTCCTACAAGAACATGGGCCTCAATGTGGTCGGAGTGGATGCTTCGGAACGCTTCTACAACGACCTCAAGGGGGTTACCGATCCGGAGAAGAAGCGCAAGATCATAGGCCGCGATTTCGTGGAGGTGTTCAACGATGAGGCCAAGAAGATCGAGAACGTGAAATGGCTTGCCCAGGGCACGATCTATCCGGACGTTATCGAGAGCTGCTCGGTGAAGGGCCCCTCGGCCACGATCAAGAGCCACCATAACGTTGGCGGTCTCCCGAAAGAGATGCACCTCAAGATTGTGGAGCCTCTGCGTCTGCTCTTCAAGGATGAGGTACGCCGCGTGGGCCGCGCTCTGGAGATGGATCCTAAACTTTTAGGACGCCATCCCTTCCCGGGACCGGGTCTGGGCATCCGTATCATCGGGGAAGTGACGCCGGAGAAAGTGCGTATACTTCAGGATGCCGACAAGATCTTTATCGACGGACTCCGTGAGGCCGGCCTTTACGATCAGGTATGGCAGGCGGGTGTGATGCTTCTGCCGGTGCAGAGCGTCGGCGTGATGGGCGACGAGCGCACCTACGAAAGCTGCGTGGCCCTTAGGGCCGTGATCTCCACCGACGGCATGACCGCCGACTGGGTCCACCTCCCCTACGAATTCCTCGCCAAGACCTCCAACGAGATCATCAACAAGGTGCGCGGCATCAACCGCGTAGTCTACGACATCTCCTCCAAACCGCCGGCAACTATCGAGTGGGAGTGAGAAGTAATTTTGAATGGGGAATTTTGAATGTTGAATTATTTGACGCAGAATGATTTCGCGATTTTGAATGTTGAATTATGGGGAGACGAGAAAACAATGCTGTGCTTATTAAATCCATGGATTTTGCAGTGCGCATCGTGAATCTTTACAAATGGCTTAATTACGAGAAACAAGAATCCGTAATTTCAAAACAACTGCTAAGAAGCGGGACCTCCGTTGGAGCCAACCTCCATGAGGCTCAGGAAGCGATATCGCCGAAGGAATTTGAAAGCAAGGTATATATTTCGCTGAAGGAAGCACGCGAAACGGAGTATTGGATTGAATTACTCTTCAAAACGGAATTCCTTGATAAAGCTCAATATGAAAGCCTGAAAGACGATTCCTGCGAGCTCTTAAAAATGCTTGTAAGCATAACAAAATCGCTCCGCCTAAAATAACTCAACATCCAACATTAATAAATCCTTTCGCGTCAATTAATTCAAAATTCCACATTCAAAATTCAAAATTCACCGATACATATGCAAAAAAATAGGCTGTTGAAAAACAGCCTATTTTTTTGCATGTGTACTGGTGTTAGCGGATTATGGCTTTGAAGGTGCGGCCGGCTTTGCGGACGATGACGATCTGGCCGGGGGCGGGGGAGGCGAGGCGGATGCCCTGGAGGCTGTAGTATTCGGCCTCTGCGTCGGCGCCGATCTCAATCTCCTCGACAGCGGTCAGCGTGCCGATATGGCCGGTTGCAGATTCGCTGTAGTTGGACTCTCCTTTGTCGTAGAGGGCGGTGAGGTGGTATGTGTGGTTCTTACCCTCTTCAGCCTCCGTGTCGGTATAGGTGGTCTGCGTTGCAGGGAGCGCGGCAGCAATCAGCTCGTGGTTGCGATAGAGGTTATAGCCTGTATGCACAGCGGGAGCACTATTCGATGTGAATTTGAAGGAATCGAAGAGGAGAACCATATCTGAGCCCATGCTGCTGTTAAACCTGACTGCAAAACGTTTTGCTCCGGCGGGCAAAGTGCAGGTGTGCTCCTCCCATGAACCCTTTGCTGAGATATACTGATCTTCTATTACTGTGAAATCATCGGATGTTGTTCCGCCTGTAGAAGACAGAATCGTTATCTTTTGACCGGATAACGAACTATACGCAGTATTAATCTGAACATAGAAAGAGATCTCTGATCCGGGTTTAACTTCCGGAGATATTATCCAGTTATCAGAAGTAGCATTATATGCAGTCGGAGGAGTCATTGCAAGACATTTGTTTCCATCATAAGCAGTAACTGCGGGATTGCTATAATCGCCTACGATGTTCTCTGTAACCATTGCGGCGAATTTCGTGCCGGAGTTAAGATTGTTGAGACCTTTCTGGGCGATGCCGTCAACATCGATGAAAACCCAGCCGTTTTGGGGCGTTGTGGCACCGTTCTCCCAGTCTTCGAAGGATTCGGTCACGGGCTCCTCTGCAGGCTCTGTAGAGACGACGGGAGCGGTCCAGGAGAGGGTGACTGAGTTCTGTCCGGATTGAGCCTGCAGCCCGGTGGCTACAGCGAGCGTATTTTCTACAACGGGGATTGTCACCGAAGCTGTGTTGTCGGATGTGTCGCCATCGCCGGTGAGGCTCAGTCTAACCTCGAACACTACATCCTTGCCGGCATATTTGGGAAGGGCGGTGAAGGGGATAGAAATATCCACTGAGCCGGATTCGGGCACGGGAAGGGTCTCAACTTCGCTTACCATTTCATTGTCAGCATAGAGAGCCGCTGTCCATTCCTCTTCGGCGTTGGCACCCTTGTTGATCACTTTCGCGGGGAACTCCACTTTCTCGCCGATAGAGAGTTTCTTGACGGGAGCGGCGATCTCGACAGCAAGGTTATGGTCGAAATATTGGAGGATGCTGATGTTATCGATATAAATATGGCCGTATGTTCCACCTTTACCTACAAACATAAGCCGGGTAACACCCGAAAGAGCCTGTTCGGGAACATTGAATGTGAATTCTTTCCATCCGGCCGCATCTCCCGATTTCAAATTGATCTCCTCGCCGAGAAGCACATCTCCTGTTGTGATTTCGAATCCGGGCTGAATCTTCGTCTCATAGTAGTTGCTCGGATTGAGATATACCCAGAATTTGAGTTTGGGATTTGTGAGAGATGACAGATCGAGCTGAGGCGACCATATTTTTAAATCCGCAGAGGTCGAATAATAGAATTCAAGACATCCTTTGTCGCCGTCCTGAGGATTAATGGTCGGATAGGATGATCCTACACTTGGTTTCCAAGCATTTGTATTGTTATTCTCTACCGTCCAAATGCTGTTGGCGTAGCCCATGCGGTCATCTGCGGTGGTGAAGGATTCGCGGAATTCACCTGTCAAAGGATCGCCAACAATATAGGAATCTGAATTAACGGCCGCGGAGTTGGTAGTGGCGAAATGAGCGGTGATTGTAAATGTCAGAGCCTCCTGTCCTGCCTCGGGTTTAGGAGCGGTATAGGAAGTCGTAGTTGCGGCAATCTTGTCGGCAACAACAACTGCGCCACATTTCACGGTGTAAAGCACCTTGGAGGGGATGAAGATAGTGCTGCTGTTGGTAGCTTCGGTCACGGCATCCCAAGTGAGCGTGAACTGATTGCCATTTTGCGTAGCCGCGAAATTCTCTACAGCTCTGGGCGTTCCTATGCTCGGATTGGCCGTGACCTCGAGCGCTTTACTTTCATCCGTACCGGAAAGGCAAGTAACGGTATAAGTAGCACTTTTCAGCGGAGCATTCGCGTCGATGAAAGATGCAACAGCGCCCGGCTGCGCGGTGAGAGTAACGGGGGTTTCGGCATCATCGCGGAGCACTTTTATCGTCAGCTCGCCGGAGAGGTCTTGGCCCGAGACATTCTGAGTCGGAACGTTGATGTTGATAGTAGTTTTGAGTTGATTGTTTTCAACAGCAAAATGAGGCGTGGCAGCCGTAGGAACTGCGGGCGCAAGAGCACTAACGCCTGCTTCCAATTCGAAATTATCGAAATAGAAATTCCCCTGGTCAGCCTCGCTGATCACGTGCATTCCTAAATAATAAACGCCATCGGTTGCAACGGATATATTTAGAGTCGTAGATTCCCAACTACTATAATTGTATGTATAAGAAATGGGATCTCCAAGGCTTGTGGTCATTGCATCGGCAGAGGCTGCATTTCCGACTTTCCACTCTACCTTATTGGTTTTGCCGGAGGCAGTTGTTTTAGCCTTGTAAGTAAGCTTATATATTAAACCGGACTTGAGATTAAGGGCGGGTGTAAAGAGCCAAGCATCGGCAGCGGCATCTGTAGTGCCCGCATATTGCAGGCCAGAAGAGTTATTGTAACCATAATAACTCAATGTTTTTACGGGGTTTGTTCCGGCAGCGGTAAATTCTCCCATACCGCTGTTAAAGTTCTCGGAGAAGGGCGGAGTATAGGGTGCTTGGGCACTGAGGCCGAAGGCAACGCCCGCCAACAGGGTAAAAAGTAATTTTCCTTTCATAAGAAAAAGTTGTTAGAAATGAGAAAAAAGAAATCCGGTGTCGGATCTCCACGGCTTGGAAGCCGTCGGAAATCCGGCACCGGATCAGGGATAGTTATCGCACGATTGCCTTAACGGTCTTGTCGCCGCATCTTACGAGATAGATGCCTGCGGAGAGCGAAACGCAGGCATAGTCGCCGACCTCGCTGCAGAAGCTGCTGATGCCGTTGATGTCGATGATGCTGACCTCAGCGCCGCCGGCGTTGAAGATCTCAATCATACCCTTGCCTGCGCGGACAAGCATCGATGTGTCGGCAATCTCTTCAACCGAAGAGAGTGAAACCATCGCATCGTTGGAGAGGCAGGACTCACCCTTGTCGTAGACAGCCGAAACGTTGTATACGCGGTTTTCAGTAGCGCCGAGAGGCTGCGGATCGGTGAAATCATTCTCCTCCACAATCTCATCGTTGAGTTTGACGCCGTCGCGATAAACGTTATATCCGCGGAACTCGAGCACATCGGCATTGGCGCTTTCATAGCTTACCTCATCGATGAGCAGAGCGTAGGTCTGTTCCGAGACGCAGTTGATGGCGAAATGCAGGGCATTCTCGGGGAGAGTGAACTCATAGCGTGTCCAGTCTTTTGCGGGCACGGAGATTGTCTGCTCAAGCTGGCGGAAATCGGCCACAGTCGGTTCCTCGACATCAGTCCAGCAGAAGCGGATCTTATCGAGACCATAGGAATCGACCACGCTGCGGGCCATGAAGGAAACCTTCGAGCCGCCCTTCACTTCGGGGGAGATCAGCCAGTCGTCGTTGTTGCGCTCGGCAGCCGCGAAACATACGGCCATCTGGTTGCCGAGATAAGGAGTCCAGAGATCGCCCTTCATGTCGATAGCCGAAGGATTGAAAACCTGGAAAGCCATCTGCGAGCCGGCGTTGGGATATTCATAATCGCCCGACGCGGAGCCGCTGTTGGAGATGGTGTAGGTGAGACTGCCATCGATATCGTAAAGCTGCCAGCTGCCGAAGTTAGTGATAGTGAAAGCCTCGTAACCCTCGAAGCCGTCGGTTACGGTGCCGGGCGCAGTCATGTCGGGTTCGCTCCAGCTGAGCACGACCTTACTGTCGGCAACACGTCCCTTGAGATCGGCAACTTTGGGAAGAGTATTGCCCGGAATCTGAACGGTAACGGTCTGCGACTTGTTGTCGGCAGGGTTGGCGTCGGCATCGAATTCGACCACCGCATGGTATTTAAAGTTCTTGCCGGCCTGCACGATATCCGGGGAAACCGGGAACCTGAACGTTGCGGATTTGGCGAAAGCGAGTTCGGTATCCGGTGTCTGCTCGGCCACTTTCTTGTCGTCGCGATAGAGAACAACCTTGAAATCGCGGGTGGGAAGAATACCGTTGTTGAACACCGTCACGGAAGCATTGCGCGTGGAATTCACGGCGATGTTTGCCGGAAGAGTGAACGACTGGATCTGCAGGTCGTTGTCGGGAGTGTCGTGGACAGTGATATTATCCACGTGCATGTCGTAGCTGATATAGTTGTGAGTGCGGAAAGCTATCTGGAAATCCTTCGCGCCTACAGCCTCCTTGAGGGGAAGATCATAGCGGTACCAGCCATTGCCGTTGATGAGGAGAATCGGTTTCTCTGTGAGAGCCTTGTATTCGCCATCGATATAAGTCTCAACGGTCATGGTCTCCTTCTCGGTGGAGTAACCGTTTTCAAGATCCGGGTTGTAGTAATGATAGAACCAGAAAGAGAGAACAGGATTGCGAAGACCGGAGACATTGATTTTCGGGGATATCATGCGCGATTCAACATCGATGAAGTCGGTATAAGCCACGAGCATGCCGCCGTCTTTATCCTGAGCTTCGGGTTTCGGGCCACGGTCTTTGTCATTGGGATTATGGCTGAATGCGAAATAGCGGCCATAGAAACCGTTGTCGTAGGGGGAGGGAGTGATGAGCGAGATCATCCAGTCGCTTGTGGTTGTTCCCTTGCCTCCGGCGAACGATTCGGCAAAAGCATCCTGATATGGTTTGCCATAGGTGATGAAACCGGTAACGGCGCCTTCACCCTCGCCTGCGGTGTTGACCGGGCATACATAGTAGTACATGTTGAGCTGGCCTTTGGAGGTATCGATTGTTGTGTGGGTCCATTCGGTGCCTTCTACATTGTCGGCCACCACGTTCTCATAGCGGTCGTAGATACGGTATTTCACCGGTTCGTAAGCCACGCTGCCTCCGTGTGCGCCTGTTGTCGAGGCGGTCCATTTCACCACAGCGTTTTTGCCGTCGGCAGTAGTATGAGTAGCCGAAGCCACAGCCGCGGGCACATCGAGACCGGCGAAGACCTCAGCCTCCACAGGATTTCCTGCGCCGTGCGAGTTGGAAGCAACGATAGAATACGTGTTTTTACCTGCGGGCACGTCCGTATCGGTGAAAGACATCTTGTTGCCGGGAGCAAGAGCATCGGCGGAAGTGAAAGTCTTCACGGGCTTGTCGCCGCGGAGCACCTTGATTTCCGTAAGATCTGCGAGAGCATTGCCGAACAGGTCGACTGCCGGAGCCTTGAAAGAAACATCTACCTTGGAAGGTTCCGATCCTGGAACAACTTCGATTTCCGTGGCGAGGCCGGGAGCGGACATCGACACGCCCTCCTCAAGGGCCACATCGTCGATATAAAGGAAGTACTGGCCTTTCTTGGTTACGGCGTGGAAACCGATATACCAGTTGCCGTCCTCGGGAACATCGAATACAATCTCGCGTTCCACATATTTCAGGTCGGGGGTAAGGATATCGGTGCGTTTGAGCAGCGTCTTGTTCATCTCCTCGGGAGAATAGCCGTGACCCATTCTGACCTCAAGAGTTTCGGGATAATAGCGGCTGCTTGTCCTTACGTTGAATTTGAGGCGATAGCTCATTCCGGCTTTGAGTTCGAAACCAGGAGTGATGAGCCAGTCGTCGCCGGGGAGAAGCGTATGGTATTTATATCCGGCGCACTTCTCATCGGAATACCAATCCCAATATCCCTCCGCGGGACGTTCGGTGTCGGGATTGTCGTCGCGCTCCACGAAAGTGAGATAATCGTTGAAAGTGTCGAAAGTCTGCTTGTAGGGGAGTGCTGCGGGCGCACCTGCCTCTACTGCGGGCGAAGTGGCCGTGGCGCCCTCCATATTGCGGTAGTAACCGGTTACCTCGTAGGTGTAGCGGCGCAGGAGCTGAGCCGGAAGATTGTCGGTATACTCTGTGCCGGTGGCCTCTTCCGTGAGCACTTTGTTGTCAGGCTGACGTGTGATCTTATAGTAGATGAGATTGGGATTCACGGTGCCTCCATGCTCGCCTTCGGAGGGCTGAGTCCAGGTGAGATGAACGGTATTTGCAGCCGTTTTTTCGGCTTTGAGATCTGTCACGGCGGCCGGACCGTCGGAGCCTACATAGAAATCGAGCGAGGCGAATTCAGATCTTCCGCCGGTTGGATGAGTGGCCACAACCTTGAAATTATGCATGCCCTGCGTAAGGGTGTAGGGGCGCGAAACGGCAGCGCCGGGAGCCACAGGGATGGAGAAGTTGAGAGTGCCGTCGAGATATCCGCTTACGGTGACATCTCCCGAGAGGGAAGTGTTGTTCTTTGTGGCGGAAGGAGCGTTGAAGGAGATAGTTCCTTCGAGAGAACTACCGGAGAAGTTGGCCTTCAGATCGCTGACGGTGTTCAGCAGAGTCTTGTCGTCGGCGCGCGGGATGAAGAGGGTGGAGAGCATCTCGCCATCGGGATAGTTGGCAATCAGGCTTGCGGCACCGGTGTTGATATTGATTTCATAGAGACCGGAGAGTTCTGTGGTGCGTTCGGCGGTGCTCCAGTAGAGTTTGCCCGTCTCGAAGTCGAAGCAGGCCGAGCCGTTGTAGATGGGGTTAACGCCGGTGTCGCCCACGGGGGTCACAGTGGCATCCACCTTGTTGATGCGGCAGAGTTTGCCATCGGAATAGCGGACGCCCCAGAGCTGGCCGAGGTTATCGCAGGCGATTGCCGACATGCGGTCGATCGAAGCCACTTTCGTGGGATAACCGGTAGAGATGTCATAGTCGGCGAGAACATAGGTGCTGCCGGTGTTGTCGGCGGGGTCGAAAGAGACACCATAGATTTTATCGCCGACCGGGTCGTAGGTCATATCGGCAGCGATGGCGCCGTAGGTGTCGGGACGGAGGGCATGACGCTCGATATTTTCGGGGTTGGCGAAATCCATCTCGACGAAGTAGAGATAGCCGAGATCGCCGGTATAATCCTCGTAATATGAGGTGAAATACACCTTGCCTTTCCGGTAGGTGCCACCCCCGTTGGCACTTAGCGTTTTGTGGATGCTCTCCGGCTTCATCACGATCGGGGAAGTCGCGCTGAAGGAATAGAGACCCCACGTTATTGCATCGGCGGGATTTTCGATATCGTTCATGGAGTTGGAATAGGTGACCTCTCCATAAATCTTCGTGCCGTCACCGGTGACGGTCGGGACTCTCCTTGCGCGCGATTCTTCTCCCGGGGAAGCACCCATAGCGGAGAAAACAGTCGCCAGCACGAGGCAGAGCGTTGTCAGCATTTGTTTCATAAGCGTTCGTATTTGGATTTTGTTACATATTTATCTTATTGCGGTCTTAAAAGCCTTTCCGCCGATTCTGACGATGTAGATGCCGGAAGCGGGCACGGTGAAGGAGAAAGATTCGCCATCGCCCGAAGCAAGGCTGATACCGGCGGCGTCGCAAACCACAACCTGAGCTGAAGAGGCGCCCTCTACGATAATGCGGCGACCCTCAATGCGCAGAGCTGAGGAAGAGGCGTCGAATTCCTCGACGGCAGAACCTTTGCCTACGCTCACAATCGAGGAGGGTTTGGAACGCAATCCGCCACCGACGGCAATTACGGAATATCCATAATCGAGACCCGGGGTGAGACCGGAGAAAGTGTAGGATGTATTGTTGCCTGCATCGACGGCATCCATCCCCTCTACGGGAGAGTAGGCAAGATTTCCGCCATAGCCTATTTTCACGTCATCGATCGAAACGGAGCCGGCGGAGCGGCGGAAGGAGATGCGCACGCGGTTGGCTGTGGTGGGTATGCCGGCCTCTATATTGACCTCTTTACCGCCTCTGTCGGTGACGAGCGGAGCTATCTTGGCCACATTCTTCCATTCGCCGTCGGCAAAAACATCTACCATGATTGCCGATTCATCATCGACCGAGCCGGCGCGATACCAGAAAGATATCGAGCGGATACCGTTGAGGCGGGGAGATGTGAGCGCAGAGCCATCGGCCGTGAAACGGAGCGACGGGACGGTGGCGGCGTAGGATTCGCGGCCGTCGAACGAGGCGTTGTCGGAAGTCCATCCTTCGGGAAGGAGTTTGCCTGCGAAGTCGGTCTCGGCTATGTAAGCTTTTCCGAGGCGAAGGGCATAGAGGCATATCTCATAGCTTTCGGCTTCTTCCAGAGGCTTCCAGTTGGCTGTGAAGGAACTTTCGGAAACGGCAGTCGGGCTGAGAGCTGTTACCGATTTATAATCAAGAGTCGGAAGGAGAGTGGTTACCTCCATTTCGTTTGATTCCGGAGAATAGAAACGGCCGTTGGTGGCCATCACCGAATAGTAGTAGGTGGTTTCGGGGTCGAGGTTTTCGACAACGAAAGAGGTTACATCGCCCACCTCGCGCTGGTTGAATCCATCGATATATTCTACTTCAGAACTTCCCGAAGTCTGCTTTTTGCGATAGACGCTGAGCAGATAACCGTTGGCCTTGTCGACTTTCTGCCAGCGGGCGGTGAAGGCGGCAGTGCGGATGTCGGCGGCCTCGAGGGCCTTGATCTCGCCGAAGATATTCTCACCCCCTTTGAAAGCGAAAGTAATCACCCCGTTGTTTTCCATGATGCCGGTAATGGGAGCATGGAGACGCTGGCCGCTCCAAGAGCGCATGGCGGGTTTGGAATCGTCGGTGAACTCACGCACGCCGGCAGTGCCGGGGAAAGTATCGCCGGAACGGGTGCCTTCGGAGCGGGTGTCGTCGGCCTCTACGATATCGATATATTGCTTCTCTATATTTACTATGTTGAGATCCCACATGTCGGGTACGAAATCGATATGCCATACGAGGAGTCCATGACCCGGAATATATTCGTCCCAGCCGCGCTGCTGGCGGTTTTCAAGGATAAAATATTCCGTTTTCTTCTCTGTCGGAATCATATATACATCGGAATATGCACCCTCCTGAGAGATGGGATACATAGTGACGTTGAGAGGATCCTTGAGTCGGAAAGGCTCCACCCATCCGAGGCAATAGCGTTCGTAGCCGGTATGGCACGGGGGGGTATGGGAGTCGTTGTTGTAGGAACCATGGTCCATCAGCGACCATTCGCCGGGAGTGAAAGCACCGGTATATGTTGTGGAATATAGGTCGGGGAGACCGAGCACGTGGGAGAACTCATGGCAGAAGACACCGATGCCGGCGAGTTCATTCGATTTTCCCCATACAAGCTCATTGGATGTGGCGTAATGATTTATGAGCTTTCCATTCATGTATATCTCCATTCCGAGGTCGTCGTGGATGTTCCAGGAATGGGGCCATATCGAGTTTGCTGGGCCGCCGTCGGCCTCGCCGTAGCCGGCGTAGAAGAAATAGATGTTGTCGACCACTCCGTCGTTGGGTGTCATAGATGCTGAAGTCGATCTGGTCGCGGAGAAGGTCGACCGCATGCGGCACCATTTCATAGGGACGCGCATCGTTTCCGGTCATGTCGTTTCCGCCGTAATAACTCATGTTGTAGGGGAGCGTAACAGGTCCGTATACATCGAACTGAGGTGCGAACTGACCGTTTGAGCTTGCCTTGAAATAATCGGCGGCCGAACCGGTGGCCCGATGCCGGTTGAAACCCTCTTCGTTGAGCATATCCTTGAAAAGGGCGTTAGGGTTTTCGAGGGTGAATTTCACATCCTGAAACTGCACGAGGATGGCGAGACATCGCGGCGAACCTTTTGTGGGGAATGTGTTGAGATATGATTCATCGGCCACTTTCGCCATGTTTCGGGAAACGGCTTTCCTTTTAGCGGACTTTGCGGCGGAGGCTTCAAGAATACGGAAGGGAGCCTTGCGATCGAACGAAGCGAGGAGTGAGACTTCTTCATCGCTTCTCGAAGCGGGGTCGCTGGCCGTCATTGACGAAGCGCGGAGCCGTGTTCCGTCGGGGAGGGCATAGCGGAAGCGGCCGTCATCGCCGCGTAGCAGCATCACGCCATCCTTTCCGGTGAAATAATGAGAATTCTCATCGCCGTGCAGGAAAACCTCAACGGTCTTGCCGCCATTATCATAGCGCATCGCCCCCGGTTTGGCTGGCACGGCACCGGCTGTAAAGGCTATGGCACACACGGGAGCCGAGACAGCGAGAAATCTTCCGATTTCCCAAGCGGCTTTTCTGATTGTACGTGTCAAATTCATATTCTGGAAATTTAGGTCAGGTTATAGCAAAATGTCGCCAATTGGATAAAATCAGCAGCAAAGGATTATCAATTGTTATTGTTGCAAGCAAATTTAAATTAAAAAATATTCAAAGCAAACAGGATTTTTTGTTCTAAATCAATTAAATTCAATTAAATTTGCGCTTCAATAACCTTTAAACGGAAAAGAGCGTAATATATGTATATTTGACGTTACAAAGGGGTCCTTTCTCAAAAAGTATACATCATGTTCACCGAAAGCCATAATTCCAAGACCTTGCGTCAGATTCTGGCGCTACACTGCAACGCGACTCCGGAACTTATCCGTGATTTCGAGAACGCAGCCGTGCTCCGGCATGTGCCTAAAGGGGAGGCCGTGGTCCGACAGGGTGAGGTGTGCGATTGCTTCGTATTTAATAAAGTAGGACTTTTCCGCGTCTGCAATGTGACAGGAAATGTGGAGGATACGGTGCTATTCGGCACATCGGGCGATGTGTTCACGTCGCTTCATTCATATTATGCGTCTGAACCTTCGATATTCTCACTGATAGCGGTTGTGGATTCGGAGGTATGGACGGTGAGCTATCACAAGATGAAACTGCTCACGGAGAAATATCCGGAGTTAGTGGTCTATATCCGCAATCTGCTTATAGAACAGACCTACGGATTCGAGAAACGCTATCTATTCTTCAACAATAAGAGCGCGGAGGAGCGGTTCATGAACTTTCTGCTCATGAACTTCGGTTCTCTGCGCCGCGCGCCGATAAAATATATATCGAGCATCGTGCCGCTCAAATATATCGCGCAGTACTTGAAGATCACACCCTCGACGCTGTCGAGACTGAGGAAAAAATTTGTATCAAATGAATCCCAGTCGCCACACGATTGAGACTACACCCTTACATTCCCTTACATGACGAAGGCGTTGAAGCCGCCGTCGACAACTGCCACAGTGCCTGTAACGAAGGACGAGGCATCGGATATAAGATATTGAATGGTGCCGCAAAGTTCTTCGGGATTGCCGAAACGTCCGAAAGGCGTCTGGCAAATCACATCCTCTCCCCGCGAGGTGAGCGAGCCGTCGGGATTGGTAAGCAGGCTTCGGTTCTGATTTGTAAGGAAGAAACCGGGAGCAATGGCGTTTACTCGGATTTCAGGAGAGAATTTCTTTGCCATCTCGGTTGCGAGAAAAGCCGTGAAGTTGCTTATTCCGGCCTTGGCGGCGGCATATCCAAGCACTCTTGTAAGAGGACGGAAGGCGGCCATGGATGAGAAATTAACGATAGTGCCCCTGCCGACATCAGCCATCGGAGCGGCAAATACCTGGGTGGGAAGAACGGTGCCGGTGAGATTTATATTCAGCACTTTTTCGAAGTCGGCAATCTTCAGGTCGAAGAAAGTGGCGTCGGGGGCGATTGTGGCTCCGGGCATGTTTCCCCCGGCTGCATTCAGCAGAGCGTCGATGCGGCCGTAGACTGCAAGAATTTTCTCGCGGTTGCGCTCCAGAAGGGCGCGGTCCATCACATCAGTGACAAGAAACATCGCCTCGCCACCTTCTTCTTTAATATTTGCCACAATTTTCTCACCCTCTTCGCGGCGGCGTCCGAGAACCACTACGCGGGCACCCTGACGGGCAAGATATTCGCTTATACATGACCCGAGCACACCGGTTCCACCAGTGATGACCACTACTTTATCTTTGATTGAAAACAACTCATTCATATTCCTGATTTTGAAAATTATTTATAGAAAGCACACTAAAGTGCTTTCACGCGACCTTCTTCAGCTATTATTTTTGCTAATTTTTAAGCTTTTCATATTTTTCAGCTTTCTCTTTTCTTATTTCCCGGCCATTTTTTCAGCGGCGATGGCGGCCATGATGCCCGAAACCATACCGAGGGCGAGCATGCGGCCATGGAAGGAATAGCCGGCGTTATAGCCCATCTTCTCATCGCCGAGCATTAGCGGCGCATGGTCTACGCGCATGGGGACTCTGGGACGTTTCTCTTCGAATATGCGCACAATCTCCACAAGCCGGGGATCAAGATGCGACGACTCGCGGAAGTCGCCATTGTCGAGAACCTTGCATATCCTGGCGTGGACGAAATGAGTGCGATCCGCATATCTACGCGCGAGTTCCACAACATCGTTATGTGCTCCGGCACTGAGCGAGCCTGCACAGAATGTGAGACCGTTGTGCGGATCGGGTACTGCATCGAGGAATGCACGGATATCTTCGTCGCAGGTCACTATGCGCGGAAGACCGAGAATCTGTAACGGAGGATCATCGGGATGAACGCACATGTTGATGTCGTATTCGCGGCAAACGGGCATTATGGCCTCGAGGAAATATTTCATATTTTCTCTCAGTTTTTCGGCATCGATGCCGTTGTAGAGGGCCAGCAAATATCGGAATTTCTCCACCGGATCGTTGTCTTTTTCGGAGATGTTGCCATTAACAAATCCCTGAGTTTTCACAATGATATTGTCGACAAGCCGGCGCCGTGCCTCTTCATCCATTTTAGGGCGAAGTTCCGCAACGCGCCTCAAAGTGGCTTCATCATAATCCTTTTCAGCTCCGGGACGTTTGAGGATGTCGATATCGAAAAAGGCGAATTCAGCGCGGTTGAAATAGAGATTTGAAGTGCCGTCGGGATTCTTATAATCGAGTTCGGTGCGAGCCCAGTCGAGCACCGGCATGAAGTTATAGCATATCGTTTTCACACCTGCGCGGCCGAGGGCTGCGAGACTTTTCTTATAGTTTTCGATAAGGAGATCGCGGTCGGGGCCTCCATATTTTATTGATTCCGACACCGGCAGACTCTCCACCACCGACCAGCGCAGTCCATGATTTTCAATATAAGATTTCATGCGGGCAACCTCTTCATCGGTCCAAACCTCGCCGTTAGGTATATGATGAAGAGAGGTGACTATGCCTTCTACGCCGATCTGGCGCAGCATATCGAGAGTTATCTTGTCGGCAGGGCCGAACCATCTCCATGTTTTTTCCATCTTCTTATTTCTTGAGTTCTATTATTTTATATTCGGGCACAAGGAGTTTCATAATGCACCAGCTTAAAAGATATGCCAACCCGGCGCACATGAAAACTATCATATATCCGGCATTTTTTCCTTCGAATCCGAGAAAGTTCATATGTGTTGCGGCGGCATAGCTGAATAGCTGACCGGCACCGTAATTGGACATGAAACTTCCGAGACCGCTTGCGAGACCGGCGGCTCCGGTGACGGTTGCCACCACGGATTTGGGAAACATGTCGCTGACCACATTATAGACATTGGCACTCCAACTCTGATGGGCTGCGGCCATTATACCTATAATCACCACAGGGAACCACATGGATACGCGTCCCAATGGCATTACTCCGAGTCCGAGGAGGGGAAAGAAAGCAAATACCAGCATTGCTTTCATACGCCCGGCATATGGATTCATCTTGTCGCGATTGATGAAGAATGTGGGCAGATAGCTTCCGAAAGTCGATGCCATGGATATGAAATATATGGTGAATATTGCAACCATACCTATTGTTGAAGATGAGGAATATCCATAGACTTCGCTGATGAAAGCGGGGGCCCAGAAGAGTAGGAACCACCATACGGAATCGGGGAGGAAGCGGCCGAATATCACGGCCCAGGTCTGTCTATACCGGAAGGCTTCGAAAATATGTAAGTCTCTTTTTTCTCCATTCGGGTCACATGAGCAATTTTCTGCCGCATCCTCTTTTACTTCTTTATTATCTTTGGCGGAATCCTGTTCGATATAAGCAAGTTCGGCGGCATTGACATGCGGATTCTCGCGGGGATCCTTATAGACAAACACCCATACGCCCATCCATACAAAGCCGAGCAGACCTATGATAAGAAAAGACATTTCCCATCCATAATATTTAGCAATCAGTGGGATGGTGAAGGGTGCGATCAAAGCGCCTATCTGCGCTCCTGAGTTGAATACGCCGGTTGCGAAACCGCGGTCCTTTTTAGGAAAATATTCAGCCACGGCTTTGATGGAGCAGGGAAAGTTTCCGGCTTCGCCGAAAGAGAGCACGCAGCGGGCGCCGAGGAAGAGCCATACGCTGACCGTGGTGATGGCCACTGTTGCTGATCCTGCATTGCGGAGCATGATGAGATGTTCGCGCGAGCCGGTGAAAGAGAATATCCAGTCGCCCGACACGATGCCATTGGTGAGTATACCACATATGGAATGCAGGCAGGCACCGGCCGACCATATTCCGATGGCCCACAGATAGCCCTTGCGGGTTCCGAGACGGTCGACAAATTTGCCGGCAAGGAGCATTGAGCCGGCATAAACGATGGAGAATACGCCGGTGATCAGACCATAGTCGGCATCAGTCCAGTCGAACTCGGGAGCGATGAAATTTCTCCAAGTGAGCGACAGCACCTGCCGGTCGAGATAGTTGATTACAAGAGCGGCGAATAACATTCCGCATATCACCCAGCGGTAGCGGGTCATTCCGGAGTTTTTTTCAGGCATTTTCTTTTTCAGGTTTTATTCAGGTTAGTTCTTATGTCAGGTCAGTTATATTCTATAAATATAGGGTCAGCTTTTCATGTTTTTGCGCCATTCGGCAAACCGTCGGACACCCTCTTCCAACGGGACGGAAGGGGCATATCCATAATCGGCCTGCAAGCGAGAAGTATCGGCAAACGTCAGAGGCACGTCGCCGGGTTGCATGGGGAGCATCTCCTTGAGCGCATCTTTTCCAAATTCCTTTTCAAGAAGATTAATGAAATATAGAAGATTTTCGGCATGTCCCCTGCCTATGTTATAGACAACATTCTCTTTTCCTTTCAACGGTCCCCTTTCCGCTATCACAGCTACTCCTTCGGTTATATCGTCGATATACGTGAAATCGCGCATCATGTCGCCATGATTGAACACCTTTATCTTCTCCCCTTTAAGTATGGCGTCGGAAAAAAGCATCGGAGCCATCTCGGGACGGCCGTAAGGACCGTAGACGGTAAAGAAACGGAGCCCTGTGCATGGAAATCCGTAAAGTCGGCTGTAGACACATGCCATCAGTTCGTTGCTCTTCTTAGTGGCGGCGTAAAGAGAGACAGGATTGTCTACATTATCATCCTCGCTGAAAGGGGTTTTGGTGTTGCCTCCATATACGGAACTGGAAGAGGCATATATGAAATGTTTAGGAGGATAATGACGCGCACATTCCAGAAGCACGAGGAAACCCTCCATATTGTTTTTCATATATGTGAAGGGATTCTCTATGGAATATCTCACTCCGGCCTGGGCGGCAAGATTTATGACGCAATCGAATCTCTTTTCTGCGAAAAGGCGCTCCATGTCTTCACGATCGGTGATGTCGCTCCTTATAAAGGTGAGAGAAGGATGGATATCGCTTGCGTATTCCTTTTTTTCCTCTATCTCTTCGGGAGATGCAAATCTGAAACCGCCGCGCCTCAGCCGCTCTGTTTTCAGTAGGGGAGAATAATATGAATTCAGGTTGTCTATGCCAATGACTTCATGACCTCTCTCCGCTAATTTTTCAGCAAGCGCGCTGCCAATGAATCCGGCGGAACCTGTAATCAATATTTTCATTTTATTCTCAAATTATTATAGAAATGCCACATGGCGATAGAGGCACTTGAAGAGACATTGAGGGAATGCTTCACTCCGCACTGCGGAATTTCGAGCACATAATCGCTCATATCCACTATGCGCTGATCCACACCTTCCACTTCGTTGCCTACGACGAGCACATATCTTTCACTTTCGGATGGAATGAAAGAGCCGAGTTCTATGCTGCCATGTGTCTGCTCCAGCACGCAGATGCGATAGCCGTCGGCCTTGAGGCGCGCGGTTTCTGCCACAGCGTCGTCAACATGTCGCCATTCCACCGTTTCCTCGGCGCCGAGAGCCGTCTTGGCTATCTCGGGATGGGGGGGAACGCCTGAAATACCTCCGAGCACCACCTCTTTCACCAGAAAGGCGTCGGCAGTGCGAAAAACAGCTCCTATGTTATACATCGACCTCACGTTGTCGACAAGAACCGTAAGGGGCATTTTCTTCAGACGTCGGTATTCGGCCGCGGAGCAGTTGGTGAGCTCCACTATATTCTTTTTCTTTCTATCCATCAGACGCTGAGTTCCAACATCCTTTTTATGGGACGCAATGCTTTTTCGGCGAGTTCAGGATCTACAATAACCTCCGGTTTTTCATCGCGCAGGGCCTTGTAGACTTTTTCGAGAGTGTTGAGTTTCATATAGTCGCATTCGTTGCACTGGCATTCCGAATCTTCGGCCGGCGCGGGAAGAAATGTCTTCTCGGGACATTTTCTGCGCATTTCGAAAAGTATGCCGCTTTCCGTAACCACGATGAATTCCGAGGCTTCATCGTTGGCGGCGAATTCGAGCAGGGCGGCGGTGGATCCCACCTTGTCGGCTATCAACTGGAGCGGTTTGCGGCATTCGGGATGCACAAGCACTTTTGCTCCGGGATGCTCTTTCTTCATATCCTTTATTCCCTGAAGGGAGAATCGGTCGTGGACATGACAGGCGCCGGGCCAAAGAAGCATCTCGCGGCCCGTGACGCTATTGATATATCCTCCGAGATTCTTGTCGGGTCCGAATATTATTTTCTCATCTTTCGGAAGCGAGTCAATCACCTTGCGGGCGTTTCCCGAAGTGACCACAATATCCGTAAGGGCCTTCACGACGGCGGAGGTATTGACATAGCTCACCACCGTATAGCCGGGATGAGCCTCTATGAAGCGACGGAATTCCTCCGGGTCGCAACTGTCGGCCAGAGAGCATCCGGCGGCAGTGTCGGGAACCAGCACTTTTTTATCCGGACAAAGTATCTTTACAGTCTCTCCCATGAATTGGACGCCGCACATCACTATGACGTCGGCATCCGTCTGCGCCGCTTTACGAGCCAGAGCAAGCGAGTCGCCGATGAAGTCGGCAATCTCCTGAATTTCGTCACGCTGGTAGTAGTGGGCCATGATAAGGGCGTTTTTCTCCTTCTTGAGGCGGGCTATCTCTTCGCGCAATTCTTTTTCCCTTTCCATGTCTATTGATTTTTTGAAGTAGATGAAGTCTGTTTTATGTTTTCTATCTACTTTAAATTTTAAAATTAAATAAAGAATAAATAAACAACATCAATAAAGGCTGTAGATAACGATCAATAACTTTTTGCCTAAAAATTTGGATATATGAGTTATTGAACTTTGAGGTCATTTTATATTCATGTTATCTACAGGCGGCTATATTGATTGTCAAATTGATATGAAGTTTATCTACAATGTGTAGATAATTGCAAAGTTAATAAATTCCCGTAAACAAAGAGATAAAAAATGTAGAAAACCGGGCTTCCGACGGTAGATAACCGCGTCAATAAGTTATGGAAAACTTAATATTGAAAGGTATTGCTTTCCGAAGAGGAGACGGGCTTATAAAATTAGAGGAAAAATCCGCATTTTCCGTTTACAAATCCATCAACAATTTTTCTACAGTCATATCTACATCTTTTTTAGTATTGTCTACAGGTTATCTACAGGTTGTGGACAATAGTAAATTCATTACCTTCACTGCAATATTTTTGCAGTGGTTTAAGTTTATTTAAATTTAAAATCGAGAGGTTTATTAGGAGAGGCGGTTTTAAAGTTATATCTTTGCACAGTAATCTCTAAGAAACATTTTAAAGATAGCTTTTCATTACTATTCGAATAACAAATATAAAAACCTTATATAATGGCAAAGAAAAAACAAACGAAAGTAATGGCTTCCGCTCCGATCAGCGATATGAGCGAGAAGTTGAAGGCTCTCGACGCCACTATGCAGCATCTGGAGAAAGATTTCGGTGCGGGCACTGTGATGCGTCTGGGCGATGACGGAGTGAAAGATGTGGAAACCATACCGACGGGCTCCATCGGTCTTGACTATGCATTGGGCGTGGGCGGAGTGCCGCGTGGCCGTATCACGGAGATATTCGGTCCGGAATCTTCGGGTAAAACAACCCTTGCTATTCATATTATAGCTGAAGCTCAGAAGAAGGGTGGCATCTGCGCCATAATCGACGCCGAGCATGCTTTCGACCGCTTCTATGCTGAAAAGCTCGGTGTGGATGTCAACAATCTCTGGATTGCCCAACCCGACAATGGTGAGCAGGCTCTCGACATTGCCGAGCAACTTATCAATTCCGGCGCGATAGATGTGCTGGTGATAGACTCTGTGGCGGCTCTTACGCCTAAGGCCGAGATAGAGGGTGAGATGGGCGACAAGAATGTGGGTCTTCATGCGCGTCTGATGTCGCAGGCCATGCGTAAGCTTACGGGTACTATCTCGCGCACACGCACATGCTGTATCTTCATCAACCAGATTCGTGAAAAGATAGGCGTGACGTTCGGAAGCCCCGAGACCACCACGGGCGGTAATGCGCTTAAGTTCTATTCTACAGTGCGTATCGATATACGTCCGTCGTCGCTTATCAAGGTTGACGATGTGTCGGTGGGTCGTGTTGTGAAAGTGAAGGTTGTGAAAAACAAGGTGGCTCCTCCCTTTATGCGTGCCGAATTTGAAATCATGTTCGGAAAGGGTATATCCCGGTCGGGCGAGATTGTGGATCTTGCAGTCGAATATGGCATCATGAAGAAATCGGGCGCATGGTTCTCATATGAGGGAACGAAACTCGGCCAGGGCCGCGAAGCTGTGAAACGTGTGATCGAGGAGAATCCGGAGTTGGCCGAGGAGATCACGGCAAAGATTTATGAGGCTCTGAAAACTACCAAGACTGCCAAGATTGCCAAGGGAAAGAATCCTTTCCTGCCGGGCAAGGAGGCAAAGCGCGTGGATGAGAGCGAAGAACTCGACGACAGCGAAGAGATGGAGGAAGATGAAGATCCCTTCGGCGATGATTTCGAGATTGATGAATAAGATATAAATTCTCTATAATCTGTATAAAAAATAAGGCGTTCCAATTTAGAACGCCTTATTTTTTATACAGAGTTAAATTTTGAAAGTATCAGAGATAGGAGAGGTTATACTGTGAGAATTCGAGGTCGGCTTTCGCGCGGTCGAGAAGCGAGCGGTCGAGTTTCACTGCCTGACGGAGGTTGCTCATCACCATGTTCTCATTGTTTGTGCGTGCGCCGAGAACTGCCGTGAGATAATAGGTGGTGGCATCGGGATTCTTGATGGAAGCGAGCGTGGACTTGGCTGCGGAGTAATCCTGCGAGAGGATCTGTGCGAGAGCGGCGTTGTTGGTTTTGGAATCACCGAACGAACGCACGGCTTTCGAAAGGTCGCCCTGTGCGAGATAGTAAACGCCCATAGCGTCGGCAGCTTCGGGAACGCCGGCTGCTGCGCCGATCTGCTCGTAAGCTTTGCGGTAGTCGCCGTTGACCATCAAGAGAAGACCGAGGTTCATCTCAGGCTCTTTTGCGGAGGGATTCAGGCGGAGAGCATGCTCGAAGTTGGATTTGGCACCTTTATAGTCGCCTGCAACATACTGCGTAAGACCGAGGTCGTTGAATGTGCGGTAGTCTTTGGGATAGAGTTCGCAAGCCTTGTTATAGACTTCCATCTTCTTTGTGTTGTCGTCGGTGAGGGTGGCGATGTAGAGGATCTCGTCGACTGTCAGTTCTTTAGGATTGGAGTTGAAGAGGTTGATGAGTTCCTGATCGCTCTTGCCGATAACATTGATGGATGCCATCACGCGCGAATAGCGGAGCTGGGGAAGAATCTGGTCAGCGAGTTCGTTGAATACCGACGAGAGGTTGCGGATCTCTTTCTCACGCTGTTCGGGATCGGGATACATCTTGAGAACGCTGAGGATAAGGTCTTTGTCCTGAATGTTGCTTTTTTCTACGAGCTGCTGGAAGCCTTCCCAGTCCTCGGGAGTGAAAGAAGATGTGAGTTCACCGAATTCAGTGATCTTATCTTTCTTAAGCTGATTCTCCACATAGCCGGCGGTGTTGGCCTCGCGTTTTTCAGCAAGCGAGGTGTTGAAAGAGAGGGCGCCGTCGGGCGAAGCGTAAGAGTTGATTGTGATGCCGGCAATCTCCTGGTTGGCGGCCTTGTTGGCTTCCATAAGACGCTTGTTGAGATCGATATAGTCGGGTTTGTCGGTCTGGCTCGAGCGGATGTTTGCCTGATTGATGAGGAAGTGGATGTCGGCTGAGTATTTCTCGTTGATGACACGCTGGAAATTATCCTTTGCCACAGCGGGTTCTACAGTTTTTGCCGAAGCGAGCGTAGAGGTTGCGATCACTCCATAGCCTACCTTGACGCGGGGAAGTGTGTAAAGCTTTCCGTTCTGATCAACGGCGAAATCAAGATAGAGGTCGCTTTTTGCCATTTCCGGCTGATACTGCACAGAGAAGGGGATTGTGACTGTGCCGCCGTTGACGTAGCTTACCACCTGACCGTTGGCGCGGACATTCTCGCCCTGAACCACCACGGGCTGAGCGGTAGCTTCGCCGCCGTTCCATGTGATAACGGGAGTAGCGGTTACTTTTGCGTTCTTAACCATGAATTTTGCCGGGATGTTACCGGTGACAGTGCCTGGTACGTTTTCACCGACGGTTTCCAGCGGAGTGGGAACAGTAGTGAAGAAATCGCTTTTGAACTGGCCGAGTTTCTTGGAGCAACCCGTCATGCCGATCACGGCAACGCCGAGAGCCAGATAAAATACTTTTTTGTCCATTACTTCTTAGATATAGAGTATAAGTGATTGTTAATTTCTGAAAAAAGTTGCTTTAACGAGCATAAAGTCATTTGGGATGTAAAGTTAAAAGAAAACGGTGAAGAAGACAATTTGGAGATGTAAAAATTTATTAAAACGCTGAAAAACGGTAAAAAAATTAAAAACTTAAGATTTTGGATATAAAAAAAGGATAAAAAATTTGGAGGAATAAATAAAACTGTCTAACTTTGCACCGCAAATGGAAAGCGACATGCCATGAAGGGT
>URNY01000022.1 GCA_900549375.1 uncultured Bacteroidales bacterium | reverse complement strand
CCCCGACGCATAGGTCTGGAATACAGCGACCTTTACTATTCCGATATCGAACGCCTCAAGGCATGTTTCCCCGACTCGGAAGCCGCCGATGCATCGGTTGTCCTGCGCAAGGCCCGGCTTACAAAGACGGCATACGAAATAGAGAAGATGAAAGAGGACGGCATACGTCAGGCCACGGTCTATTCCAAAGTGCGCCATTGCTATCGCGAGGATATGACCGATCTTGAATTCCAGATTGAGATCGAACGCGTTTTGCGCCTCGAGGGTTGTCTCGGAATATTGCGTACAGCCGGAAGTCGCATGGAACTCAACCTCGGCTCCGTTATCAACGGCGACAATGCCGATGTGCCGTCGCCCTATGATTTCGCTATGGGAGGCGAAGGAATCGACCCGTCGCTGCCGGCCGGAGCCTCGGGCGTCACTATGAGACCCGGAACGACGGTGATGGTTGATATGAACGGCGGCTTCAACGGCTATCAGACCGACATGACCCGCTGCTGGACTATCGGTGACCCCGGCGACCTCACCCGCAAAGCCCACGAGTGCTCCCGCAATATCCTGCGCGAACTCGAAAAAATGGCTGTTCCGGGGACACCGGTGTCGAAACTTTATTCACGCGCCGTGGAAATGGCCACAATCGAAAATCTGCATCCTTACTTTATGGGTCATCGTCATAAAGCCCCCTTTGTCGGCCACGGTGTCGGCATCGAACTTAACGAACAGCCGGTCCTCACGGAACGCAGCCGCGACCTCCTCGAAGAAAACATGACGATAGCCATCGAGCCTAAGTTCGTCATACCTCACGTAGGAGCGGTGGGTGTAGAAAATACTTATCGCGTTACGCCTACAGGGTTGGAAAACCTGACAGTTTTCCCCGAAAATCTCGAAGATATTTAGAAAAATGAATTTAGCCGAAGATCTCAAGCATCCGGTGTTCCGGCTCATCGGCGAGACTGCCGACAGCATGGGGCGGGAGGTTTATGTGGTCGGGGGATATGTCCGCGACATTTTCCTCGGACGCACTTCGTCCGACATTGACTTCGTTACCGTCGGAAGCGGTATAGAGCTTGCCGAAAAAGTGGCCGAAAGGCTGGGCCGCAGCAAGGGTCTGAGCGTCTACGCGAACTACGGCACGGCTCAGGTGAGATCGGGCGAACTCGAACTCGAATTCGTTGGCGCCCGCCGCGAGTCTTATTCGCGCGAAAGCCGCAACCCGATAGTGGAAGACGGCACTCTCGAAGATGACCAGAACCGACGCGATTTCACGGTCAATGCAATGGCGGTATGCCTGAATGAAAACCGTTTCGGAGAGCTTGTCGACCCGTTCGGTGGCATCACCGACCTGCATAATAAATTGATAAGGACGCCTCTCGATCCGGATATCACATTTTCCGATGATCCTCTGAGAATGATGCGGGCCATCCGCTTCGCCTCTCAACTCGGTTTCACCATCGTGCCCGATACATTCGAGGCCATTCGCCGCAACCGGGAACGCATTTCCATAATCACGCGCGAACGCATCAACGATGAGCTCTCTAAAATAATGCGTTCACCGCTCCCCTCCGTAGGGTTGCGGCTCCTTGATGAATCCGGACTACTCGAACTTATTTTTCCGAGTCTCTGCGAGCTGAAGGGAGTAGAAACCAAAGAGGGTCGCGGGCATAAGGACAATTTCTACCATACGTTGCAGGTAGTGGACAATGTAGCTTTGAAAAGCGACAACGAATGGCTGCGATGGGCCGCGTTGCTCCATGATATAGGCAAACCGGCCACCAAACGCTATGATGCCCGGCTCGGATGGACATTCCACAACCACAATTTCATCGGAGAGAAAATGATACCGCGCATTTTCAAGAAGATGAAACTTCCTCTCAACGAGAAGATGAAATATGTGGCCAAACTTGTGGGGCTCCACATGCGTCCGCAATCTGTCGGCGAGGAGGGAGTGTCGGATTCAGGCGTGCGCCGCCTCATCACAGAGGCCGGTGAAGACCTCGACGACCTGATGATTCTCGCAGAGGCCGACATCACCTCCAAGAATCCCGCGAAGGTGCGCCGCCAGCTCGAAGGTTTCGCAAAGCTTCGCAAAAGAATGGAGGAGATCAACGACGCCGATGCTCTCCGCAACTGGAAATCTCCTGTCGACGGCAATGAAATCATGGCATACTTCAATATCCCGCCATCCTCGGTGATAAAAGATCTCAAGGATGCTGTCAAAGAAGCCATCCTCGAAGGTGAGATACCCTATACCCACGATGACGCATGGACCTATCTTCTGCAGATAGCTCCCCGCTATCTCGGAAATCCGGCAGAAGATCCTTCCACAAAAAATTCGAATTGACATATGATTCTCAGCAAACGGCAATGCCTCGAAATAAAAGGTTATGCAATACTTATGATAATGTTGCATAATTATTCCAAGTTTTTTATGCATGTTTCGGGCAATGAGATGGAGTTCCGGCAATCGCAAATCGACAACTTCCTGAGGCTCATCAAGCTTTCGAACTTTCCGACAATGATTCTATCTTTCGCCGGTTGGGTAGGCGTGCCCCTGTTCATTTTCCTGAGCGCTTATGGCTTGTCGGTTAAGTATTCGGAAATTGAGAGGAGTGGTTTTAAATATTTCCGTTTCGAATGGCGCCACCTGCTCAAACTCTTTCGCCTGCTGATTCCTCTCTACGCAATCTTCCTCGGACTTAATTATCTGATAACCGGCGATACGGTGACTCCACTGAGGATTCTTGAACAAATCACACTCACCATCAACATTTTCGACTGGAATAATATCGATCCCGGGGTCTACTGGTTTTTCGGCATGATCATGCAGTTCTATCTGCTCTTCCCGCTTATCAAACGCCTGAGTATCCGTGGACTTGCCGTTGGCATAGTTCTTTCTTTGCTGTTCAACTATATTGTGGTGTATGCCATGAGCATCGAGACAAGCTCGTTTCTGCGCCATAACTTCATAGGGTGGCTCCCCTCCTTTTTCGCGGGAATGCTGATGGCGAGACTCCGGCTGTCACCGAAACGGAAAACCGAAGCTATTATCTGCATTGTCTCTATGATTGTTTTCTCAGCAAGTTTCCTTTTAAAATGGCTCACTCCCCTTTCGGGGTTGCTTGCCATTATCTCCTTTTGCACGTTTGCGCGCCTTGTCAGTTTCAAGGCAATGGCATGGGTGGGCACGATTTCGGCGAGTATATTCGTAGTGCACCCTCTTGTTCGCTATGTCATAATAATGTGCTGCCCCTACACAATCCATGCCCTCTTCTACCTCGTAGTCTACATCATTGCGGTGATATTATTGAGCTGGCTACACCATAAAGCATTGGAGCGGCTTCCTTCAGGAATATTCTTTAAAGCGGCTTCATTAAAGTTCCTTAAAAAAGAGCTAAAATCAAAATAATTTTGCAGTTAGCGGAATTTTTATTAATTTTGCGAGCCGATTATATCCAAGTTTAACTGGCTATAAGATGGGACGCTGTTGGTTTTGGCCGACCAACTGTCTGATTTTATGGCTATTAATCAACAACAATTAATCATTAAAAGCAAAAGTGGATACTTTAAGCTATAAGACACAATCCGCCACCCCGGAAACAATCGAAAAGAAATGGGTGGTGATCGACGCAACCGACCAGGTGCTCGGCCGTCTCTGCTCGACAGTCGCCAAGATTCTGCGCGGCAAGAACAAGCCCAGCTTCACTCCTAACCTCGACTGCGGCGACAACGTAATCATCATCAACGCCGACAAAGTCGTTATGAACGGCGACAAAATGGAGAAACGCGAATACCTCCGCTACACGGGCTATCCCGGCGGCCAGCGCGTATACACCCCCGGCGACCTGATGCGCAAATCGATGAAAACTACGGTCAAGGCCGGCAAGCACCCCCTCTTCATCAAAGTTGTGAAGGGAATGCTTCCCAAGACGAAGCTCGGCGCCGCCCAGCTCCGCAACCTTTATGTCTACAACGGGGCAGAACACCCCTTCGCCGACATGAACCCTACAGTAATCGACATCAATAAAATGAAATAAGAAAGAAGATGGAAAAAGTAAATGCAATTGGCCGCCGCAAAGCAGCCGTAGCCCGAGTTTATCTCACCGAGGGTACCGGTAAAATCGTTATCGACAAGCGTCCTCTCGACGTGTACTTCCCCTCTTCGATTCTTCAGTATATCGTGAAGCAGCCGCTTCAGACTCTCGACTGCGCAGAGAAATATGACATCTACGCGCACCTCGACGGCGGCGGCTACAAAGGACAGTCGGAAGCACTCCGCCTCGCTATCGCCCGTGCGCTTGTGAAAATCAACCCCGAGGACAAACGCGCACTCCGCGCCGAAGGTTTCATGACTCGCGACCCGCGTGCCGTAGAGCGTAAGAAACCGGGTCGTCCCAAGGCTCGCAAACGCTTCCAGTTCTCCAAACGTTAATCGGCTACGGATTTTCCGATATCTATCGGAATTTCAGCATAAGTGTTTAGCATCTAAATCCGGAAGATGGACACGTTCCCTACTCCCGGATTGTATTAAAAAGAACGTAAACAAACTAAAAAACAAATGGCAACACCTACATTTGACCAGCTCCTCGAAGCAGGATGTCATTTCGGTCACCTCAAACGCAAATGGAATCCCGCAATGGCTCCCTACATCTTTATGGAGCGCAATGGTATCCACATTATAGATCTTTATAAAACGGCAGCCAAGATCGAAGAGGCAGCCGCAGCTCTCAAACAGATAGCAAAAAGCGGCAAGAAAGTGCTCTTCGTCGCTACCAAGAAACAGGCCAAAGAGACTATCGCCGAAAAAGCTAAGGCAGTGAACATGCCTTACGTTATCGAACGCTGGCCCGGCGGTATGCTCACCAACTTCCCCACAATCCGCAAGGCTGTGAAGAAAATGACCACCATCGACAAGATGGAGAAAGACGGCACTTTCGACAACCTTTCGAAACGCGAGAAACTCCAGATCACACGTCAGCGCGCCAAACTCGAGAAGAACCTCGGTTCTATCGCCGACCTCGGCCGTCTCCCCTCCGCCCTCTTCGTGGTGGACGTGATGAAAGAGCACATCGCCGTGGCTGAGGCAAAACGTCTCGGAATCCCCGTGTTCGCAATTGTCGACACAAACTCCAGCCCCGAGGATATCGATTTCGTGATCCCCGCAAACGACGATGCTTCCAAGAGCATCGAGATCATTCTCGACAGCGTATGCGCCGCCATGGCCGAAGGCCTTGAGGAGCGCAAAATCGAGAAGATCGACGCCCCCGAGGATAAAGAGGAGGGCGATGCTCCCGCTCCCGGCAAACGCCGTCGCGTGCGCCGCAACGAGGAACGCGCAGCCGCTCCCGCCGAGGTTGAGGTGAAGGAGGAAGTCAAAGTCGAGGAGGCTCCCGCAGCCGAGGCTGAGGCTTGATCCAATTGTAATTAAATCAAATGTCTTTAAGGACTTTAAAGACCTTAAGGTCCTTAAAGTCCTTACTTTTTAATATTCAAGAAAAAAATGGCAGTAAGCATAGAAGATATCAAGAAACTGCGCAACATGACCGGCGCAGGCATGATGGATTGCAAGAATGCACTTGCAGAGACCGACGGCGACATTCAGGCCGCTATCGAAATTATCCGCAAGAAAGGTCAGGCAGTAGCCGCCAAGCGTGAGGACCGTCAGGCAGCAGAGGGTTGCGTTCTCTCCGAGACCAAGGAGGGATTCGCCGCTATCGTGGCCCTGAAATGCGAAACCGACTTCGTTGCCAAGAACGAATCGTTCCGCGCCCTTACAAAACAGATCCTCGACGCTGCGGTAGCAGCCGGAGCAAAGACTCTCGACGAGGTTAAGGCCCTCAAGCTCGACAACCGCACGGTTGAGGAGCACATCACCGATGAGATCGGTAAGACAGGTGAGAAAATGGAGCTCGGCGCCTACGAGTGCATCAGCGCTCCCAGCGTAGCCGCCTACGATCACCTCGGCAATAAACTTGCTACAATCGTAGGTTTCAACCTCGAAGGCGTTCCCGCCGAGGTAGGCAAGGAAGTGGCAATGCAGGTGGCAGCCATGAACCCCGTGGCCGTAAACCGCGAGTCCGTTCCCGCCGCCGTTATCGAAGAGGAGAAGACTGTGGCTATCGAGAAGACTAAGAGCGAGCAGGTTCACAAGGCTGTTGAGGCAGCTCTCAAGAAAGCCGGCTTCAACCCCAACCACTTCGACAGCGACGACCACATCGCTTCCAACATCACCAAAGGCTGGATCACCGAAGAGGATGCCGCCAAAGCCCGCGTGATCATGGCCGAGGCCGCCGAGAAGAAAGCTGCCAACCTCCCGCAGCAGATGATCGACAACATCGTGAACGGCCGTATCAACAAGTATTACAAAGAGAACGTGCTTCTCGAGCAGGAATACCATCGCGATGCAACCATCACGGTTGGCCAGTATCTCGACAAAGAGATGAAAGGCCTCGTTGCCGTTGAGTTCAAACGCGTAAACCTCAACCAGGACTAATCCCCTTCTCTTATATAGAAGAATAATCGGGCCGGAGAGCATCTGCTTCCGATCTATCGTGTATTCATGTTTTAGATTGGAGTCGGCTGGATTACTTGCGGGCAATCTTGCGATAGCCGTAAACAGCGCGGTCGCCGAGTTCCTCCTCGATGCGGAGAAGCTGGTTGTATTTGGCCATACGGTCGGAACGGCTTGCGGAACCGGTCTTGATCTGACCTGCGTTCATCGCAACTGCGATGTCGGCGATTGTGGCATCCTCTGTCTCGCCCGAACGGTGGGAGATAACAGCGGTGTAGTTGTTGCGCTGAGCCATCTGCACGGCGCGCAGAGTCTCTGTGAGAGAACCGATCTGGTTAACCTTCACGAGGATGGAGTTTGCGCAACCCTCTTCGATACCTTTCTCAAGATATTTCACGTTGGTAACGAACAGGTCATCGCCCACGAGCTGGCAGCGGTTGCCGATAAGGTCTGTAAGGATCTTCCAGCCTTTCCAGTCGTTCTGATCCATACCGTCCTCGATAGAGTCGATAGGATATTTATTAACGAGCTCCTCGAGGAATTTGGCCTGCTCCTCGCTTGTGCGTTTGGGAGCGTCGGGACCCTGCTTCCATGTGTAGTCGTAAACACCGTCATGATAGAACTCGGAAGAAGCGCAGTCAAGACCGATTGTCACATCCTTTCCGGGCTCGTAGCCGGCTTTCTTGATAGCTTCGATGATGACATTGAGCGCATCCTCAGTGCCGTCGAGGTTGGGAGCGAAACCGCCTTCATCGCCGACTGCGGTGGAGAGGCCGCGGGCTTTGAGCACGCTCTTGAGGTTATGGAACACCTCTGTGCCCATGCGGATACCCTCTTTGAAGCAGCATGCGCCTACAGGACGAATCATGAACTCCTGGAAGCAGATAGGAGCGTCGGAGTGTGCACCGCCATTGATGATGTTCATCATCGGAACGGGGAGAACATATGTGTCGCATCCGCCGATATAGCGGTAGAGAGGCATGTCGAGATAGTTGGCGGCAGCCTTAGCTGTAGCAAGCGAAACACCGAGGATGGCGTTGGCGCCGAGGTTGGACTTCGTGGGAGTGCCGTCGAGGTCGAGCATGATCTGGTCAACGCCGATCTGATCGAGGGCGCTGTGACCGCGGAGAGCGTCGGCGATCGGGCCGTTTACATTGGCCACTGCTTTCTGAACGCCTTTGCCCATGTAGCGCGATTTGTCGCCGTCGCGGAGCTCGAGAGCCTCGTTCTCGCCTGTGGATGCACCGGAGGGAACGGCTGCGCGTCCCATAACGCCGCTTTCGAGGATTACATCTACTTCAACTGTCGGGTTGCCGCGTGAATCAAGAATCTCGCGACCAATTACTTTTTCAATCTTCATTTTTATAAAAATTATAATTGGGGTTATATTATCTTTTACAATTTCTTATCTCTCCAAATTCCCCTACCCCTTATCTTTCGCAAAGTTAACAATAATTTCGCAAACTGCGGATAGATAATTAAGCAAATTTAAGACTCTGTTCCTTAAAATTTCGGAGTCGTAGGGGTCGCAGGCTTGGAGTGAATTTTGACACTTGCAGAAAGGAGCATACCGGGGTATGTGACTGCAAGCAAGTGTCGAAATTCGCCCAAGAATGCGAGACAGAAGGTAATTTCACGAGTGCGGCATTTCCTGAAATATTAAAATAATATAAAAGAAACAGATAACTTAAATCCAGATTCTTCTCAAAATTTACTATTTTTGTTGAATAATAACACAATAAAACATCTTTCCATATTCGGAGAATTAAAATTACTGTAAGTCCGGCGCTTTTTGGCATCTTTCGCGAGATCTCTTCGGTCACGATGCCCGCATCGCTCCCTCCGAGACTCGCAAAATCTGCGCAAAAATCGCCGCCCCTACGACCCCGAAATTTTAAGGAACAGAGTCTACAACTTTACGATATAATATCACACCCGGAATGAGTAAAATCCGATGAATCCAATCCAGCCGGAAATATTGTCGACGCTCACCCTCGAAGAGCTGCCGTTCGAGCCAATAATGAGTCAGGCGATGCTTGTCGAGGCTCTCTCGGCATTCATGGCCTCCGCCGACCCACGGGGAGTGTTCGTGCTCAACGGATATGCGGGAACGGGCAAAACTTCGTTAACAGGCGCCTTCATACGCGCTCTCGGGCGGTTGCGCGTGCCCGTAGTGCTTCTCGCACCCACTGGGCGCGCCGCCAAGGTGGCCTCCGGATTCTCCGGCCATAAAGCTTCCACAATCCACAAGCGGCTATACCGCGGCAATACCGTAGACCCCGGCAACACCACCTTCTTCCTCGCTCCCAACGAGCAGAGGGACACCCTTTTCATCGTCGACGAAGCTTCGCTCATCTCCGACAGTGCCGGCGGCGGACGCTCGCTCCTCTCCCATCTTATCCGCCATGTCTATTCTGCTCCCGGCTGCCGGATGCTTCTCATCGGCGACGAAGCGCAGCTGCCTCCCGTAGGGCAGACCTCCGGCACTGCCATGAACCACGACCGGCTGCGTGCCTTAGGGCTGAATCCCGTCGGATTCACGCTCGACATTCCTGTGCGTCAGTCCGTGGAAAGCGGCATAATCCACAACGCCACCTTCATGCGCCAGATGCTCATGACCCCGCGCGGGGGCGAACCGGAACTCGCGCTGAGCGGGTTCCCCGATGTCGAGGCCGTCTCTTCGGCCGATCTCGCCGACATGCTCTCCGATTCATGGAGCAGTGTGGGAATGGAGGAAACGCTCGTCATAACCCGTTCCAACAAACGCGCCAACAACATCAACAATGCCATACGCAGTCAGGTGATGTATGCCGAAGACCCTCTTCAGCGGGGCGACCGGATAATCATATCAAAAAACGATTACTACTGGGGGAAGCGCAACGAAATGAAAACCTTTATCGCCAACGGCGATATGGCGGAAGTGACATGGATCGGCAAAACGGAGAAGGCATATGGACGCTATTTCTGCGATGTGGAGCTTCGCATGGTATCCGACGATATTGTTGTCGGCGCCAAACTGATGCTCCGCAGCCTCGCCAGCGAAGGGCCCTCGATTCCTCGCGAAGAGATGGAACGGTTCTATAACCGCGTGCTCACCTCTTACGACGGAGCGCTTTCAGAGCAGATCAAAGGGGTGATGGAAGATCCCTACTACAATGCGTTGCAAGCCAAATACGCCTATTGCGTCACATGCCACAAGGCTCAGGGTGGACAATGGAAACATGTATATATCGACATGGGCTCCATCCCTCCCGACGCTATTGATTCAGATTTCTACCGCTGGATTTACACGGCAATAACAAGGGCCACGGAAAAGGTATATTTCATAAATCCGGGAATACGCCTCACCTGACGCCGGGAAACCATACGAATAGAAAATTCAAGAAACAGAGTCTTATCTCAGCGGAGCCCAAACCGTGAAGCGCGTCAGCCCGTCGGCCCCGGTGAGCAACGAGAAGCGGAATCCATGACGCGTCAGCACCTCGTTGACGAGTGTCAGGCCGATTCCCCTCCCACCGCTTTTCGATGAATAAAAGGGCGTGAAAAGTTTTCGCGCCACCTCCTCGCTTATACCGGTGCCATTGTCGCAGACCGTCATTTTCACGCGATTTCCTGATTTCCCATCCTCATCGCATATCTCCGCACTTATCTCCACAAGGCCGTCACCCCTATCCATCCTTTCCGGGCAGGAGGTTATGCTTTCAGAGGCATTTCTGACCACATTCACAATCATCTGCTCCATCATCACCGGATCCACCCTCACAGGCAAAGCGGTATTCTCAGGAAGTTTCAGTTCCAACCTCACTCCTGCAGGCAGAATCGTTTTCAGAAAGCCCGCGGTATGGCGTATCTCATCGCCAAGGTCGCGGTCGGCAAGCGAAGGCGCGGGAAGCTTCACCACATCCGCATAAGAGCGTATGAAATCCGACAGGGCCAGACAACGGTCGCGACCGCTGTCGGCCAGTTCCCGCATCTCCTCGTCGGAACTGATATCGGAAAAGGTCTCAAGTATGGAGGCGACTCCGCCCATGCTGTTATTCACCTCATGCGAGATGACCCGTATCAGCTTCTCATAAGCCTCGCGCTCAGCTTTCATCACCTCCTCCGTTAGGCTCTCCACAAGTACGAACGGGCGCTTGAAACCCGATTCAATGAACCGCAGATTCGAACAGCGATAAATCCTTGTATCGCTCAGACGCACCACCTCCGACTTCCCCTCCTCCACTCTCGATGCAGCCCGGAAAAGCTCATTGTCGATTTTTGAGAATGCCACGCCGTCGGGAGCATCCTCGCGGTCGATTCCCGCCATCTTCAGCAGCGAAGGATTCAGCAATGATATTCTGCCATCGAAATCCATCACTGCCACTCCCATTGGCGACACCTCCACAATCTGGCGTAGGAATCCCTCCTGCTCGCGCAAGCGGGTACGTTCATTCTTAAGCTGTTCGGCCATCCTGTTGAAAAGGTCGGCGATACGGTCGGCATACGGCTCGCCCGTAGGTCGGACACGGTTGCTGAAATCTTGCGAGGCCAGCAGCTCCAGGCCGATCGTTACGGTGTCGAGAGGTTTGGCGATGCTGCGCCACAACACGATCAACACCGCTATGTCCGCAAAAGCTAATGCCGCCGCAATCCATCGAGCCGCCGGATTTCCCGAAAGGGGAATCAACGCTAAAGCCACGGTGAGAACTACTGCCGTCAATATGAGTCCACCGCGCCTCTTCATCCGATTCCGTATTTAGCCATTCTCCGATATAGTGCCTGGCGGGATATGCCGAGTCGCAAAGCGGCGCGGCTGAGATTTCCGCCGCTTTCGGCCAAAGCGCTTTCCACTGCCTTTCGCTCGATTGCCTCCAGATCGGAAGCGGAACCGCTCTCCATGTCAGGGTGCGAATAAATAGCATCCGCTCCCTCGAAATCGCGACTCTCGATGCGTGAACCGGCCGAAGTGATGAGCGCTCGTTCCACCATGTTTTTAAGTTGCCTGATATTTCCCGGATAAGGAAGACGACTGAGCAGCGTCATTGCCTCGGATGATATTTCGGGAGCCGCCACGCCCATATCGCGGGAGCCGGCTGAAATGAAATGCCTCACGAGCAGAGGAATGTCGTCGCGCCGCTCCCGCAAGGCCGGAAGGCGCAATGTCACGAGATTGATGCGATAGTAGAGGTCTTCGCGGAAAGTCCGTTCGCCCACCATCCGCGGAAGATCCGCATTGGTGGCGCAGACAACGCGTATGTCGGTTTTGCGCGGACGGCTTTCTCCGAGCACTTCGAACGTATGCTGTTGAAGCACCCGCAGAAGCTTCACCTGGCAACTGATGTCGAGATCTCCTATCTCATCGAGAAAGATAGTGCCTTTGTCGGCAAGTTCAAACCTTCCTTTGCGGGCTGTCGCTGCGCCGGTGAATGCCCCTTTGGCATGGCCGAACATCTCGCTTTCGAAAAGCGACTGGGCAATACCTCCGAGATTGACCATCACAAACGGGTTGGCCCGCCGCCGGCTGTTGGCATGGATGGCCTGAGCCACCAGTTCCTTTCCCGTTCCATTCTCTCCGAGGATAAGCACCGGGGCTTCCGTAGGAGCCACACGCGCCACAGTGCCGAGAATTTCAAGCAATCGCTTGTTCTCGCCAACGATTCCGCAACGATCGAAACCACTTGCGGAATCCGCCGGTCTTTCCGATTCCTCTCCGTTGAGACTCAGTGCCGTCCGCACTCTGGCAAGCATATCGCCGTTCGACCATGGCTTGGTCACGAAATCGAACGCGCCGAGCCTCATTCCCTCTACAGCCAGTTCGATGCTTCCCCAGGCTGTGATAAGAATCACTGGCACACCTTTCTGAAACACCGATGCCTGCCGCAACAGATGCAGCCCTTCCTCCCCCGTGGTGGATATGGAATAGTTCATATCCATGATGATGAGGTCGAAACTGTTGTGGCGCATAAATTCCAATGCCTCAGACGGCGTGGAAGCCGCAACAGTCTCGTAGCCTGCCCGGCCAAGCAACGTGCCGAGCGAAAGCCGAACGGTCCTGTCATCGTCGATTACCAAAATCATACTACAAATTTACTCAATCTGTTTCGGAATATGAAAATCTCATTTGAAAAATGAATCATCTCCATCTCATCTGCCATTTACTATTCTCTCGAAATCTGCATCGATCGGCTTGCCGGCATCGAAATCCCAGAGTGTGATGCTCCGGATCTGGTAATAATACTGCCAGTAGCGATATAGCTCGTTGACATACTCCCTTCGCGCCTCATCCTTGCTTACGCGGGAGTCGTTGAGATCAAGAGTCGAGATTTTTCCTATTATGAATGTCTCCATATTGGTGGCATACCTGCGGGCTGCTATGCTGTCGGCACGCTCTCTTATCTGAAGCTGTTTCTGCTGATTGGAATAACGCTCCACAAGAATGAAGAGGTTCTGGTTGAAATCCATATTCTCCTGTCGCAGCCGGCTTTCCACTACCTCACGGTTGCTCTGCGCCGTCTTGACGCGGCCCCGTCGCTTCCCCCAGTCGAGAATCGGTATCTCGAAACCGACCTCCACCACCTGATTGCTTCTCAGCGACCCGTAGGCTCCTCCGAAACGATGGTCGGTACCGGTGTATCCGAGTTGGGCAAAAAGGTTGATGCTCCTCAAATCCCCTTTTGCCTTGGCCACTTCATAATCCGCTTCGAGGCGTCGACGGGCCATATTGAGAGCATGCTTGTTGTTGGCCATAGCCTTCTCCCTTGCGACCTCGAAAGAGATCTCCGCTTCCGGCAGACTTCCGGGAACAACGGCCTCTATCTCCACATCCTCCTCGAGGTCAAGGAAAGACCTGAGCTGAAACATGGCGCTGCGGAGTCCGCTCTCGCAGTCGGTCAGCTCCGAACGGGCGTTAAGCTGATTGAGTTCCATCTGCAGAAGATCATTGCCGCTGATTTTCCCCATGGCCCGTTTCTCGCGGGCCACGGCGTAAAGCCGGGAGGCGTTCTCAAGATTCTGGCGCGCGATTCCGAGGTTTTCCGAAGCCATCAGCAACTGGAAGTAATAAGTTATCGCCGACATAGCCACCTCTTCCGTGGCACTCAGGAACTCGGCCTTCGCCTCGCGATAACGCACCGGCTCGATGCGTCGGTTCCATTTCACGTTATTGACTCCGAACACGGGCTGTTCGAGCGTAAGCGCCACCGGTATCGACATGAACCTGTTGTAGCCTTCTCGGCCCAGCTGACGGTAATAGTCGAGCGACGTATTCACCGACACCCTGCCTCCCGTGAGCCAGATGTTCTGACTCACCGAAAGCTCGCCGTTCACCTGTAGATAATTGTTGGGTACGAAACCGTAGGAGCCGGTATCGTCCATATAGGGACTGTACTGCTTATGATAGGCCGGAGCCGTGGCTTTGAAAGAGACTTCCGGAAGAAGATCGGCCCGATAGGATCGCCATTCCCAATAAGCACTCTTAAGGCTATTGAGCGCCACGGCCCCCTCCACGCTGTTGGTGCGGGCCCGCGCGATAGCCTCTTCAAGCGTGATGGTGACGGTGCGGGCCGACAGAACGCCGCCCGCACCTGCAACCAAAAGTATTAATGATAAAAGATATCTTGTCATAAAATGACGTTTTTGACAGCTAAGGCTACTTAAGACTCTGTTCCTTAAAATTTCGGGGTCGTAGGGGCGGTGATTTTTGAGCAGATTTTGCGAGTCTCGGAGGGAGCGATGCGGGCATCGTGACCGAAGAGATCTCGCGAAAGATGCCAAAAAGCGCCGGGCTTACGGTAACTTTAATTCCCCGAATAAGGAAATATGTTTAATGTATTAATTATTATCAATAAATGATTCAATTTTGAGAAGAATTCCGGATTTCAGATATCCCTATCTTCCATATTTTAACATTTCGGCAATGCCGACAATATTGAAATTACCTGTTGTCTCGCATCCTTGGGCGTCTTTTGTCCCTTGCTTTCAGTCACATACCTCGGTATGCTCCTCTCAGCAAATAACAAAATCCGCTCCAAGCCTGCGACCCCTACGACTCCGAAATTTTAAGGAACAGAGTCTAAATTTCGGGTGAAAGCGAGCTGAGATTGTCGGCATTGCTCAGCACTTTCGAGCCGCTCATATCGTACACGTTATATTTTCTGACCCCTTCGTTTGAGATTTCTGTAACGGCGCTCGCATTGGTGATGTCGATCAGATCGTATGCGAGCGATCCGAGACCTATCTCCGCCGCGTAATCCACCGTGTGCGTGCCATGACGGCTGTTGATGCGCTGGATCAGCGGCGCACTGTTGTCGCCCGTCGTCGACGTATGGTCAAACACAAGGTCGAGACAAGCCTTGTCGAGCGCAACGGGATCCAGAGAGGCGAGTATGCCGATATCTTTCATCTGCGGTGCGGCCGGCCGGCCGTTGCAATCGCAATCCACAGAAAGATTGTTCATAACATTTATATAAACTATACCCTTCTTCCCTTTGAAATAATTATGGACCGACTGGGCCGCGCCGGCCATCGATTCCAGAAAAGCGTCCTGACCGTGAGGCTGCTCGAAAACATAGCGAGGTTCGGAATAGGCGCCGGCCGTATGGATGCGCGTTTTGCCGTCGGGCGTGGCTATGCCGATGCTCTGGTTTTTCAGCACTCCGCCGAAACCGCCCATGGCATGACCCTTGAAGTGGGCGAGATTTATCATGAAGTCATAATTGGCAAGATGACTTCCGACAAGATTTTCCGAAAACCATTTGGAGTCCTGCATCGGGAGTTTCATGTCGCCATCTTCGTCCATGATGTCGACAGTAGCAATTTTCCCATATCCCCTCTGCTCGATTGCGCGGCGATGGGCGGCAGTGTTGGAACGATTGCCGCCGTAAGCCGTGTTGCATTCCACAAGAGTGCCGTTCACCTTCTTCACGAGGTCGCCGATAAGCTCCGGACGCAACTGGTTGCTCTGGGCTGATTCGCCTGTACTGATTTTTACCGCCACTTTCCCCTCAGGATTCACGCCGAGCGCATTGAAAATGCTCACAAGCGACTCCGGTGTTATCTCCGATTGAAATAGGCCTTCGAAGCCTCCGGAACGGTCTGCGCCATGGCGCCCGTCACCGACAGGCATAGAGCCAATGCTGATAATGTATTGCGGATCATGTTATTTTGTATTGTTTTATGAAGTTGTCTGCAAAGTTGCAATTTTAAATTCAAACTTGTCTTATAAATATTACGGTCTTTTATACCAAAATTCCCGCTCCGGTCTTCCGCTTCTCAGTTTCCGGCACGTGTGCGATATGATTTCGGACTCATACCCATCACTTTTGAGAACTGACGCGAGAAATAATACGGATCCTCAAACCCGAGTTTCGAGCCGACTTGATTGATTTTCATATCCGTAGTATCCAGAAGTTCGCAAGCTTTTTTAACTTTCAGCAAAATGAAATAGCTCAGAGGGCTATATCCTATCTTTTGCCTGAACAGCGCCGACAGGCGAGATGCTGATAAATTCACCGACTCGCTAATATCCTTCAATGTAAGGTGCCGCTCGAGATTCTCTTCAAAAAAATGAATGGTCATATTGACAACATCTCCAGAATTCGAATTGCAAGCCGCATCGCGATATTGCTGAAGATAACGAAGCGATGCGAGATAATGCTGAAAGGTAGCCATCGCATAGCGCAGGCTCTCTATTGCATACGAGCTGTTGAGGGTATGAAAAATCTCCTCAAAGAGATTTATTCGGTTGTTTATCCGCGATTTCATGCCCGGCTTGACATCGTTGGGAGCATGGCAGTCGCCGGCATAAAACTGCGCCAGCACCCCACGGAAATGTATCCAATAGATAGTCCAGGGTTGAGCGTCGGACGCCCCGTATTCATGAGCCTCGCCTGGAGGGAGAATGAAATATTGGTCCTTGTTGACTTCAAATTTCCTGCCGCCGAGCGAATACCATCCTTTGCCGTCTATGCAATAGATAAAAACATATTCCCGAATCGCGCTCTCCCTTTTCCTGTAATGAAACCGGGCCTTAGGATAATATCCTATGTCGGTGATGAACACAGACGAGGCAACCGGATCATCTTCCATATTTCTTATCACTGTCTGCGGCAGAACGATATAGCGTTCTCCCTTGAATCCATCTTTTATCCTCATAACGAACAAAGATTTATATAATATGCAAAGATACTCATTTTGTGTAAGCCGAGATACAAAACATGAATCGGAAAACAGTAAGATTGTCCATCAAATTATTCAAAAATGCAATTTTTTGACAAAGCGGCTTTTGATAATTTTGCAGAAACAAGCTACCAATGGAAAAATTCAACAAAGTTTTCATTTATTTTATTTGTCTTGTCTCTGCCATGGGCGGTCTGCTTTTTGGCTACGACTGGGTCGTGATAGGAGGAGCCAAGCCATTTTATGAGGTTTTCTTCGCAATCGAGAATTCTCCGGCTCAGCAAGGACTGGCTATGAGCATTGCTTTGGCAGGATGTCTTGTCGGCGCGATGGTTTCAGGTAGTCTTGCCGACCGGCTCGGCCGCAAACCACTTTTGCTTCTGTCTGCCCTGATTTTTCTGATCTCGGCCTACGCTACAGGTGTTTTCAATGACTTCTATTATTTCCTTTCAGCTCGGTTCGGCGGCGGTATCGCTATCGGAATCGCTTCCGGACTTTCGCCGATGTATATAGCAGAAATCGCTCCCGGGAAGATTCGGGGGAAACTTGTCTCGCTCAACCAGCTCACTATTGTTCTTGGCATTCTTGGCGCTCAGATAGTGAATTATCTTATAGCGGAGCCTATGCCAGCGGGGACTCTGCTTCCCGCTCCCGATTCATGGAACGCGCTCCGGGGGTGGAGATGGATGTTCTGGAGCGCAGCTTTCCCCGCGGCCCTTTTCCTTCTTCTGGTTTTCTTTATCCCCGAAAGTCCCCGATGGCTTGTCATGAAGGGACGTGTTGGTCAAGCCCGGAAAATCCTCGCCGCAATCGGCGGAGAAAGATATGCGGAAGCGGAAATCCAATCCGTCTCCAAAGGAGCCGAAAAAAAGCGTGGTTCCCGCGGAGGGCTGAAATCACTTTTAAGCAAGCCCTATCGAGCTGTGCTGCTCCTCGGGATTGTCATCACTGTTTTCCAGCAATGGTGCGGCACTAACGTTATCTTCAACTATGCACAGGAAATATTTTCGAATGCAGGATATGACTTAGGCGAAATGCTCTTCAACATCGTACTTACGGGAATCACCAACGTGATATTCACTTTCGTCGCCATATACACGGTCGACCGCCTCGGCCGCAAAAAGCTGATGCTGATCGGAGCGGGAGGACTGGCCATAATCTACGGGATACTCGGAACATGCTATTATTCGGGCGTCACCGGATTTTTCATGATTCTGCTCGTCGTGGCCGCCATCGCATGCTATGCCATGACCCTCGGCCCTGTGACATGGGTGCTGATTGCGGAGATTTTTCCCAACCGCGTGCGCGCCATAGCTGTCGCGACCTGTACGTTCGCCCTTTGGGTCGGCTCTTTCACCCTGACCTATTCATTCCCTCTTCTCAACAACTCTTTGGGCAGTTTCGGCACATTCTGGCTGTATTCCGCCATATGCATGGCCGGACATATCTTCTTCGCGCTTCGTCTTCCCGAGACACGAGGCAAAAGCCTCGAAGAGATAGAAAAGACTTTGGTAAAGTCTGAAAACGAGGCAATAGAATCAACAATCGTATGATGAGACAATTTCACAAAGTGTCCGCACTCATAGCCTCGCTGGCTATTTCCTCAGGAATACTCTCCGCTCAATGCATCAGCCTTGACGGAGAGTGGACCGCCACGCTCGACTCCATCGGCTCTTATACAGTGAATTTACCGGGAACACTCGACATGGCAGGTGCCGGAATTCCTTCCACATTAAAACCGGCCATGGAGAAACCCCAGCTGTTGAGGCTGACCCGCAAGAGAAGCTACATCGGGCCATGCACATATTCGCGCATTATCGAAATCCCTGAAAAGATGGCCGGCAAACCCCTGCGCCTTTCAATGGAACGAGTGCTCTGGAAAAGCCGCGTCTGCATAGACGGCAAGCCGGTAAAGGGTGAAAACATCAGCCTCAACTCGCCTCACGTATTCGAGTTGCCGCCGTTGACCCGGGGCCCGCATCTGATTGAAATAACCATCGACAATCGCCTGCAGCGCGATATTTCTTTCAGCAATCTATGCCATTCATATACCGACGACACGCAGACTGTCTGGAACGGAGTCCTCGGCAATTTCACACTCTGCGCCATTCCTCAACTAGATCTGGGATCTCCGGAAATCTATCCGGATATAAAAGAGGGAAACATCGAGGTGCGGATCCCTGTCTCTAACCGTTCGGGCCGCGACAGGAAAACCGACATCACGCTGACCGTTACCGAAAAAAACGGTGGAAAGGTCGTTGCCCGAAAAAAGGCCAAATACAGCGCGCCGGCCGGAGATTCGGATTTCAGAACGGTTCTGGACATCGAGAATCCCAAGCTCTGGAGCGAGTTTTCGCCCGAACTATATAGACTGGAAGTAGAGGCCGATGGATCCGCCCGGACTGCTGATTTCGGTATGCGCGAAGTGAAATCGCAAGGAAAAAGCCTTTATGTCAACGGCAAAAAGACGTTCCTGCGCGGCACGCTCGATTGTTGCGTCTTCCCGCTTACCGGTGTCCCGCCTACCGACAAAGCCGGATGGCTCAAGGAGATGGAGACACTAAAGCAATGGGGATTCAACCATATACGGTTCCATTCGTGGTGCCCCCCGGAAGCCGCTTTCGAGCTTGCCGACAGTCTCGGAATATACCTTCAGACGGAATTGCCCGTGTGGTCGCTCAAGATTGGCGAAGATCCGAAGGTCAACGAATTCTTGCGCGATGAGTTCATAAACATGTCGGAAAACTATGGCAATCATCCGTCATGGATAATGTCGACATGCGGCAACGAGCTCCAGAAGGATTTTTCGGTTCTCAATAATCTTGTGAGCCAGATGAAGGAGACCGACCCGCGGCATCTCTATGCCGCCACATCTTTCACTTTCGAAAAGGGGCATGGAGGTCATGCAGAGCCTTTCGACGAATTTTTGATAACTCAATGGACCGACGACGGCTGGGTAAGAGGCCAGGGCGTTTTCGACAACGAACTTCCGGCTTTCGACAGAAATTACAACAATTCGATGGAATGCGTCTCCGTGCCTCTCGTTTCGCACGAAATCGGGCAATATGCCGTCTATCCCGACATCGCCGAGATTGAGAAATACACCGGCGTTCTCGACCCCCTTAATTTCAAGGCCATACGCAATGACCTGCAGAAGAAAGGACTTTTGGAGAAGGCCGACGATTATCTGAAGTCTACCGTTTCGTTCGCCGAGCTACTTTACAAAGAGGAGATCGAGAGGGCTTTGAAAACTCCAGGTTTCTCCGGATATCAGCTCCTCGGAATACAGGATTTCCCGGGTCAGGGAACCGCTCTCGTTGGACTTTTGAACGCTTTCTGGGATGCTAAGGCGAGTATGTCGGGAGAGCGTTTCCGCCGGTTCAACGCTCCGGTGGTGCCGCTTGCCTCTTTCCCTAAAGCCGTTTATTCTGCCGATGAGAATTTCATTGCCAAGGTGCTCGTTTCGAATTTCAGCGATGCCGGATTGTCGGGCCGAGATATCCGATGGACGCTGGCGGCTGAGAACGGGCACTCCGCTGCCGGAACAATTCAATCACCGCTGATTCCTCAGGGAGAAGTGGCCGAGGCGGCCTTGATAGAAATTCCGCTCGGCGGATTCGTCTCTCCGGCCAAACTGACTCTGAATCTGCGGCTGGAGGGAACGGATTATGAAAACGAATGGAATATCTGGGTCTATCCTCATGTCGGCGACACGGTTGCCGGAAATGTGACCGTCACCTCTGACCTTCGGGAAGCGAGGACCGCGCTCGATAATGGTCGAACCGTTCTCTATCTGCCCGAACAAGATAAGGTGATCGGCATTGAGAGCAAATTCCTCCCCGTTTTCTGGAGTCCGGTCCATTTCCCGAAACAGGCAGGCGGAATGGGCGTAATCGCCGATGCCGCCCATCCGTCGCTGAAAGGATTTCCCAACGATGGCCACAGCGACTGGCAATGGTGGCGACCTGTGAAGAACGCGAGAGTGATGCTCCTCGATTCAATTGTCGACGAGAATACCGGACAACATATAGAACCGATTGTCGGCGTGGTCGATAATTTCTATAAAAACCGGCGTCTCGGATATATTTTCGAAGCGAAATGCGGCAACGGCAGAATCTTCGTATCATCGATCAATCTTAATGCCGACGGACCCGAGATGCGTTCGCTCAGAAACGGAATCCTGAGATATCTCAATTCGGAAGAATTCAACCCTGCCAACGAAGTGACATTCGAGACAATCGAATCCATCACCGGTTCAGATACAATAAACGAAACTACAAACGCCACAAGCATATATCAATAGCACTCATGGTTACAGCATGGAAAGAGAAGGTCGTGATACCGACTTATGAAGTAGGAAAACCGGAAAAGAATCCCATATTCCTTGAAAAGAGGGTCTATCAAGGCTCAAGCGGGGTTGTATATCCCTATCCGGTAATAGAATCGATCTCCGATGAAAAAACCGACCGCGAATGGAACGCCGTGTTCATAGAGAATGAATACATCAAGGTGATGGTCCTTCCCGAACTCGGAGGACGAATCCAGATGGCATACGATAAGATAAAGAAGCGTCATTTTGTCTATTACAACCATGTGATCAAGCCTGCGCTCGTCGGTCTCGCCGGCCCATGGATCTCGGGAGGCATCGAATTCAACTGGCCTCAGCACCATCGTCCTTCGACATATATGCCTGTCGACTGCACCATTGAGGAGAATGCCGATGGATCGGTCACCGTTTGGGTCAGCGAGATGGAGCGTATGTCCCACCAGAAAGGGATGGCCGGTTTCACTCTCCGTCCGGGCTGCGCTTATCTTGAGATCAGGGGCGTGCTCTATAACCGCACCGACCTCCCGCAGACGTTCCTCTGGTGGGCGAACCCGGCTGTGGCGGTCAACGACCACTATCGGTCGGTTTTCCCGCCCGACATAAACGCCGTGTTCGATCATGGCAAGCGCGCGGTCTCCTCTTTCCCCATCGCCACGGGAACCTATTATAAGATGGACTATTCCGCCGGGGTCGATATCGCCAACTATAAGAATATCTTCGTGCCTACATCCTATATGGGCGTGAACTCTAAATATGATTTCGAGGGAGGTTATGAATTCGACACGCAGGCCGGAATGCTGCATGTCGCTTCGCATCATGTGTCGCCGGGAAAGAAGCAATGGACATGGGGAAATGGCGACTTCGGCCGCGCTTGGGACCGCTGCCTCACCGACGACGATGGCCCCTATATCGAGCTCATGGCGGGTGTCTATACTGAAAACCAGCCTGATTTCACTTGGCTGATGCCCTACGAAGAGAAGGAATTCACCCAGTATTTCCTCCCCTATCGTGAACTCGGAGTGGTGAAGAACGCCACGAAAGATCTTCTGATGAATATCGAGATGCAGGACAATGGCAATGCCTTTGTCAAAGTTTTTGCCACAAGTTCTCAGAGGGTATCTATTATCCTGAAAAACAAGGAGGGAGATCTCTATCTCAACGAGGAGGCAACTATCTCGCCCGAAAAGGTATGGGAGAAAGAGATTGATGTCAACGGCGCCTCTCTTGCAGACCTGACAATGTCATTTGTCAGGGATGGCCGAGTAGTGATGAGCTGGGAGGCAGAGCCGGATGAGATCCGTCCCATTCCTGATGCCGCCGAAGCGGCATTGCTTCCCGGTCAGATCAAGACCGTGGAACAGCTCTATCTCACCGGGCTCCATCTGGAGCAGTATCGCCACGCCACCTACTCGCCTGTGGACTATTATGAGGAGGGTCTTCGCCGCGATCCGGACGATGTCCGCTGCAACAATGCTCTCGGCCTATGGTATATCCGCAAGGGTAGATTCGATGTGGCTCGGAAATATCTCGAAAAGGCTGTGAAGATTCTTCAGAAACGCAACCCGAACCCCTACGATGGCGAGCCCATCTACAACCTCGGACTTGCCCTGAAATATCAGGAACTCTACGACGAGGCTTACAACCGTTTCTACAAAGCCACATGGAACGGCGCATGGCAGGGCCCCGGATATTTCGCCTGCTCACAGATAAGTTGCCGACGCGGCAATTACGAGGAGGGTCTTTATGAGGTGGACCGCTCGTTGCTTCGCAATTGGCATAATGCCAAAGCCCGTGCCCTCAAAGCCGCGATTCTCCTCAAAACCGGCAAGGAGGATGATGCCCGGAAATTATGCGTAGAGTCTCTGAAAATAGATCCTTTCAACTACGGCTGTCTCTTCCTGCTCGGTGAGACCGAAAAAATGAGGAAGCTGATGCATGGTAACGCTCATAATTACGATGAGCTGGCGCTCGATTTCTGCGATGCCGGCTTGTGGGATTGTGCATTTAGAGTATGGAACTTAGCCAAGGAGGTGAGTGCCATCACAGCCATGACACATTATTATCTCGGCAGAGCTTATCTTGAGAGCGGCGACCGCGAAAATGCCATCAAGGCTTTCAGGGAGGGTGCCACCGCGAGTCCCGATTTCGTTTTCCCGAATCGGCTTGAAGCTGTTCTTGCGCTCAGGGATGCATTGCGACTCAACCCCGACGATGCCCGCGCCAACCATTATCTCGGCAACCTCTTCTACGACAAGAGGCAATACGACCTTGCGCAGAAATACTGGGAGGAAGCGGCCGAACTCGATCCTGATTTCCCGACAACATGGAGAAACCTCGCTCTCGTATATTTCAACAAACGCAACGACCCGGAAAAGGCCGTTGAAGCTATGGAGAAAGCGTTTTCGCTCGACCGAGACGATGCCCGCGTGCTCATGGAACTCGACCAACTTTATAAAAAGTTGCAGCGCCCCCACGGGGAACGGCTGGAATTCCTCCGGAAATATCCCGACCTTATCAGCCGGCGCGATGACCTTGTCCTTGAAGAGATTACCCTCCTCAATCAATGCGGCCGATATCGGGAGGCCATGCGGAAACTCGATGCCCACAAGTTCCATCCCTGGGAGGGAGGCGAAGGGAAAGTACCCGCGCAATATCAGACAGCACGCGTGGAGCTTGCAAAACTCGCTATTGCCGAGGAGAAATATCAGGAAGCAATCTCTCTACTCAAGGAATGTCTGGAATATCCCCATCATCTTGGAGAAGGTAAACTCTATGGTGCTCAGGAGAATGATTTCTATTATCTCCTCGGCATCTGCCACAAAGCTGTGGACAATGAAGAAGAGGCTGAAAGATGTTTCCGTCAGGCCACGCTCGGCCCTACGGAACCGGCTGCCGCCATGTATTATAACGATGCCAAGCCCGACAAGATATTCTATGCCGGACTCGCCTACCGTGCCCTCGGCGAGGAGAACAAGGCCCGTTCATATTTCAACAGGCTCGTCGATTATGGCAAACAGCATCTCTATGATAACGTTGTCATGGACTACTTTGCCGTGAGTCTCCCCGACCTGCAAGTTTGGGACGGCAGTCTCGACGATATGAACCGCATC
>URNY01000021.1 GCA_900549375.1 uncultured Bacteroidales bacterium | reverse complement strand
CCCGGGCCCTGCCCTATGAAACCACCGTTGGCCTGGGCGAACTTGGAGAATATCACCTGACGGTTCATATCGTCGATGGGGTCCTGGGGATGAACTCCCTCGAAAAAGCGTTTGAGACGCCCCTTATGTGTTCCGGCGCGGCCGCCGTTATTCTGAACCTCCGTCTGCTGCACGCTGTTTCCGGCGGTCTGCTCGATTGCTACCCGGTCGAATTCATCGGTTTTTGTCGGTGCCGTGTATTTCATCATTACGAGGACGCCGGCGCATACAGCATATATGCCCATCACTACGAAGAACTTGCGCCACTGGATTCCGCCGATGAGGAACATGCTGATGCTCACGCCCATGAGCAGGAGCATGTTGGTGAGTCCGTTTTTCCACAGACATGCGCCGAACACCACAACCACAACGGCCGAAGTAATAACGCCGCGGTTGGTGACTCCTCCGGGCGCCTGATTTCTCGAGAGGATGGTGGCCAGAAGGAGCACTACCGAAAGTTTGACGATTTCGGCAGGCTGTATAGTCATACCTGCTATTCGTATGGCCCTTTGGGCGCCGTTGATCTCAACGCCCGCCACAGAGGAGAGCACGAGCAGTGCGAGCGAACCGAGGGCGAGCACCCACGCAAGTCGCCGCAGAATTATGTAGTGGGTGTTCTGAAGCCAAATCACCAGTCCGAGCCCGAGTCCGAGGAAGATGGCGTGGCGTATGAGCGGACTATAGACATTTGAGGAGCTGACCTCCGAACTGGAGGCGCTGAAAAGTTCCACTATGCTGATGAGCAGGAACATTATATAGATTCCCCAGATATATGGGTCTGGGCGCGATTTTTTCACGGCAGCCGCGGGCGCTTTGGAGGTTACGCTTCCGGTTTGACCGGTGCCTACCGCCACGCCGTCGAGTGTCTGTTTTATTTCGATTCCGGAGCCTTCCATTGGATTAATTTTGAATGTGGAATTTTGAATTTTGAATGGGGGATGTGGAATTCTGAATGGTCTTCTCAGCTTTTTGATTTCAGCTTGAGGACCTGGGACTTGAAACGGCGTCCGCGGTCTTCATAGCTTGTGAAGAGGTCGAAGCTGGCGCAACAGGGGGAGAGAAGGACGGTGTCGCCTTCTCCGGCAATCCGGGCGCATTCAGCCACGGCTTCCTCGATGGAGTGGGTGTCGGCGATTTCCGGGACCTTCCCGGTGAAGAAGTCGAGGAGTTTGGCATTGTCTTTTCCCATGCAGACGATAGCCTTAACCTTCTGGCTAACGAGTTCTTCTATTTCCGTATAGTCATTGCCTTTATCCTTGCCGCCGAGGATGAGCACGGTGGGAGTTGTCATGCTCTCGAGTGCATACCATGTGGAATTCACGTTGGTGGCTTTGGAGTCGTTGACATATCTCACGCCGTCGACGGTTCCGACATATTCGAGGCGATGTTCCACAGCTTCGAAATCCTCAAGAGCTGCGCGGATCTTCTCTTTCCTGATATCGAGGAGCGATGCGGAGAGTCCGGCAGCCATGGAGTTATAGAGATTGTGGAGGCCGGTGAGCGAGAGCTTGTCGCGGGGAATATCCCAGACTTCGCGTGGAGTGATGAATTTCACCACTCCATCTTTTACGAAAGCATGACTTCCATCCTCTTCGAGTTCGCTGAAGGGGAGCTGCATGGCTTCGGTCTGAATCTGACGTATCTGTTCCTTTACTATCGGATCATCCTCCCAGTAGATGAAATAGTCGTCGGGGGTCTGGTTTCGCACGATGCGGAACTTGGCGTTGACATAATTTTCCATCTTATGGTCGTATCGGTCGAGATGGTCGGGGGTTATGTTCATGATCACGGCGATATCGGCCTTGAAATCATACATGTTTTCAAGCTGGAAGCTTGAAAGTTCGATCACGTAGACATCATGCTTTTCGCGGGCCACCTGCAGCGCGAGACTTTTGCCGACGTTGCCTGCGAGGCCGGCGTTGATTCCGGCTTCGCGAAGGATATGATAGGTCAGCAGCGTTGTGGTGGTCTTGCCGTTGCTCCCGGTGATGCACACCATTTTGGCATCGGTGTATCTTCCGGCGAACTCAATTTCGGAGAGCACCGGAATCCCCTTTTCCGAAATCCGTTTCACCATCGGCGCGTATGGAGGAATGCCAGGACTTTTCACCACAATGTCGGCGTTGAGAATCAGTTCCGGGGTATGTTTTCCCTCTTCGAACTGAATGCTTTCGCGAACGAGAGTTTCGCGGTATTCAGGTTTTATGGCCCCCATGTCGCTGAGGAACACATCCATGCCTTTATCTTTGCCGAGGATTGCAGCGCCGACGCCGCTTTCTCCTCCGCCCAATATTACAAGTCTTGTCATCGTTTTATCTTATCTTGAGTGTCACGAAAGTGAGAGCGGCAAGAAGAATGCCGACAATCCAGAAACGCACCACTATCTTTGATTCGGGAATCGGGTTGACGGGGAATTTCCACAACACGTTGGAGCCCGGCTCCAGCGGTTTCTGGAAATGATGGTGAAGCGGAGTCATCTTGAAGATGCGTCGCCCCTCTCCATATCTCTTTTTGGTATATTTGAAATATCCCACCTGCAGCATCACCGATACGTCTTCAAGGAAGAAGACGAGGCAGAGCAGCGGAATGAGAAGTTCCTTGCGGATGAGGATGGCGAAGACGGCCAGAATTCCGCCGAGCGTGAGGCTGCCGGTGTCGCCCATGAATACCTGCGCGGGGAAGGCATTATACCACAGGAAGCCGACCAATGCTCCGATGAAAGCTCCGGCATAAACCACAAGTTCTTCGGAGCCGGGAATATACATGATGTTGAGATAGCTCGAATATATCACGTTGCCGCCGAGGTAAGCCATAATCATGAGGGCTATCCCGATAATAGCCGAAGTTCCGGCGCAAAGGCCGTCGAGTCCGTCGGTGAGATTGGCGCCGTTGCTCACGGCTGCCACTACAATTATCACCACGAGCACAAACACGAGCCAGCCGAGTGTTTTGGCGGCTTCTTTGTCGGAGACCCATGAGGTGAGCCATTCATAGTTGAAGTTGTTGTTCTTCACGAAGGGAATGGTTGTCTGAGGCGATTTCACTTCATCGTTGGCCACTACAATTTCCGTTTCATGACTGTTTACATTCTCCACCTCTATGTTCTGGCGCATAGTAATGTCGGGAGAGAGCCACATCGTGATTCCCACGAGAAGGCCGAGGCCGATCTGCCCCGTGACTTTATATTTTCCTTTGAGGCCGTCCTTGTTGTGAAATTTGAGCTTGCGGTAGTCGTCGAGAAAACCGATCGCTCCCATCCAGAGCGTTGCCACAAGCATCAGTATCATGTAGATGTTGGAGAGGTTCCCCAACAGCAGGCAGGGAACGAGAATGGCCATGATGATGATGATTCCGCCCATTGTAGGCGTTCCGGTCTTATTCATCTGCCCTTCGAGACCGAGATTCCGGACCACTTCGCCAACCTGCATTTTCTGAAGGCGGGCAATCACCTTATGCCCGAATAACAGGGCGATAAGGAGAGCGAGAGCAAACGATATACCGGCCCGGAACGAGATGTAGCTCATCAGGTTGTGTCCCGGGAATTGCCATCCGTCAAGGAGTTCGAGCAAAGCGTAGATCATGATTCTTTCAAATTGTCATTGTTGGCGATAGAGGGATAAAATCGACTGACACGTCAGAAGCAGGCCCTGACTTCCTCCCGGTCGTCGAAATGCGAGCGGACACCTTTCACTTCCTGGTAGGTTTCATGTCCTTTGCCGGCCACGAGCACCACGCTTCCGGGCTTGGTCATTCTCATTGCCGTGCGTATCGCCTCCCTTCGGTCGGGGATGCATATCGTGCGTCGCAACTCGTTGGGGGTGAGTCCGGCTTTCATGTCGGCGATGATTGCCTCCGGATCTTCATCGCGGGGATTGTCGGAGGTGAGGATGAGAAGATCAGACCGGCAGGCGGCCTCGCGTGCCATCATCGGGCGTTTGCCATGGTCGCGGTTGCCTCCGGCGCCTACGACAGTTGTGATTTCCCCGGCGGCGCCCACGATATCGCGGATAGTGTCGAGCACATTGACGAGTGCGTCGGGGGTATGTGCATAGTCGACGATCGCCGTTACGCCCTCCGGCGAGCGGAGAGTCTGGAAACGGCCGGCGACGGGCACGAGCCTGCTCATGTTTACGATCACTTCCTCCGGATTCCAGCCGATAAGGATAGAGGCGCCATAGACGGCAGTGAGGTTATAGGCGTTGAAACGACCGGTGAAAGCCACTTCCACATCCCTGTTGTTGATCGAGAGGAGAGTCCCGTCGAGTCTGGTCTCAAGCACCCGGCAGCGGAAATCGGCATCGGATCGGAGGGAATAAGTGCTAACGCGGGCGCGTGTGTTCTGCACCATATAGCGCCCGGCCTTGTCGTCGATGTTCACAAGGGCGAACGCGTCGGCCGGGAGCATGTCGAAAAACATTTTCTTGGCATTCATATAGTTCTCCACCGTGCCGTGATAGTCCAGATGGTCGCGTGTAAGGTTTGAGAACACCGCGCCGGCGAAGCGGAGTCCTGCGATGCGGTGCTGATGTGCGGCATGTGAGGAAACCTCCATGAAGGCATAGTCGCAACCCGCATCCACCATACGGGCCAGCAATTCATTGAGCGTGATCGGGTCGGGAGTGGTGTGCGTTGTGGGCACCGGAGTTTCCATCACGTAGTTGCAGACAGTGGAGAGCAGTCCGGCCTTGAATCCTTCGAGTTTCGCCATCTCATAGAGGAGGGTGGCGGTGGTTGTCTTGCCGTTGGTTCCGGTGACGCCCACGAGTTTCAGTTTCGAAGAGGGATTGCCGAACCAGTTGGAGGCGAGTTTCCCGAGAGCTTCAGAAGAATCGAGCACGCGGATATATGTTATTCCCTTTTCGAGAGCAGGCGGAAGCTGCTCGCAAACGATAGCGCCGACATGAGTGCTTGCTACCACGGGTATATATTTGTGTCCGTCGGTGGTTACGCCCCGCACGGCCACAAACATGCCGTCCTTTACGGCCTTCCGGGAGTCGCTTTGAAGGTCGGTTATGAATTTGCCGGTGTCGCCGATCACTTCGATCGTGTTGATACCTTCGAGAAGATTAGATAGTTTTACGGACATATTTTTTAAATTCAAAATTCCACATTCAAAATTCAAAATTATCTTAAAGCTTCAGGTTCAGCCTTACAGTTGATCCCGGTCTTATTCTGGCACCGGCTTCCGGCACCTGAGCCACAACGTGCCCCTCTCCGCTGATGCTGACATTATAGCCCAATCTCTCGAGCATGCGTACCGCAGTAGGCGCGTCGCAGCCACGGACATCGGGGAGTGCCCCGGCGGGGGTGTTGCGTTTGCGGACATGTTTCACCTTGCGGGTGCCTATGGCGGAGGTGAGCCGCTCGGTATTGCTCGTGTCGGAGGAGGCGAGCACGGGAACGCTCGTTTTGCGCTCGGCAGTAAAGGTAGATGAATTGTCGAGCAACCCGCGGGAATACATCTTTATGGCCATGTTCTTCACCACCTGGCCCGACGTGCGGTTTGCCGACCAACCGCTGGGCCCGAGCACGAGCACTATGCAGCTGTAGCGGGGATTTTCATAAGGGAAGAATCCGGCGAAAGCATATCGCCGTTTCGACTTGTTATAGACACCACCCTCCACGGGATAGGCTGTTCCGGTCTTTCCGACAACTTTCACGCGGTCGTCGCGGACTCCCCGGGCTGTGCCGTGTTCTCCCCACACCACTTCGTGGATGCATTCCCTGACTTTGCGTGCGGTTTCTTCGGAGCATATGCGCGGGCGGATATACTGGATGGGAATCACGGAATCGCGGCCGTTCTCGTCAATGAGCCCTTTCATCAGGTGCGGACGCACATATTTGCCGCCGTTGGCTATGGCATTGTATACTGAAAGGGTGAAGAGAGGGGGAAGTTCAGTGTTATACCCATAAGCCTGACGCGCGAGGTCGAGATGGCGTGCGGTCATGGTGATGTTATGGCCTTTGCTGTCTTTGGGGAGCAGTTTGCGTATTCGGGGAGTGCACTCGCCGGCAATTCCGGAATGGATCGGCTCGAAGAAGCCGAGGCCTGCCAGACGGTCGTAGAACTTGGAGGGATCGTTCTCATAGCCTCTGAAGATGACGCGGGCAATACCCGGGTTGGATGATTGCTCGATTACCTGCTTCATTGTCTTCATGCCCGAACCGTGGGGGTCGCTGGTCTTCTGGAACGGGGCGCACGACACCATGTCGTTTACCGACTTCACGAGTCCGTCTTCAAAAGCGACCATCAGGGAGATAGGCTTCATGACTGAGCCCGGTTCGAAAGGGAGAACGGCGCGGTTGAGGGCCTCTCCATAGGTCCCGTCTTCGAGCAGTTCGATGTTTGAGATAGCTTTTATCTCGCCTGTGGCAACCTCCATGAGTATGGCCGTTCCCCATTCAGCTTTCGAAGTGTCGCAGATGGCGTGAAGCTCCTGCTCGAGCATGTCCTGAAGATCGATATCGATAGTTGTGCGTATATCATATCCGCGCACGGCAGGTGAGGCCACCCAGTTCGAGATTCCGTTTGTGAGCGCCACTTTCTTGGCGAGTCCGGGCTTGCCGTAGAGCAGACTGTCGAGGTCTTTCTCAAGTCCGGAATAACCGTGGATCTGGCCTGTCGCGGCATTTTCATTCACGCGCCCTATGCTTCGGTAGGCCATCTTCCCGTAGGGATACATGCGTATGTTTTTCTCCTCCTTGTAGAGAGGGTTGCGGTAGCCGTTGCCACGGAAGTCGCGCAGGAAGGGGAAATTTCGGATCTTCTCGAAATCCTCAAGCGTCTTGTTGCGGGCAATGCGGAGCGCACGCGGGCGCTTGCCCGGCTCTTTGTCGAATTCCTTCTTGAGGCGGGAGTGCCAGGAGTATTTGGCGAAAGTGTCGGGATGGGCGTTGAGGTCGCGGATACGCGGATAGTATGTGTCGAGGGAGTCGGCCAGCGAGTCTATCTTGCTCCATGGGATATTGCGGAGCGAGTTGATCTTATTGTGGCGCAGGTCGATCTTTATGTCGTAAACTTTCAGGTTGCAGGCCAGGATGTTGCCGTTATCGGAGAGGATGTTCCCTCTTTCGGGACGTATCGTATCGACTTTCGACAGTTCGGCGTGTGCGCGTTTGTTCCATGCGCTTGCCTCGATCATGGTGGTGTTGAAAAGCTTCATCATCACCAGAACTCCGAAGAAGATGAAGAAGATGGTGATGAGTCCGTAGCGGAAAAGAATATGTTTTTTATTATTCTGCCTTGTCATTTTGAAGAGAGTTTTTAATCGTCGGTAAGTTCATAAGGGGGCTGCTCCTGAAACTGGAGGTTGAGGTTTTTCTCGTTTACCATCCGCTTCATTTCCGTTTCGCGGATCAGCGACATATAGAGGGCCTTTTCCTGCAGCTTGCGGCTTTCGGCGCGTTGCAGCTCGACAGTGAGCTGTTTGATTTCGGCCATTTTGGTTTTTGTCTTGTATCGAAGACCGATCAGGGCGAGCACCGTAACGACCATCACGAGCATAATCCATGCATTGGTCCTGAAAAACTCAAGAGAGATAGTCTCGCCATAGCGCAACTCCTCGAGCCATCCGGTCTTTTTACGTCCGGCGGCGCTTTTCGAATCTTTTTTCTTCTTAGGGGTTGCCATGGCGATCGGTCGCTGAATTTTTAATTGTTGGTTTTTGATTTATAATTCTGTGTTATCACTTATGACTTCTGTCTTATTACTTATCACTTACCAATAGTTCCGCCACTCTGAGCTTGGCGCTTCTTGATCGGGGGTTTCTCTCGATTTCCTCCTCTGTCGGGACGATAGGCGAGCGGGTAATCATCCGCCAGGGGGAGCTGGTGCGCCCGAAGAAATCTTTCTCCTCGCGCCCTTCGAGGTTTCCGGTTTTCATGAAGTTTTTCACCAGACGATCTTCTATCGAATGATAGGTTATCACGGCGAGCCGCCCTCCTTCTCTGAGCATGCGGGGTGTGGAGAGCAGGAATTTGCGGAGTGCTTCCATTTCTCCGTTGACCTCAATGCGAAAAGCCTGAAAAACCTGCGCGAGGTCTTTCTTCTCGGATTTGGGACTAATGGCGGGTTTGACCGCCTCTACGAGCCGGAAAGTGGTGTCGACGGGACTTTTGGCCCTTGTCTTGACTATGGCGTCGGCCACAGCCATAGGGCGTTTCAGGTCGGTATACATCCGGAACATCGAGCAAAGTTTCTCCGTGGAAGCTTCTGCAACGATGTCGGCGGCTGTGGTATCGGCATCGCGGTTCATTCTCATATCGAGCGGGGCGTCGGCGCGGAAGGAGAATCCTCTTTCGGCATCGTCGAAATGATGGAACGAGACGCCGAGGTCGGCAAGGATTCCGTCAAGACGGTCGACGCCGTGATATCTCATGAAATTGCGGATGAACCGGAAGTTTGAATGTACAAATGTAAATCGGGGATCGTCGGGGGCGTTTTGTGCGGCGTCGGAATCTCTGTCAAAGCCGAAAAGACGCCCCTCGGGGCCGAGAGCCGCGAGGATGGCGCGCGTGTGGCCTCCGCCGCCGAAAGTGACATCCGCATAAATTCCTTCCGGCTTAATATTCAAACCGTTGATAGACTCCGCGAGGAGCGCCGGAATATGATAGGGCGAAGATGTCATGTTGCTAAGGCGGCTAAAGAAAATTTTGATTTGTAAAGTTAGTTATTTTTTGTAAATTTTTAAACTGATAAACCGGAAACTGCAAAAAAATCTATCAAAAACTTATCAACAGGTAATCGGGCATCGAGAAGGATATTGAAATGGAGCGGAAGAGATGGAAAGTCACCGGATTGCGGTGACATGGAAGCAGGCGCTTTTGCGCTCAAATTTCACGAGACAGCGTTTCCTGTCGCGTAGGTCGAGCAGCACTTCGGCCAGAAGATTTTTAAGGTCCCCGTCGTGAATCTCCGGGGAATTGCCGAAATTATGGAAATGGGTATATGAGAGGTCGAATGTCGTGCCATACTGATGTGTGGAAGTCTCGGTGGCATTGATGTTTACGCGGCGCAGACTGCGGACGGTGGCGGGAGTGCGCAGAAGTGAGGTCACTTTGATGCGATAACCTCCGGCGCCGCGCGATTTAAGACTATCGGTGAAATTGCGACCTATCTCCTCGAGCAATGCGGCGCTTTCAGGAACGAGATAGGGGAGAGAATGGGTCAGGGAATCGACCTCATAGAATTCGTTTGAAACGATGCGGATCACCGGGCGCCGCGTGCGGTAGGCATCGCGCACCGAAACGATAGGGGAGATGCCGAGGGATTCCGCATAGGAGAGATGGCGGTGGTTCGAATCATTGAAGACTTCCGCCAGTCTGCCGATATTGCGCAATCGCAGCCGTTTCAGGCTTTTGGATTCCGCAGGATTGTCAGATTCATTGTCGTTCGCGCTCGCGGACAGCGCGATATCATCGGGGTCCTCGCGGGAGTGTGAATCCGATGCTGAAACCGCTGTCTTGCCATAAGGAAATTCATCGGGGACGCTGTCGTAAGCCTTATCGGCGTTGCTTTTTCCGCAGGCTGAAGTCAGCAAAAGGAGCGTAACGGCTGTGGAGAGGCATACGCACCAAACAGGTCCGTGGCGGAATCTTAGGGTCGGTTTCATGTTGCAAAGTTAGCAAAAATACGCGAATTATTCCGAAACACAAGAGATCAGTTGACGGCGGTGTCGGATTCGGCTGCCTTCCGGATGAATTCGCTCAGGTAGTATTTTAGCTCGCGCATGAGGTTCACGCGGTTTTCCTCCATTACCGTGGAGGTTATCTCTTCCCCTTTCTTCATCTTGAAACCGGCTCCTCCGAAGCGAAGGTCCGGGTTATGGAACATGCCGGTGATGTTGATGCCGAATGGGAACGGCACAGGAGATTTCAGGATGCCGATATGGTAATATAACTTGCCGTCGAAGTTGTTGAGACCCATAAGATTCAGCTTATAGCGGGAAAAGCTGAAGTCGAATGGATAGAGTTCGAGCAGATTGTCGTGGACGGACGCGTGGACGTCCATATTGGCGATATGAATATCAGAACTGTCGCGAATCAGCATCATCTTGGCTATGCGGCGTATGAACGGGTCCTGATGCACTTTCAGCCCGCGGCCCTGAACATAGATGTCGGCTTTCAGCGACGGGATGTCGATATACATATTGGGGAATATCGACATTCCTCCCTCGGCTTCAGCCGAGAGTATGCCGGAGAGGTTTCTCATCTGCGGCATCATGAGCAGAAGGGTATGGAAATTCTTGAAGAAATTCACGACATTCACCTGAGCGATACCCAATTTGGCCTCCATGCCGAGACGCATGATATCGGAGGTATCGTAGCGGAAATCGAGTGTTGCGGTTCCGAAATCGGATGATATGTGGAGGCCGGGGATGTCGAGAATGCCATTGCGGAGGCGCAGATTCGTGCCGAGGTCATAAAGACGGAGATCCATATATCTTGTCTCGCGGGCGGATGCGCGGATATCGGCGATGATGTTGCGGGGAATCATCAACGCCACGGTATCGGAGGGGGAGATGGAATCCGGCATGTGGGTCTTGAGCAGAGTAGAGTCGCCGGCGAGGAGGCGTCCACGCTGATAAGCTCCCGCGAGCTGGTTGATCTGCACGGTGTCGAGCGCAAGGTCGAGGCCTATCCGCAAAGGAGCAGGCTCCCGCGAGCATAGGAACTCGCGCAGATTTGAGATTTTTCCGCTGATGCGTGCCGCGGTGGCTCGGGCATTTATATTTATGTTGCCCACAACGAGCGAATCGAGCGATGCTTCGGCCGCGAGGTCCGAAAATTGCGTGTCTATAGGAAAGAGGCCGGTGATGAGGCTTCCTGACGCGACGGAGAGAGTGGCATGAGTGCGCCATCGGTCGAGGAACGCCCTGATGTCCGGGGGCAGTTTCACGCTCAGGAATTCCGGGGAATGGGCCCGTGTAGCGGTGCGGACAGCGTCGGCCGTCCATACTGTCGGCACAGGAGACTGCCGGAATCTTATGCCTCCCGAATAAGCTCCGGCGTCGAATCCGACATCGATTCCCGCGAGTCGGATCTTCGTTCCTGAGACATGGTAGTCTATTCTGTCTCCCTTCAGTCTGAAATCGAGCTTTTCCGGGGCTAATGTGCGGGGCATGGTCCGTATCGTTCCCTCGACGAGGACATTGTCCATGTCGATGTCGAGCGTGTCTTTGCGTCCGGCCACAGCAAGGTCGGCGGCCTTGACACGCAGATCCACCGGAAGCGATGAGGCTATGTCGGAGATGAGTACGCGTTTGCGGTCGCGCAGGCTGCTTGATATGTCGAGATGGCCGGATTGTAATGAATAATCGCCGAGCTGTGCCTTCACATCGCGGGCCTGCGCGGTCAGGTCGAAGAGGCCGTTGGCCAGCGAATTGTTTTCCAGCTCATCGGCTTTACCTCCGAAATCGATATCGACCGATCGTCCGGTGGCTGAAAATCCGCCGCCGGGATATCTGAAAGCGAAGTCGCGCAAAGAGAGGTCTCCTCCGATTCCCACGTTGGCGAGTTCACCGCTGCGGAAGTCGGTCAGGCGAAAATCCACAATGGCGTCGGTGGCTATTTCCCCTTTAAGCTGATAAGGGCGCAGGGCCTCGATGATGCGGCCCGAGACGGCTGCATCGGCATTGCCGACCACGGCGAGTCTTACGCGGGGATTGCCTGTGAGCGAGGAAATGCGTCCCTTGAGTTCGAGATCAGCACCTTCGCCGATGAGACGCAGATTCGGTATCTCAAGCCAGGCGGAGTCGGGATTCTCGCCGGTGAAGACGAGGCGCGCTCCGGCTCCGATATGGCGCATAGTATAGCTCGGGCCGTTGCTGACACGATAGGATATATCGCCGTCGGGCACATTGAAGTCGATCACCATCGAGGGGAGAGCCGAGGATGAGAAGAAATAGGGAGAGGTGAGGCGTGCCGAAGCGTTCACCGTTATGTCGGCGTCGAGCGAACTCAGGAATGGCACGGCACGCGGTGGAAGATAGGCAAGGAAGCGGTTGAGGTTGAAATTATCGAGACGATAGGTGAAGTTGTTCATCTTCATCTCTTGGCCGAACTCAACGGCCATGTTCACCTTTCCGGTGGTGTTGCCGAGGCTCACGTCATAGTCCGACAGGCGGATGCGGAAGGGGTCGAAACTGAGGTCGGCTCTGCCGTCGAGCCGGAAGGGGAAGCCCGAAAGAAGCTGAAGTTGCTTCACGCGGGCATTCACCTTCCCCCGCAGGTCTATCCGGTATGATTGGAACGAAGAATCAGAACGGACCGCCGACAGTCCTTCAAGGAGGATGGCGGCGGAAGTTTGCGACACGGCGCTATAATAATCTATGCTGCCGGGACCTGATATGCGTAGGCTTGTGGTGGTGAAAAAGGGCACCTCGCGTTTGCGCCCGGCGTCGGGCCATATGTCGTAGTTGGTGATGGAATCAGAGAACGCCACGAGGTTAAGCCGCAACGATTCTGCCTTAAGGTCGCTCAGCCATATTTTGCGTTGAAGTAGTTTTAGCACGTTCACTTCGCCGCTCACCGGGCCGGTGGAGAGCAGGAAATCCGGATGTTCGGGGAGCTGTCGGAGTTGGGCGGGGGAGAGGCTGTCGAAGTTGCGGCTTCTGACTTTGATCGAATCGATGCGGACGCAGAAATGAGGGAAGGTGGACCATAAAGTGAACCTTACATTAGAGGCTTTGACATCGGCATTGATGGTCTCTGAGGTTTCCCTGTTGAGCAGGGAAGTGAGGTTGGCGGGTGTCAGATACCAGGTTATGGCGCAGGCAGCGGCAAGGATGATGAATACCAGGGCGCCGAGAGTCCATGCGAGCACAATACCGGCTTTTGCGGCCGGATGGCGGTCGCGGAAGCGCTTGCGATTTTTTGAGGCGCCGGATGGTTTGTCGGCAATATGGATGGACATGTCTGCGGTGGATTTGTCACTAAAACAAATCCACCGCAGGGAAGGTTCTTATTTAATTTTGAATGGGGAATTTTGAATTTTGAATTATTTCTTGCGGGCGCGGGGCTTGCGGGCCGGGGCTGCGTCCTGCTTCTCCATGAGGGCCTTGACTTCGGCGGCGGTGAGAAGTGCCGGATCGGTGCCTTTCGGAATCTTATAGTTCACGGCTTTGCGGGCGCCCTCTTTCTTGCAGGCGATATAGGGGCCGAAGCGGCCGTTGAGCACTTCGACGCCCGGCAACTCGTCGAACTGCTTGATGAGGCGGTTTGCCTCAGCCTCCTTCTTGGCGGCGATCAGTGCCGTCGCCTCGTCGAGGGTGATTGTCTGCGGGGCGAGGTCTTTGGGAATAGACACGAAGAGTTTGTCGTGGCGGATATAGGGCCCGAAGCGGCCTATTGCAGCCGTGATCTCTTTGCCGTCGAGCATTCCTACCTTACGAGGAAGCTCGAAAAGCTTGAGAGCTTCTTCAAGGGTTATGTCCTGGATGCTCTGGCCCTCGAGGAGGCTTGCGAACTGGGGTTTCTCCTCATCGGTGGCTTCGCCGATCTGAACGATGGGTCCGAAGCGGCCAATCTTGACGGATACCGGTTTGCCGCTCGCCGGGTCAGTGCCGAGAAGACGCTCGCCGACCTTATGCTCGAGGCGCATTGAATTCACCTCTTCGATTCCGGGGTGGAACTTGGTATAGAAGTCCGACATCTCGGCTCTCCAGCCGAGTTTTCCCTCGGCTATTTCATCGAACTTCTCCTCGACGCGGGCCGTGAAGTTATAATCGAGAATGTCGGGGAAATATTCCGTGAGGAAATCATTCACCACCATGCCGACATCGGTAGGCACGAGTTTCCCCTTTTCGCTGCCGGTGTTTTCCGAGAGCGTTTCGGAGGAAATGTTGCCATCCCGGAGAGTGATGAGCGTGAAATCGCGGGGTGAGCCCTCTTTTTCCCCATATTTGATATAATCGCGCGATTGGATGGTAGAGATTGTCGGTGCGTAGGTGGACGGGCGCCCTATGCCGAGGTCTTCCATCTTCTTTACGAGCGAAGCTTCCGTGTATCGGGGGGGAGCCTGAGTGAAGCGTTCGGTGGCGGTGATCTCGCGGGCTTCGAGACGTTCCCCTTTCGCAAGTTTCGGCAGGCGAGAGAATCCCGGGGAGTCGGAATCGATGCTGTAAGCTTTCATGAAACCTTCGAAAGTCACAACTTCGCCTTCGGCCCTGAATCCTTCGGGAGAACCTTCTACTGCAATCTCGATATTGGTCTTTTCGAGTTCGGCGTCGCTCATTTGCGAGGCTACGGCGCGTTTCCAGATAAGGTCGTAGAGTCTTTTCTCCTGCTCGGTGCCGGGGATAGTGCGGTTGGCCACATAGGTGGGGCGTATAGCCTCGTGGGCTTCCTGAGCGCCTTTGGAATGCGTGTGGTAATGACGGGTCTTGAGATATTCGGGGCCGTAGTCGCCGGAGATTGCGGCGGCTATGTCCTTTAAGGCGAGTTCCGAGAGGTTGGTTGAGTCGGTACGCATATAGGTGATGCGCCCGTCTTCATAAAGCTTCTGTGCTATGCTCATGGTGCGGTTCACGGAGAAACCGAGCCTTTTGCCGGCCTCCTGCTGGAGCGTGGAGGTGGTGAAAGGGGGAGCGGGCGAGCGCTTCACGGGACGCACCGAGAGGTCGGTGACCGAGAAGCGTGTGTCTGCACATTCTTCGAGGAACTCCCTGGCTTCTTTCTCATCGGCGAGGCGGCGCTTCAATTCAGCCTTGAAAGAATCGCCTTTGTCGGAATTGAAGATGGCGTTGACGCGGAAGAAGGGCTCCGGAGTAAAAGCTTCTATCTCCTTCTCCCTCTCGCATATCAGGCGAACCGCCACGCTCTGCACCCTTCCGGCCGAGAGAGCGGGTTTGATTTTTTTCCATAGGATCGGGCTGAGTTCGAATCCGACGATGCGGTCGAGGATACGCCGGGCCTGCTGGGCGTTAACGCGATCTAAGTCAATCCCCCTCGGGTTTTCTATGGCATGGAGAATCGCAGGTTTTGTTATTTCATGAAAAACGATGCGCTTCGTATTCTCGGGTTTGAGTTCCAGCACTTCGGCGAGATGCCATGCGATAGCTTCTCCTTCGCGGTCTTCATCGGAAGCGAGCCATACGATATCTGCGTCTTTGGCGGCGCTTTTGAGCTGACGGACGAGTTCTTTTTTCTCGGCGGGAATCTCATAGAGGGGAGAAAAACCGGAATCTATCTCCACGCTCATCCCTCTTTTGCGGAGGTCACGGATATGACCGTAGCTCGACATGACTCTAAAATCCTTGCCTAAAAATTTTTCAATGGTCTTCGCCTTTGCGGGAGACTCGACGATAACGAGGTTCTTCATCCGGAATTTTTTTAAATAAACGCCTCGGAAGGTTCAAAAGTTATCTATTATTTATAAGGATTGTCTTTGCGGGCTTTGAGGGTGTTGGACATGAGCGAGCATATCGTCATGGGTCCGACACCGCCGGGGACGGGTGTGATGAAAGAGCATTTGCCGGCCACGTTTTCAAAATCCACATCGCCGCGCAGTCTCCAGCCGCTTTTGCGTGAGGCGTCGGGCACGCGGGTGGTTCCGACATCTATAATGGCAGCCCCCTCTTTGACCATGTCGGCCGTCACGAAACCGGGCTGGCCGAGAGCGGCGATGATGATATCCGCATCGCGACATATATCCTTGATATTGGGAGTTGCCGAATGGCAGACGGTGACGGTGCAGTTGCCCGGCTCCGCTTTGCGCATCAGCAGCGATGCCATTGGCTTGCCCACGATGTTGCTGCGTCCGAGCACCACTGCATGTTTCCCTTTGGTGGGCACTCCGTAGCGGCTCAGGAGCTCGAGGATTCCTGCCGGGGTGGCGGGAAGGAATCCAGGGAGACCCACCGACATGCGGCCTACGTTGACGGGGTGGAAGCCGTCGACATCCTTGGCGGGGTCGACCGCGCGCACGATCTTCTGCTCGTCGATATGACGCGGCAGAGGAAGCTGCACGATGAAGCCGTCGACCTCAGGGTCGGCGTTCAGCCGTTCGATCTCTTCGAGAAGCCGCTCTTCAGTCACATCATCCTCAAAACGTATTAGAGAACTTGTGAAGCCGCATTCGGCGCATGAATTCACTTTATTGGCGACATAGGTTTCGGATCCTCCGTCGTGGCCTACGAGTATGGCCGCCAGATGAGGCGCTCTTTCTCCGCGGGCCTTCATGGACGCAACTTCTTCGGCAATCTCGCGTTTTATATCGGTTGCAGTCTGCTTTCCGTCGATGAGTGTCATACTTTTTGTTAAAAACCTTTGTTTTGTTATAAATCGCAAAATTAATAAAATTTCCGTAAATCAAAATTTCGGATTAAATTTGAATTCGTTCCGGTTGCCTTATTCTTTAATGAGATTTAATAATGAAGCCGGGAAGCGTTAAACAATTTTTACGTTTGAATTATTATAAGGATATGAAAAGAGGAATATCAGCATTTTTGCTTGCAGGCGTGTTGCTGTTTTCGGGAGCATTCCGGAATCAGCAGGCTTGTGGCGCTGTTTACGAACCGCTGCCCGCTTATTGCGACGGGTCGATGATGCCCTATGATTTCGCGGCATGCGACACTGTGAAGGCCTGGGGCGACACGCTCACGCCGGTGTTTGTGAGCTATACCGCCCGTCACGGGTCGCGCTTTCTGTCGGGGCCAAAAAAGATCGAGAAACTCCAGAAAGCACTTTACGCGGCTGCCATGAAGCGTAAACTCACTCCCGAGGGGGAACGCTTCTTCAAGATGATGGGGGATATAGTGGCGCGCACCGAAGGACGCTGGGGTCTGCTTTCATCCGTCGGCATATCCGAAGAGGAGCTTCTCGGAGCCGATATGGCCCGCATGTTTCCGGAACTGATGGCAAAAGGTGAGGTCAGGGCTATCTCTACCTCGGTGCCCCGCGTGATAATGACGATGGATCAGTTTTTGCATTCCCTCGAAATCCCGCATCAGGATCTTGAGCTTTACACCGCGTCGGGAAAGCAGAACGACAGCCTGCTCTGCTGTTTCTCCTTTGATCGCGAATATGCCTCCTACCGCAAGTCGGGAGCATGGAAGGAGGTTTACGAAGAATATCTTCGCCAGCATGTTCCGGATGCTCCGGCGCGCCGGCTGCTTGCCGCCGATTATGACATGCGCCGATCGCGACTGCGGCATCTCACAATGGACATGTACGGGCTGATGCAGGCCTGCCGGGCTTCGGGCATCGACGCTCCCACCACCGAGTGGATGAGCCAGGAGGAATATATGGCGTGCTGGAAGGCCTCGAATGTGCTCCATTATCTGCGCAACAATATCAATGCCGTTTCGGGCATTGCGGGAGAGGCCACGGCTCCGCTGCTGAGACGTATCATCGCTGACATAGACAACTGCACTGCCCCCGGAGAAACTCTCGGATCTGTCAGGATGCACGGCTATTTCGGACATGCCGAAACTCTTTTGCCATTGTTTTCGCTTATGCGGCTTCCCGGTTGTTATATTATAAGCGACGATTACGACACTCTTCAGGATCATTGGCGTATTGAGCGTATCACTCCGCTCGCGGCGAATCTGGCAATCATCATACTCCGTTCGGAGAGCGGTAAACTATATGCCTCGCTTCGTCTCAACGGGCGCAATATAAGTCCATTGCCCGAGAAAGGAGAGGTGGTTGAATGGAGCGAGCTGAAAGCGGCCTGGCAGAAATCGCTTGCGGCTGCCGAGGAGAACTGACGGGATTTCAGAGAATTGAATCAACACAATAAAAAATATATATTATGGAAAACACAATGAAAGAGGCCATGGGACTGCTCGACCAGGCCAAACAGAAGATTATCGAGGATATGCAGCAGAAAGAGATCGGAGCCATACTCTGGGATAATTCCCGCGCCGGTTTCCATTTCATTCCCGAGATACTACACCGCAGTGAAAAGACAGGTAAGGAGCGGACCGTGAGGGTGACGGGTCTTTATCATGCCAACGGGCGTCTTTATGCCGTCGAGGAGGATCGTGCTCCTGTCCATCTCACTGATTTCTATACGCATGGTGTAGACGTGCCCCCGGTTGTGGTGACGCTCACCGATGATGTCGCCGCCCGCGAGCTCGGCGACCCTGAAGAAGTGAAGGGCTATACCCTTCAGGGCACGCTTGAGGAATGGCTCGCTATTGCCGACTGCTATTTCGAGGCCTTGAACGAGAGATAAAACCGAAAAGAATCATAATAAAATTAACGCTATGAAAACACTATCAAAGATGACAGCCTTAGTGTTGTGCGGGGCGTTTCTGTTTGGCGGGTGTACGTCGCTGAAGAACACCTGGAACGGTATGTCGCAGGCAGGACAGGGTGCAACGGCCGGAGGAGCCGCCGGCGCGGCCGCAGGTGCCGGAATCGGCGCCTTGATAGGCGGCGGCCGGGGCACATGGATCGGCGCTCTTGTTGGGAGCGCCTTAGGCGCCGGAACGGGAGCCCTTGTCGGCAACCATATGGACAGGCAGAAGAAACAGCTTGAAGAGGAACTCGCTTCCGTGAAGGAGCTTGCTTCCAAACGCGACACCACATATATCGTGCAGACGGTGAAAGACAGCAACAATCTCGATGCCATCAAGCTCGTGCTCGGCAATTCGGTATTGTTCGCCACCAATTCCCATACTCTTTCAGCCGAAGCAGAGGCGGCGCTTTCGAAAGTGGCCTATAATCTTCAGCAGTTCCCCAATACGGATGTTACCGTGATCGGTTATACAGACAATACGGGAAGTGAGGAGCTTAACCAACGTCTTTCTCTGCAACGCGCGCAGGCCGTGGTGGATTATCTGGAACTCCACGGTATACCTTCGACGCGTCTCAAAGCTGTGGGCCAAGGAGAGAACGACCCTATCGCGAGCAATAGCACGGCCGCCGGCCGAGCACAGAACCGCAGGGTAGAGCTTTTCATCACGGCCGATTCCAACATGATCAAACAGGCCGAACAGCAAAGCGGTTCCTGAACGGGGATGTATACGTAAAAATCAGAGGTCCTATAACCATCCAATATATAAATTATCCAATATATATAAATTATGGCGGAGATGTCTCACGACACCTCCGCCATCTGCGCTTTAATAAACTGATTTATCAGTTGCCTAATTTTATTTACACCTAATTATCCATTTAGATTCTTCTTATCACTTGCTTGGCACTTGATGCTATGAAAGTGCCGGTCGTTCCGCCACGGATCAATCCGGCAATGCAAATATAATTATCTCGCGAAGGAAAGCAAAAAAAAATTATAAAAGAGCAGAAAAATGGCATATAGAAACGTTTTAAAAATTGCAAACGTTCTAAAATAGGGGCGTTGTGAAACGTATGCAAAATTTTTATGAATAAAATACGCTAAAAAGTTGCATAATAGATTTTGAGATATTATATTTGCGCACAAGGAAGGTCACGCCCTGATTCGAGTGGTCGATAAATATCCTGTACGGGCTGCGAAGAGAGGGGTTCTTCAATTACCAATGTCAACTATTACGGATAAGCAAATGAAACGTGTAACAATAAAAGATATAGCGGCGCACCTGAATCTGTCGGTTTCCACCGTTTCACGTGCGCTTGCCGATGATAAGAACATACGTCCCGAGACGAAATCTCGCATATTCAGAACTGCTCGCGAGATGGGCTATCGTCGCAACATTCTTGCGGCCAATCTTCGGACCGGCCGCAGCAATACAATCGGAGTGATTGTGAACGAAATGATAACCCCGTATGCGTCGAGGGTGCTGAAAGGGATCAATGCAGTGATGCAGGAGAGAGGAATTTATGTTGTGACATGTGACTCAGACAACAATCCGGAGCTTGAGCGCGGTTATATCCGCATGCTCGAGCATAGCCTGCTCGACGGTATCATAGTAGAGCATTGCCATTGCGCCGAAAACATAGAGGAGTACAAGCGCCTGCTCGACAAAGGCATTCCGCTTGTATTCTTTCCGGATTCTCTCGAGGGGGTTGATGCACCGTGCGTAGGCATCAACAGCTACGACAAGGCGTTTTTCCTTCTCGACCACATAGTCTGCGCCGGACGCCGCCGGATAGTGAATATCAAGGGCCCCTCTCTCAGCAATGAGATGAAGTCGTTTTCCCGCGCCTACGACGATGTGATGAAAAAATTTGGAATCAAGGTTCCCCGTGAGCTGACAGTAGAGGCCGGGCTGAGCACGGCCGACGGCGAGCGCGTTATCAGCGAGCTTCTGGATAAGGGAATTGAATTCGATGGAGTCGTTACCTACAACGAGCTTGTTGCCATAGGCGTGATGAACCATTTGCGTCAGAAAGGAATAGCCATACCGGATCAGGTGTCGGTGGCATGTTTCAACGGATCGCCCCTTTCGGAGATGTTGTATCCGCCGTTGACGGCTGTGAACGCTCCTCATGAGGAGATGGGCCGCAGCGCTGCCGAGCTGTTGCTGAACCGTATCGACAGCAAGGATGCGGAAATCACTTTTTCGACGGAGGAAACGGGAGAGAAAGTGGTGCTCGACTCGAAGATAATGCTTCGCGAATCAACGCATACGCAGTCTGTCAGACACTGACAACTCCTTTGATGGCCGGCCAGGGGTCGTAGCCTTCGAGAGTGAAATCCTCGTATTTGAAATCGAAAATGTCCTTTACGTCGGGATTGAGACGCATCTTCGGAAGCGCTCTCGGTTCCCGGCGTAATTGTTCATGCACCTGATCGAGATGGTTGGTGTAGATGTGGGCATCGCCGAGGGTATGGATGAACTCTCCGGGCTGCAGGCCGCAGACCTGGGCTGTCATCATGCATAGCAGGGCATAGCTGGCGATGTTGAAAGGCACTCCGAGGAAGCAGTCGGCGCTTCGCTGATAGAGCTGCAGCGAGAGTTTCCCTTCGCACACGTAGAATTGGAAGAAAGTGTGGCAAGGAGGGAGGTTCATGTTTCCGAGGTCGGCCACATTCCAGGAATTCACGATTATGCGTCGGGAATCCGGATTGTTTCTGATATCGTTGATGGCGGCGGAGATCTGGTCGATATGTCCTCCGGAATAGTCGGGCCATGAGCGCCATTGATAGCCGTAGATATGGCCGAGGTCGCCGTCGGGACCTGCCCATTCGTTCCATATCCTCACACCGTTCTCCTGGAGGTATTTCACGTTGGTATCCCCTTTGAGAAACCAGAGCAGCTCGTGGATGATGCTTTTGAGGTGGACCTTCTTGGTGGTGAGAAGAGGAAAGCCTTGGGAGAGATCGAAACGCATCTGCCAGCCGAAGGTGGAGATCGTGCCGGTTCCGGTGCGGTCCTCTTTGCGGTGTCCGTCGGCGAGAATATGTCGCAACAGGTCGAGATATGTTTTCATGGAGCGGAAATTATGGAGTGGATTTTTTAACTTTGCGCATGAGCGGCGTTACGCGCCGGTTGCGGTTCTGCTGGAAACGGATGGCCTCCTCGGGGCATTTCGCCACACAGTCGAAACAGCGGACGCATCGCGAATTGTCGACATATCGGCTCACAATCTTTATGCACTGCGACTTGCAGGCATCCTCGCAGAGACCGCATGATGTGCAGCGGTCCGGGTCGATTTCGATGTGATAGAGTGTATGCTCGTGGAGGAGTCCCATGGCTGTTCCCATCGGGCAGAAATCGGTGCAGAAGCCGCGCCCTGCCAGTGCCGACCATACGGCGATAAGAAGGAGAGAGATGATTCCGGCGGCAATGCCTGTGGCTGCGCCCAGTCCGAGCGCGATCCAGGTTGTCTCTACGGCCGAGGGGTTGACGGCCGAAGCGATGTTGCGCATTATGTTCCATGGCTCCACAAGATAGGGCACAGCCACGAGTCCTGTGGTGAGGCATATCAGATATCCGAGGAGCACATGGACAGACCATACGCGTCGCGGACGAAAGGAGAATGGCCGGTTGAGTCGCGGAATATATCTTCTTAGCCAGATGAATATATCGGAGAGTGTGCCTATGGGGCATACCGTTGAGCAATAAATGCGACCGAACAGGAAAGTCAGCACGAGCCATACGAGAGCGGCACCGATCGAGACCGATACCGCGGAGAGCACAACCTGACTCTTGAAGGAGACCGCAGCGAGCGGATGCACACGCGGCCCGATCATGAGATAGGCTGATGCGGCGGCAAAGAAGAGAGCCGCCAGAAACACGCGTATTACTCTGAGCTGTTTCATATTTCAAGCCGCGCTGATAGCGGGCGCGGGTCCGTCGCCGGCAATTATCTGCCGCGCTGTTTTTTCTGCTGTTCGCGGAGCATGGCCTGCTGCTGGCGCTGCATCTCCTCGAGGCGAGCCATGAAACCGGATTTCTTTCTCGGTTTTTTGGCAGCTTCGGCCATTGCCTTGCGCACATCCTCCTCCTTGATGATATAGCGGAATGCGTAGGTCTGGATGATGGTGATGAGCAGCGACAGGAAATAATAGTAGGAGAGGCCGGCGGCGTAGTTGTTGAAGAATACGAGGAAGAACACGGGCATCAGATACATCATCCACTTCATGCCGGGCATTGTGCTCGGCTGGTTCTGCATGTTGATGTAGGTATAGATGATGTTGGTGGCCGTCATCAGCAGACAGAAGAGCGAGATATGGTTGCCGAAATATTCGGTTACCAGCGGGATGTTGCCGCTCCAGGAGATGATGGCATCGGGAGCGGAGAGGTCGTGGGCCCAGAGGAAGCTCTGGCCGCGCAGTTCGATGCAACTCGGGAAGAAGCTGAACATTGCGAAGAGGATAGGCATCTGGAGAAGCATCGGCAGGCATCCCGACATCGGGCTTGCTCCGGCTTTCGAATAGAGAGCCATTGTCTTCTGCTGGCGTGTCATCGCGTTCTCATTGCCCGGATATTTCTCGTTGATGGCTTTGATATCGGGAGCGAGCACGCGCATCTTGGCCTGACTCTTATAGCTCTTGTAGGTCAGGGGGAAGAGCACGAGCTTGATGAATAGAGTGAGCAGAAGGATTATGATTCCATAGTTGGAGATGAATTTGCCGAGGAAGGTGAATATCGGGATCACCACGCCGGTGTTGATCCAGCGGAAGATGCTCCATCCGAGCGGGATGAGTTTCGTAAGGCTTAGGTTCTCGCCGGCGTTGATCTCCTTGTCGAGATGCGAGAGCAGCGGATAGAGGTTCGGGCCGATGAAGAGATGGAACGACGCGGGGTTCTCCGCATTCCAGTCGTAGTCGTTGACAACGGCTTCGGCCGAGAGGCTCTTGAGATAGTCCTGACCCTTCAGCACTTTCGAGGAGAAATCAGCTGTGTTGAACGGACGGTCGGCTATCATCACGCTTGAGAAGAACTGGTTTTTGAAACCTATCCAGCGGATCTTTGCCTGACGCTCCTCGCTGTCGTTCTTGGCTTCGGAGAGATTCTCGACCGAACCGCCGGCGAATTTATAATAGAGGCCGGAATTGCGTTCCTCGAACATGCGGCCTTTCTCCTGACGGTGGATATCCTGTTGCCAGTTGAATCCGAGGTTGCGGGCGTTGCTCTGCACGATGGCGGCCATGTTTTTCTGCACCACCCTCATGCGCACCACATAGCTTTCCCCCTTAGGGAGCGTATATTCGATTCCCCAATAGGCGTCGGGAGTGAGCTCGAGAGCCATGAGCACGGTGGAGTCGTTGAGCTGACGGGGCGTGAAGTAGAGGTCGGCGGTCTCCACTGCCTGCGGCAGAGGGAGCTGGAAATTGAAGCGGTTTTTATCTCCTTCGAAAATCACCACTCTTTTCTTTGTCTTGGCGGTTTCGTCGGAGGAGTATTCGGTGTCGTATTTCTTGAGTTCGGCGCGAGTTATGGAGCCGGACCGGGCGCTTAGGTCGAGGCTGAGCACATCGTTTTCAAGGCGCACTTTGGAGTCTGTGCCTGTCAGGAAGCGCGAAAACCGACCATATTTTCCGAGTGAGATGGAAGCCTGACGCACAATGTCGATGGCTTTGCGCTGGCGTTTGATGCCTATCTTTGTGGCGGCTGCCGGAGAGCTTAGGTCGCCCCAGGCGAGTTTCTCCCCCTCTACCTCAACAGTTCCCCATACGGAATCGCCGGCGAGCGTGAGGTTTACGGGACCCTGCTCCAGGCGGTAGGCACGGGTGGAATCTGCCAGAGTCTCGGGAACGCCGTTTTCAATTATATTGCTTCGGAGCCATTCGCTTTCCTGCTGCGTGAGCGAGTCGAGCGTAGTGGCCACGGGTGTGCCCTGAATGGTCTGCTCCTCCTGCGCGGAGCGCTCGTTCTCTGTGTTGTTTTTAGGCGAGAGCCACATGAAGAGGATGAAGACGGCCAGCATTGCCAAAAGGCCATTGATTGTGTTCTTGTCCATCTGTAGAACTGTGGTTGTTTACGAAAGAATTTCCGGATAAAAGAAAACCGGAACTTGATTATCGTTTTGGTTGGTTAATATTCTGGATTTGATTTCGGTATCGGCCGGTTTTCGCCATCAGC
>URNY01000020.1 GCA_900549375.1 uncultured Bacteroidales bacterium | reverse complement strand
AAGCCAATGCCGCAGTAGAGGAGGGGGCACAGTCGGAATAATTAAAGAACTTGCTGTTCAAGCCTGTCATATACAGCATATATTCTGCCGTTTTAGAGAATCCCGGTGTATCGGAAAGCCCGTTATCCGTGCCGAGCGTACTGTTGAGGGCGGCAAGCATCAATACCTGATAGAGCGTGCCGTAACACCAGTAACCGCTGCCCTCCGGATAGTTGCCGTCGGGAGAGTACATCACTTCCAATGCAGGTTTGTTGGATTCCAATGCCTTTTCAATCATGTCCTTTGCTTCGGAAGGATTGTTTTCATAAGAAGCCAGTGCCGCACAGACCAGTCCGCCATTACAAACCTGGTTCCAGTTGTTGGTGGCTTCGTAGAAGTTGAGGTTCCAGTTCTTGTTCTGTGCCTGTTGGAAGGCAAACTTCAACAGTGCGTTGGCCGCTTTTGTACGGGTGGCTGCGCTTAGTTCGTTGTAGAGCCAATCGTAGCCGAACGCAACAGCCGTAGCCATTTCGCCCACATCGAGAAAGTGGCGTTTCGAGTTCCAGTCGGGAAAGTTGCAGACAGCGTTCATATCCGTTTCCGCTTTAGTCAGGTATTTGGCATCGCCGGTCATCCGGTAGGCATAAGCACAGGTGAAAATACGCAGTAACGCATCGCGGGATACATCGAGAATACGTTTGTTGCTGGCATCCAATTTATAAGTCAGTGCCGTGGCGTTCATCCCTTTGCTGTTGCATACCCCCATAATGGTATTATGGAGCAAGGTCAGATTGGCACTCGAATTAGCATCCACTTTGGCTTTCAACGCAGTGAAGGCCTCGGCGTTCATCAACAGGCGGGGATGATTGTCCGCGGTCAGTTTGGAATAATCCAATCCGCCCTCCGGCTCCGTGGGATTCGGTTTCTCATGGGTAGATCCCGGACGGAATCTGTTCTCATCTTCATCGGAACAACTAACGGCTGTTCCTACAAAGAAAGCTATGATGATTGTTTTAAAAAGAATCGTTTTCATGGTTCAATGAATTTATTTGTATTACTACTTCAAAGGAATAAGTCGTACTTTCAGTTGCACGGCACGATTGGCAGGAATCACCGTCTCAAAGCCCACGCGGATGGTTCCCGGATTGCGGAAATCATATTCATGCGGGGGCACGTTCGACCAGGTTTTCATTTCTACTTCCGTATCGGCATCTACCGTCAATAGCATCCGTTGTCCGTCTTTGGTTAATTCCATCCGGTTCTTGCCTGTAATTTTGGCTTCTGCCGGAGTGACCATGATCCAGGATACGGCAGCTTCTTTGTCTCCCGTCTGCAACCGGTCGGTCACTTCCAGATGGTCTTTCTGATCCAATATCACGGTGCGGACGGCTTTCTTCACGCTGTTGGCAAACACACTCGACAGGTCCACTTCCGCCCCTTTCTGTTTCTTCGACTCGAAAGTACGGATGATCGGGGCATTGCTCTCTACCAAATGGCGTTCTCCGTTAATCGTCAACGTATTGTGAGCAATATTGCTTAGCCGGAATACTTCCCAGCGTTGTCCGTTCTGCGACATATTCCACAGGTCCACTCCCTTACTTTCGAGTGTGATATAACTCTGCATCCCCAAGTCCATCGCCCAACGCACTCCGTCTCTCTCGAAGATAAACGACCCGGCATCCATGTGTGCATGAGAGGTAGAGGGCGAACCTCCTTTCACTCCCAGATAGGTATCTTTCTTGCTGTCCCATCCGCCACGGTAGATAAACACAGGCGTATCTCCACGGTTAAACCAGAAGTTTTTCTTCGGCTTTCCGATCCGGTTCAGGTCGAGCTGTGAACAGAACACCATCAGGCTGGGCAGTAAACGGTCTTCGGCAAACTGCATATCCGGGCGGTCGAGATACTGACGTTCGATCCACAACAGGGAAAGGTCTTTCGCCTTGCCTGCAAACCAGAACATCATCATATTACACTCTGCCTCCACCGGAGAGTCCGAGAAACAGAAACAGTCTCCGCTCGGAGCTGTCATATACTGCATGAAACGGGCAGATTCCATGAAGCCGGGGGCTTGGGAGAGCCCATTGTCTGTGCCGAAAGCACTTTCGAGCGCAGCAATGAGCATTACCTGAAAACTTGTCCCGTACCCCCAATATCCGAACCCTTCGGGATAACCTCCGTCGGGGCCATAACCTACCATCGCTTTCGGATTTGTCTCCATGCATTTCTCTATGATGCCTTTCGATACCTCCGGAATCTCTTCAAAAAGAGCCAGCGCGCCATACGCCAATCCACTATTACATACGGAATTCCAGTTATTCTTGGCTGTATAGAACCAGGCATGACGGGTGTTCTTTGCCGCGTCGAACCCTTTCGCGATGATTGCTTCGCGCACCACCCGGCGGGTGTCGGGCTGCAAAGAGTCATACAGCCAGTCATAACCGATAGCCAATGCCATTACCATCTCACCCACATCCAGGAAATGAGTAGGGTTCCAGTCGGTGAAATGACTAACGGCCAGCATCTCCTGTTCCGCACGGAGAGCGTATTTCTGATCTCCCGTCATACGATAAGCGTATGAGAGGTAATAGATACGCTTCAATGCGATGCGCGAAATCGCCAGCAGGCGTTTGCCCTCCTTGATACGTTCCACAGGTGGTTCCGTAAGTGTCCGGTCGCAAAGTTCCATAATCCGTTGGTGAACAGTGGCCAACGGGGGATACTCCGCAATGGCTTTCCTGATGGCTTCTTCTCCTCCCGCCGGCAATAACAACCGGGGATGAGGCGCTATCTTGCCATAATCAAACTGTTGCGCAACTACACCCGTGCAACCGGATACAAAAATGAGTAATAGTAAAAGTATTTTCTTCATCCTTATTCAAATCTTTATGATTAATACGCCCAACCGCTTCGTTTAGTCAGGTTCGGGTTCTTTTGCGTTTCAGAGATAGGAGCAGTCCACGGCCACATGTAATCGGTGTAATACCAGTTATACTCTACCATATCGCCCCACCAGGACTTGCCGCCATTCACGTCTTTCCCCTGGAATTTGGTTTCTTTGTAGGTTCCCCAACGTACTTCATCGAAGAAGTTGATTCCTTCCAGACAGAATTCCACGCGACGTTCATAACGTATCCTTTCGAGCATGTCTTCCTTTCCGTTCACTGCGCACGGGCCGCTTCCGCCCTCTGTCAGTGCAGGCATGTGGGCACGGGTACGCACTTTATTCACCAGGCGGATGGCTTCTCCCAACTGATCGGTCTGCGCCAATGCTTCGGCATACTGCAACAGTACATCGGTATAGCGAATCAACGGCCAGTCGGTATGGCAACGGCTCCGGCTAATCAAACGGCCTTTCTCAAACTCATTGTACTTGCGATAGCAGTAGAAAGCAGAAGTACGTTTATCGAGCCAGAAGTCTCCACCATTCGTGCCCTGTTCCTTCAACGGCCAACGGAGTTGTTTACCGATTTGGTTGGCATCTCCTGCATAATTAGGTTTGTAGCAGTCCACTGCCACATAAGGAGTGACGACGGTCTGTTGCAGACGCGGGTCACGACTGTCATACGCCTTTTTGATGCGGGCTTCATTACCGCTGTTCAGGTAATATTTCTGATAGATATCTTCGCCTACCCGTTTGATAAGCGCATTCTTTTGTGAGGACATGGATTCCAGTCCGTCACGGCAGAAGAAGATTTCACGCTGTTTCGGAGTCAGCAAGTCCCAGTCTTGCAGGCCGTCTACTTCCGACCATTTGAAGTCCGATCCGTCTGCATTCTTATAGTAATCTACAAAGTCTGCGGAAGGTTTTATTTCCGTCCAGCCATCATACGTATCGCGGGCACCGGTCATTTGCTGAATGTTATCACAATAACCGGTTTCTTCGCTGAACTGGAGCGAGAAGATCATTTCTTTATCCTTTTCGTTTTCATATTTAAAGAAGTCGGCATATTCGCCTGTCCACAAGCCATAACCACACGTTTCCACTTCTTTGAAATCGTTGCCTGCTTCCTTGTATTGCTTCTTCCACATATATACCATACCACGCAGAGCATAAGCGGCACCTTTAGAAGGACGGCCGTAGTTTTCATTCAGCGTGTTATTGGGGAAGTCGGGATTGTTGATGCAATACGTCAAATCATCCAGAATCACTTGCCATACCTCATCCACCGAAGATTGGCCACGGGTACAGTCTTCGTTATTGATAGGTTCCAGATAAACGGGGACACCTTGATAAAGCATATTCAGACGATTGTACGCCCAAGCACGAAGGAAACGGGCTTCGCATTGGTAACGCGCCAGTTTATTAGCACTCATATCCGCTTTATGCAGATTGGCAATCGCATCGTTACACGCATGGATAATGGTGTAACAGAACTTCCATTCATACCACACCTGAAAGTCATTGGCAGGCTTGGTGGCCAGCGAAAGCAGTTCCACCGGATAGTTGTTGGAATAATAATCGGTTGCAAAGCTCATAGCTTCGATTCCCTGACGGTTCAGTCCGTCGGCACGGCGAAGCTGGGTAGAGGAGAGTTGGGTAGCATAGAACGGGAAGTAGAGTCCTGCCATTCCCTTGTCGGCAAGCTCTTCCGTGGTCCACATGTTTTCACTTGCAATCTGGTCTTCCGGAGCCACATCGAGAATATCCATGCAGGAGGTAGCCGCCAGCGCCATCGTTAAAATCATTAATATCTTTTTCATATCAGATTCTGTTTTTTAGTTCTACATCATTAAAAGGTAATCTGTCCGCCAAAAGAGATCTGACGCATCAACGGATAACCGATGGCAGTTCCTATTTCCGGATCGAGTCCCGGATAACTGGTGATCGTCAGGATATTGTCCATCGACACGAAAGCACGGAGCTTATTAACAAAGAACTTGCTGGAAATCCGTTGCGGCAACGTATAGCCGATCTGGATATTCTTCAACTTGAAGTAGTCGCCCTTATATTCGTTCCAGTCGCTCTGGATTCTGTTATTATAGGTAGTACCGTATGTCAGGCGGGGATATTTGCCCCACTGGTTGGTACGCGGATCGTCCGGGTTGGAAGGATCGAAGAAGTAATGGTTATCGGCGATATGCTCGATAATGCCATATCCATGGCTGACCAGTGTCGAGTTGTAGTAATCCGTATTCCAGTTGAGGTAATGCCCGAAAGCTCCCGACCATAACATGGAGAAATCAATGTTCTTGTAAGAGAAAGCACAGTTGAAACCCAGATTGAATTTCGGGACACTGGTGTGTCCGGAGAAATCCCGGTCGTTGGTATCGCCGTAGTTCATATCACCGTTGCTGTCGGCATAGAGTATATCACCATACCAAAGCTGGTCTTTGGCAACTGTCTTCATTCCTCCGAACGAATAACCGGAGTCAATCATGGCCTGCACCCATACCATATCTTCTTTCGTACGTATCATTCCGTCCTTCGGCCCCGCATGGATATCCACCGCACCTCCGGTATAGCCTTCGCCGGAACCTCTGTACACCTTATACATATAGGTTTCCCCAAGTTGGCGGCCTTCGCAGATGTAACCTCCGAAACCGGATTCAGACACATCACTAAAGTTATTGACATAGCTCACTTTGTTTCCCTGCGCATCATACGTCCAGTATTTCTGGAGTTCGCCTTTGAACTTCATTACTTTATTGGCGTTGAAAGAGAAGTTCATACCCACCCGGTATTCGAAATCTTTTCCGATGCGGTCGTTCCAGTTGAGGGTAAATTCAACACCACGGTTGCGCACTTCACCCAGATTCTCGGGAGCAGAGCCTACAACACCCATCGAAAGATAGAGTTCGGGATGGTAGAGAATGTCCGAAGTATACTTATTATAATAGTCTATCTCACCCGTCAGGCGGTTGTTGAAGAAGCCGAAATCAAGTCCGATGTCGGTGGTAGCGGTACTTTCCCAATGCAGCTTGTCGTTGCTTAGTTTCTTGCGTACCAGTCCTTTGGTTCCTTCACCGTCGATTACGACATTGCCTGTGGCGTAGTTTGCCTGCCAGTCGTAGTTGCCCGTTGAGTTGTTACCTGTCTTTCCCCAGGAAACACGCAGTTTCAGGTTAGAGAGACAGTCCGATGCTCCCTGCATGAATGATTCTTCTGAGATACGCCATCCGCCGGAGAACGAGGGGAAATATCCCCAACGCTGGTTCACACCGAAACGGGAGGAGGCATCGGCACGAAGGTTGGCTTCGAAGAGATAACGTCCTTTATATCCGTAGTTGACACGGCCGAAATAAGAGAGCAATCCCCATTTGGCGGGTGCCGAGCTGGAAGAGCTGACGAGCGTCTCGTAAGTGCTTAATTCGTTCAGCGTCCAGTCCGTAGCGCCTTTACGGGAAACGGCAAAGCTCTTGCTGTAATATTCCTGTGCGGAATATCCGAACAGTGCGCCCAGGTCGTGGTCTTTCTTGATAGTTGTATTGTAGCGTACCAGTATTTCGGCACTCTGACGCCAGGTGCGTGCACTCGTATTGGTGATGGAAGCGTTCTCCAACGCGCTTTCACTGACACGCTGGTCGGTGACGTAGTCCCAATAACCATTTTGGCGGCTATAAGAAGACTTGTCGGTGAATGTCGGCGAATAGTTGAATGTACCTTCAATGTTGAGCCCTTTATAGGGAGTGATAATTCCGTAGACTGATGCGTTGAGACGCCAGACGGTATTGAAACCGGTGGCTCCTGCCATCTGACCGAAGATATTATTGGCATTGGAAGATTCTTCGCTGGCCAGTGCGGCACGTCCCCAGTAGTTCGGTTCGCCGGGGTATACACCCGGAGTGGTCTGATAGAGATACTTGAATCCGTTGCTGATATTAGCCATCCCGTAATCTTGCTTTTGTCCGTAGAGACGGGTGCCGACAGTCATCCATTTCACTATCTTGGCTTCCAGGTTGGTACGGAAATTGATTTTCTGCGTACTTGAGTCGAGGTTCCAGCGGTTCATGACTCCCTGATTGTCAAGATAGCCCAATGAAAGCATGTATTTCACTTTCTCCGAACTGCCGGAGACAGACAGGTTGTGCTCTTGCGAATATCCGGTGTCGAATACTTCGTCGAACCAATCGGTGTTGGGATAAGCCACGTAATTGGGTACTCCGTGCTCGTTCAACCCGTTCGGATCGGCAGAAGCAGCCCTCCAGCGGTCAATGCTTTCCTGCGAGAAGATGCCTTTGGTATTCACATTGTCGCAAGCCTCGTTCACCAGTCCCATATAGCGGGCATAGTCGCTCACGAAAGAGAGGTTATTGTAAGGCATCTGCACAACTCCCGAATAAGAATAGGAGATTTGCGGTTTGCCTTTCCCGTTTTTGGTGGTGATAAGGATGACTCCGTTGGCGGCGCGCGTACCATAAATAGCTGTGGAGGCAGCGTCTTTCAGTACGGAGATGCTTTCGATGTCGTTGGGGTTCACATTGTCGATTTCGCCGATGGAGCCGTCGATCAGCACGAGGGGAGAACCGCCGTTGATGGAGGCCTCACCACGGATGTTGAGCTTGGGCGACGAACCGGGAAGACCGGAAGTGGTGGTCACATTAAGACCGGCCACGGAGCCCTGGAGCATGTTGGAGATGGTTGCTGCGGGACGGTCCTCGAAGCTCTTGCCGTCGACCGATGCCACGGCACCGGTGAGGTTCACCTTCTTCTGCGTGCCGTAACCGACAACGACCACATCGTCGAGCGTCTGAGAGTCCTCTTTGAGAACCACCTTGACATTGCTCTGGTTGGCGGCCACTTTCACTGTCTGTGGCTGATAGCCGATGAGGGCTATCTTAAGCTGGGCGGCGCCTTCGGGCACCTGAAGCGAGAAGTTGCCATCGATGTCGGCCATACATCCCGTGCGGGAGTTGACCAACATAACGCTTGCGCCGACCAGCGGTTCGCCCGCTTCGTCGGTGATGGTGCCCGTCACCTGGCGTGTCGCCGCCCAGGCGGGGAGGGCTGCCAGTAGGGTCACCATCAAAAGAATTAGTCTGCTGACTTGTTTCATAAGGTAGGTATTAGTGAAGTAAACGTGTTGTTTCAGATTGAAGTCGTTTAAAAAAACTCCATTGGTTATTTTATGCTGATTTTATAGGAATCTGCAATTTTTGGATATCCGTCGGAGCCTTTGCCGTCGATGAATTTCATGGGGCGCTGCATCGTCTCGGTCCAGGTGTGGCCGAATTCGTCGGTTACGGAGATCACGAGGTCGGTGTCGGCATCTGGAGCCGTGGCCTTGAAGAAATGATGACGTTTCTGAACGGTTCCGATCGGAGCGCTTTTTGCGGAAGCGTCGGCCTTGTCGAAGCGTTTCACGGTGTGGGCCACCAGCTGCACGGGATCGTAGGCGCTGACACGGGTCACGGCGAGCTGCTGACCGTCGGCGGTCTTCACACTCACTTTCCAGCGCGAGTTCATGCCCCATACGTTTATGAGCACTACATTTTTCTGACTGCCGTCATAATCCTGAATCATCTTTCCATATTCGGCCGAGAGTGCGGCGGGCACTTTGCAGTCTGCTCGCGTCACACTGACCTCGTTGAGGTCGTAGGCGCGGAACTGGAAGCTTTCCGGTTTGCCGGCGCATTTGTAGATCCATTTCATCTGGTTGCCCGATACTTCCCATACGCCGTAGCCGGCAGGCGTGCCGTCGGTGGCCTGGAGGAATCCCGGGGTGAGGTTGCCGCTCCACCACCAGTCGGAGCAGAGGGCGGAGAGGTTATGCTCGTAGATGTTGCGTCCGGCGGTCACTGCATCTTCCGGAACAACGTTATAGCTGCGGTGGGTATGGCCGGTGACATAATGAACATTGTAGCCTTCGAACGCGGAGAGAACCTTGTCGGCGTCGGCCATTGTCTTGGAGAAGCCGGAGGCGTTCTGGCTCCAGTCGTGGATAGGCACGTGCATTGTTACTACGATGGGGGTGGATTTGTCTACATACTGAAGGTCTTTGGCAATCCAAGCTAACTGGGGGTCATAGAGCTTTCCGCATTCCATGATATCGTCGCCGCGGTTGTTTTCACCTCCGTTGAGCACATATTTCGAGGTGTTGATATTGTCGAGCACCACATAGTGTACGCCGCCGATGTTGAAGGAATAATAGGGGGGAGCGATGTTGACGCAGAAGGGGTTCTTGGCACCCGAACCTCCGAAGAGTCCTGCGCCGTTCATGTCGTTGTCATGGTTGCCGATCGTATGATAGATCGGTATCGAAGGAATCTGCTCGTTGATAGTCTTTGCGTAGTCGGCGAGGTTATATTTCGAAGAGTACCAGTAGAGGTCCCAGGTCATGTCGCCGAGCGTGATGCCGTAGACTTTGCCGGAGAGGCTCTTCGCATAGTTGTTGATGTCGTTCGAAACGGCCTTGAACTGCGCGAGGTCGTTGTTGACCGAACGGTTGGCAACGTGCATATCGCCCATGAAGATGAGGCGATAGTTTGTCTGGTCTGCTTTCTTGAATTTAAAGGAGTGGTTCTCCGGAGCCGCGCCGCCGATGAGCGAGCGGTAATGGTCGGGGAAAACTCCCTTGCGGTCGGGCTCGTAACCGGAAGGAATGGAGACGAATACGTATCCGTTCTCCTTCTTCGAGGCGAGCTGATAGATACCGTCGGCATCGGTGACGGCGCATTCCACGCCGTCGCTGACCACGACACCGGCGAGGGGACCCTCTTCCGACTCAACGACGCCGTAGACAGTGGTTTCCGGCTTGAGGTCGAAGGAGTGCTCCACGATGTTGATCACTATCGAGCCCAAGAAGACACGGTCGCGGTCGCCGCGCTTGACATGCATCCGGTATGTGCCGGAAGTGAAGTTCGCGGGGAGGTTGAAAGTGAAATGATCGTCGGTGGCTTCTGTAATTGTGCAGGCAATCAGGGTACCGTCTTTTTCAAGGTAGATAAGGTCGGAGGATTTGATTGTTCCGTTCTGCTGGGTAATTGTGCAGGGTTGTCCTTTGACCACATCCACAGATGCAGGGAGGGTGATTTTGATTTCAGTGTTGTCGCCGGAATCGGGGGCGTCCGGACCGTCGTCTTTGGAACATCCGCACGCGATGACCCCCAAGGCCATGATAATCAGCGCGGGACGCAATAGACAAATCAGTTTCTTTGTCATAATGGTAATTCTGTTAATTCTAAGGTTAGCATTGCGCCGTTTCCGACGCGGCCTTTGTTATTGTTGTGGATTAGCTATCGAAGTATTTAACCTTTAATATGATATGGCGTGAGACGAACTTTCGCCTCCCAAATATTTTCGGTAAATTTAAGATAAAATTTCGTTTAGTGCAAATTTTTGCAAAAGAATATTTCGTTTTGAAAATTTTAAGTAAAATTAATATAAAAAATGAGCTGCCGTCAATCGTCCTTCACCACGGTTCGCACGTAGGGACATGCCTCCGGCATGTGTCAGAGAGGGTGTATATCGCAAATCCGCGCACAACCTCGGGCTAACGCCCTCGGCTGTACGCGGTTAACAGGCCGTGCTGTCGCTCCGCGACAATCTTTCTCATTGATACGTGCCGGAGGCACGTCCCTACGTGCGCGGCATGATTGTATCGCGCAGTATACTATTTGATGTAGGTTTCGAGGGCGGAGAAGGTGCCGTCGGGGACGATGGTGATGCCGCGGGCCGAGGCGGGAATGAGGAGGGTGTTGCCGTGGCGGAGCTTCTGCAGGCGGTCGCCGCAATGGATTGTGGCTGAGCCTTCGGTGGCGATTATCACCACGAAAGTGTCGCATTCGCGGTAGTCGCGCATCAGCTCATGGTCAACGCGCAGCAGGTTGGTGGTGAAGAACGGGCTGCGCACAAGGTTCACCGGTATATCCATGGCGGGAGTATATTCCACCTTGTTGCCGGCTGTGTCGTTGAAGTTTATGGCTTCGCGGGCGAGGGCCGTGTGGAGTTCGCGCTCGTTGCCGTTCTTATCCTTGCGGTGGTAGTCGTAAAGGCGATAGGTGGCGTCGGAGGTCTGCTGCACCTCGGCTACGAAAACCCCTTTGCCGATGGCGTGTACCCGGCCGGCGGGTATGAAATAAGTTTCGCCCTTGTGGATGGTATTGAAATTGAGCACATCCTCGATCTCGCCGGTCTCGACAAGCCGCTCGTAGTCGGCCGGGTCGGCGGGATGGCGGAAACCGTTGGCGAGGCGTGCGCCCTTCTCGGAGCTGAGCACGTACCACATTTCGGTCTTGCCGTTGGGCTGACCGTGGCGTCGGGCAATCTCGTCGTCGGGATGCACCTGCACGGAAAGGTCCTCTCGCGCGTCGATGAATTTGATAAGCAGCGGGAAGCGATTGCCGAAGCGGGCGAAGTTCTTCTCTCCCATGAGCCGGGCTCCATATTCATCGATCAGGCGCCTGAGGGTTTTCCCTTTGTCGGGGCCTTCGGCCACCACCGATTCGGAACCTTCGACTCCGGAGAGCTCCCAGCTCTCGCCGATTTCGGTGAGATCAGTCTGAATGCCTTTGAAGCCGGCGATTTTATCGCCGCCCCAGATAGTAGTTTTCAGTATCGGATTAAATGTCCACATATATATTAGATTTATTTCTTCGGGGAACCTTTGGAAGTTTGAGGCGTTCCTATTATATATTACGAATGAGAACGGGAAAATCCCAATCCGGGAAAAACCGATTTCCAAAATTTTACTGCTATGAACGACATATTAGACACTGAAGAGAGAAAAGAATTACCCGATGCGATGTTCGGTCTTCCCGAGCGCAGGGAGTATCCGATGCCCGACGCCACGCATGTGAGAGCCGCCGAGGCATATTTCCGTTATTGCCCCGAGGAGCTTAAACCCCGTCTGGCGCGCAACATCCTGAAATTCGCCAAGCGTTACGGCGTGGATGTGGAGAGCGCCACTGTGCATGCATATGCCGGAGAGTAAACCGGCAAATATCGAAAGCTTGTTCCTTAAAACTTAAGGGGCGTCTGGGGCTGTTATTGCTTGTCGGGCTCCGGCGGGAATTGCGCGCGGAGCAGGGCTATAGCAAAGTCGAGAATATCATCTATGCCGTCGGCGAGCCTCTGATCGGTGCAGTGGACCTCGCAACCGGGGGAAGGCTCGATGCCGAACTCGGTGGTGCGGTCCTCGCTGTCGTTGATGGGGCATGCCGAGAAGCGCACAGACCAGCCGTTGGGAAGTTCGGAGGAGAAGGGGAGACCTCCTCCGCCGCCGGTGCGGGCACCGACGATGCGCACCTGCGGCAGCGTTTTCATCACGGATACGAAATCGTTGGCCGCGCTGAAGCATGAGCGGTTGGTGAGCACGAGCACAGGTTTGCCGAGATAGTTCACGCGCTTATCGCCGGCCGGATCATATTCCACGGGATAGGGGTCGGAGAATGCATCCGGCGCCGGTCCCGTTTTGTGACGGATATAACCGCCGAGTGTTTTCTCGGTGATGAAGCGGCCCACGAGCGTGCCGATGTTGGAGAGCATTCCACCGCCGTTGTTGCGGATATCTATTATCAATCCTTTTGACTGCGAGAGTATTGCGAGAATATAATCGAGGTTGGTGGCGCTCACCGGCGAAGAGAACGAGGGATAATACATATAGGCTATATCCTCGTCGAGCATCTTATAGCTGATGCCTGTGGTCTGCATATAGTCGAACCCAAGGTACTGCTGGAGGGTGCGGAGGTTGAAATCCTGAGGATAGTCGCTCCACCATTTGCGGTAATAACTTGTATCGAAGCGCGAAGCGAGGTTCACATGGCCGTCTTCGAGATGGGCGAGAAGTTCGGAGCAGATCTGAAAAAGCTCGAGCTGGCGCGTCTCCGGAGTGATCTGCGCCCGGTATTGGCGGCAGAGTTCCTTCCAGTCGATATCCTTCTCCTTGAAGAAGCAATAGCGGTTGCCGACAATGTCGGCGAGAGCGTCGAAATTGCCGTAAGGGTCGTCGGCATATTCCGTCACATCGTGGCATGCCGTAAGGCCCGCGAGCGCGGCTATTGCGAGTATTGCGGATAGTATTCTGTTTTTCATACTGTTGGCTTCGGAAATCAATATAATGAAGAGTTGATGTCGGCGCGGCGCTTGATGCCCAGGCCGTGGGGTATGATGCCGATCACGAAAGCATGGCGCCCGACGCGCGTGTCGAGCCCGCAGGCGTGGGAGGTGCCGAGCGCGTAGCGATAACCCACCTCCATGGCCGTGCGTCCGAAATCGAGTTTGAGGGAGAGGAGATTGTCGATTCCGAAATTGTTGCCCCACCAGCCGCAATGGGCGAGTCCGCGGTGGTTGCCGAGATAGATTTCATAGTATGTCTCGCCATACTGCGGGGAGAAGAAGCAGGAGAGTGAAGGAATCCGCACCCGGTCGGAAAGGAGCATCGGGAGTCGGCCGATCTTGAAACGCCATGAAAGAGAGGCGTTGATGTCGAGGCCAGCGGAGGCGAGGGCCGTCACCGGGTTATTGCCGTTGCGGGGGAGGTAGAGGCAACCGCCGTTGATGTCGAGGGAGCCTCCGGCCGTCACCTGCAGCCCGTAGGGGAGTCGCCGGCGCCATTCCATACCCCAGGCGAACATGCCGTCGAATCCTATCATCGCGGCAGTATGGGCAGGATTGAGCATATCGCGCATGTTGACGGCCGCTTCGAAATTCATCACGAGGTTTTCCGGGCTCCACTGCGAGGCTTTCGACCATTGGCCGCTGAAGGAGATGGCCGTGCCTGTATAGCGGAGCGGCGAGAGATAGGTGGAGATGGCTGTGCCGCGCCCGATCTCGAGGCGGTATTGCTGCGTGACGGGTCGCGAAAGCTCTTGCGCACGGGTTGCCGGCGAAGCGGCAAAAAGCGCGAGCAGCGACAGGGCAACAAGATATATCTTTTTAATCATGGCTTTTAAAAATCGAAGTCGAAAAGCGATTTCTCGCTTGATCCGGTTGTTTCGGCAGGTGTTTCTCCGGCATCGTTATCCTCATCCGGTTCGGAAACCATGTCGGATGATTCCGGCTCCTCGGCGGGTTCCTCCTCCGGCTCCGGGAAGCGGGTGGGTTCGAGCTCGCTGACGCCTGCTATCTCATAGGTGGATATGCGTTTACCTTTTGCCTTGAAGCTCTTGACGGCGATGAAGTCCTCCGTCTCTATCTCGAGCGCCGGACGCACCGCATCGTTTCCTCCGAACTCCACGAGCAGTCGGGCGAACGGGGTGTCGGTGAGCAGAATCACGGATGATTCGGGTTCGGCGCCGACGAAGCGCTGTGGTTTTGCAGAAACCTCGAAGCGGAAGCGCTTCAGGTAGGGGAAACCGAGGGAGGCGTCGTTGAGGGCGAGTGTCCATATCTTGTGCGGGTCGAATTTCTCGATGCGCAGGATATTGTCGTCGTAATGGTTGGTGTCGGAATAAGTGGAGGTGAAGAATTCGCCGTCGCGGGTGATTACGAGCACCTTGTCGTCGCCCTGGAAGATGCCGAGGCTTTCGCCGCGTCCGTCGTAGTTGATGCGCAGCACATCGCGGTCGAACCATACCTCGCGGCCGCCGAGGGTGCTTGATCCACGCTTTTCGAGCGTGATGCTCTTGATCTGATATTTGGTGACGAGGTTGCCGAGCGATTCCTTCCCCTTGACGGCGAGTTCCGAGAAGTTTACGAAAAGCTCGAGGTTGCGCGGACGCCTTCCGGACTCGTTGGGCTCATCCTTGAGGGCGACCTTCACGGTTTCGGCTTCGCCGTTGTTGTTGCAGGTGAGCCATTCGATGCGGGAGCCTTCCACGCCCTTTGTGATGTTATATTCCTTGTCGCGCGTCAGGCCGGTGATGTAGAAGCGCTTCATATAGGAGTTTCCGCGCTTGCCGTTTCGGTAGATCACGTTGTAGATGGTGCGTTTATCTCCCTTCTTGAAGACACCTATGTGGATGGCTTTCTTGCCGATATAGAGTTTCTCCTGCACGCGCACGATCTTATAGGTGCCGTCGCGGTAGATCACGAGTATGTCGTCGATGTCGGAGCAAGTGAAGAGGAATTCCTTGTCCTTGAGGCCGGTACCTATGAAGCCTCCTTCGGCGTCGTAGTAGAAGCGTTTGTTGGCTTCGGCCACCTTCGTGGCCTCGATGGAGTCAAAGCTGCGGATGAGGGTGCGTCGCGGGAAGTTGGCGCCATATTTTTCCTTCAAGTGGATATACCATTTCTCGGTGTATTCCACAATATGCTCAAGGTCATAGTTCAGACGCTCAATCTCCTGATCGAGGCGCGCGATCTTCTCGTTGGCCTTCTCGCTGTTGAACTTGAGGATGCGTCCCATCTTGATTTCCCAGAGCTTGATGAGATCATCGTCGGTGACGGCGCGGAAGAAGCTCTCCTTGAAGGGGTCGAAGAGGCGGTCGAGGCGGCGGATGGCTGTCTCCATGTCGGGGGCCTGCTCTACCTCGCGGTCCTTATACATCCGCTCCTCGATGAAAATCTTCTCGAGGGAGGCGAAGAGCTGCTGTTCGCGTGTTTCACCGAGCTTGATGTCGAGTTCCTGACGGAGCATCTCCTGCGTATGGTCTACCGAATAGCGGAGGAGTTCCGAGACGTTGAGGAATTCCGGCTTGCGGTCGCGGATTACGCAGCAGTTGGGGGAGACCGATACTTCGCAGTCGGTGAAGGCATAGAGGGCGTCGATGGCCTTGTCGGAGGATGTCCCGGGAATAAGATGGACGAGAATCTCGGCGGTAGCAGCCGTGTTGTCGTCGACCTTCTTTATCTTAATCTTTCCCTTCTCCATGGCCGAGAGGATGGAGGAGATAAGGGTGGATGTGGTCTTGCCGAAGGGGAGCTCGGTGATGGCGAGCGTCTTGTTGTCGATCTTCTCGATTTTGGCGCGGATCTTGACAGATCCCCCTCGGCCGCCGTCGTTGTATTTGGAGACGTCGAGCAATCCGCCGGTCTGAAAATCGGGGAGAAGGCGGAAGGGACGGTCGTGGAGATATTCGATTGCGGCGTCGATTATCTCATTAAAGTTGTGGGGTAGAATCTTTGATGAAAGGCCCACGGCTATACCTTCGACGCCCTGAGCGAGCAGAAGCGGAAACTTCATGGGAAGGGTTACGGGTTCCTTCTTGCGGCCGTCGTAGGAGGGGACCCATTCGGTGATTTTGGGGCTGAAAGCCGTCTCGATGGCGAATTCTGAGAGTCGCGCCTCAATATATCGCGGTGCGGCGGCGGAGTCGCCTGTGAGGATGTTGCCCCAGTTTCCCTGAGTGTCGATAAGGAGTTCCTTCTGTCCGAGCTGCACGAGGGCGTCGCCGATCGAGGCGTCGCCATGGGGGTGATACTGCATGGTGTTGCCCACTATGTTGGCCACCTTGTTGAAGCGGCCGTCGTCAAGGGTCTGCATCGAATGGAGTATACGCCTCTGCACGGGCTTGAGACCGTCTTCGATATGCGGGACGGCCCTTTCGAGAATCACATAGCTGGCATATTCGAGATACCAGTCGCGGAACATTCCGGAGAGCGCGGTGCGCCGTTCGGAGAGCGGAGTGGAGGATTCGGATTGCGGGGCCGTGGAGTCGGACAGCCGGTCCACAGGATCGAAAGAATCGTTTTGTTCAGACATCAGGAAAGATTTATTTTGCGTAAAGTTAGCAAAAAAATCGCAAATTTAATTTAAATTTGCAGGAATGATGGAAGTAATGGGAGAATGGGACTGATGGGCCTAATGGGAGTAATGGGCCTAATGATTGAGGCACTCTTCTCAAACCACTCTCTTCCTCTTCTCTCAGTCCTCACTCCTCACTCCTCACTCCTATCCTCTCTCTCTTAAATTCAATTAAATTCAAAAGCACTTCTAAAACTATATAATTATGAGCTATTACATTACTGTCAACGGAACCCCTGTCGGCCCCATGAACATGGACCAGATGCTTGCCTATAACATCACTCCGGATACTCCGGTCAGCCGGGACGGTGGCGCCTGGGCACCGCTTTACACTTACCCTGAGCTTATGGAGATGTACCGCCGTTCGGGCTATGCATATGCCCGGGACGCGGAGGTTTCCTCGAAGAAGACAATCTGCGGAATCTGCGCCATCCTTGTGGGTTCGCTCGGCGTGCAGTATTTCGTATTAGGGAAGGTTGCCGGCGGATTCATCACGATACTTCTCAGCATCGTGACGTGCGGGCTCTGGAGCATTGTGACGCTGATTCAGGGCATAATGATGCTCTGCATGAGCGACAGCGATTTCAAGGCCAAATACATGGACTCGAATTCGACATTGCCGCTGTTCTAAAGCAGTTTCTTGCAGATAACGGCTTCGTAGAAGACATAGAGCTTGGTCCCATCGGTTTCCGTCGGGACTTTCTCTTTGAATGATCGGAGGTCGGTGGCACCGGATTCTTCGTAGAGCTTTTTCAGGCGCTCGGCTTCTCCGGGATCGATGAGGTCGGTGAGCGGGAGTTCGCCGGCTATGCTCATCTTGACGAGATGGCCCACGATGGTGGAGAGGGCGAGGTTGCGTTCTTCCATGATCTGCTCGATAGTTTTCCCTTCGCGGTAGAGCTTGAGCGTTTCCCTTTCCGAATATCCTTTCGGACGTTTCGGCTTCCTCTCTTTCGGAATCTTCCTCTTCTTTTCGAGGGTGTTGCCTCCGGCATGTCCTCCCTCTTCGAAGTCGAGCACTGCCAGTGCCTTGAATTTCATGTAGGACCGGGTGGAAAAATGTTCCTGGGCGAGTCCGCGGAGGATATACCGCTTGATGTTGATTTCGAATTCAAGGGCGTCGGCGGCCTTGGCGAGGCGCTGCTCATAGAGCGCGTTGTCGAGCATGAGCGGTGTCTCGTTGCACAACTGCGATATCGGCACGAGTTCTTCGAGGAAATAACGGCAACCGCCGGAGATCTTTTCGATGAAGCGTTCGTCGGCGCCGACGGCGTCGGAGTCGAGGCGGCGGGAGGCATAGAGGTCGGCGAAGCGGTTGCCGACGGCGGCTATCCGCTCTTTCATCCTTTTCTCGGCGTCGCGGTAGCGGTCGAAAAGTTCGGGATGTATAGGAGCCACATATTCGAGCACGTTTCTTGTGAAATCGGAGAAGATTCTCGACAGCGGGCCGAAGTCGAAGAGTTCGCGGAGGAGCCTGCGGAAATATTCATCGCGCAGCATGGCGAGGGTAGACTCATCGGGAGCGGAGGCTTTGGATCGGTCGATGAAGGAGTTTACATCCTTGTCGATTATCACCGCCGACGGGGGCAGCGGCGTTTCGAGGCGCATACCTTCGAGCGAGCGGCAGCGGCTCAGGGCCACATAGAGCTGACCCGGAGCGAAAGAGCGGCTGGCGTCGATCACGGCGCGGTCGAAAGTGAGTCCCTGGCTCTTATGGATGGTGATGGCCCATGCCAGACGGAGGGGAATCTGCGAAAAGGCTCCCTCGCGGCGCCTTGTTATCTCTTTCGTGTCGGGGTCTATCTCATATACGGTGTTTTCCCATTCCACATATCCGGTTTCGATCTCTTCCCGGCCGTCGTCGGGCATCACGGTCACTGTGTCGTCGCCTATGGCGGTGACGGTGCCGATCATGCCGTTGTAATAGCGGCGTTCGGCGCCGGTGTCGTTTTTGATGAACATAACGCGGGCGCCGTTTTTGAGGCGGAGGCGTTCATCGGCGGGATATGAGGATTCGGGAAATTTGCCGGAAACATCGGCATAGAATGTCTGCTCGGCGGTGGGGAGTGCGCTGAGCCTCGTCTCGTTGATGCGGTCGGAGATATGGTTATGGGTGGTGAGGCGGATGGCCTTGTCGTCGTCAGGTTGCTTGCCGGGCGTGCAGAGGGCGTTGAGACGCCCGAGCACGTCGGGGCCGGCGTTGCCGTCGCGCACGGCGTTGAGAAGCGAGATGAAATCGCTGTCCTGCTGGCGGTAGATGGTGAGCAATTCCACGGTGACGAATCCCGCTTCGCGGAGGGCCACACTTTCGAAGAAATACGGAGAAGCGTAATGCGGTCGGAGATATTCCCATTCGTCGGGACGGACCACCGGGGCGAGCTGGCGGAGGTCGCCGATAAGAAGGAGCTGGACGCCGCCGAATGGTAGCTGAGGGTTGCGGAAGCGGCGAAGCATCGAGTCGATGGCGTCGAGCGTGTCGGGGCGCACCATCGAGATCTCATCGATCACGATGAGGTCGATGCTGGCGATGAGGCGGCGTTTCTCGCGGCTGAACCGGAAGAAGCGTTTCTCCTCGCCGAGGAAGCCCTGTCCGGGGATAAAGGGGGAGAAGGGGAGCTGGAAGAAGGAGTGGATTGTCATGCCGCCGGCGTTGATGGCCGCAACGCCTGTGGGGGCGAGCACCACCATGCGCTTGCGCGAGTCGCGGCGCAGGCGATGGAGGAAGGTTGTCTTGCCGGTTCCCGCCTTTCCGGTCAGAAAGAGATTGCTGCCGGTTTCTTCGACAATGCGCCGGGCGAGGTTAAGCTCCCGGTTGATCTGTATCGCCACCTCGGGTTCGGCCGTTATGCCATAGTCGAGGTCTTCGTCCGTGTCATAATTCATGCTCCTAAATTATAAAAAATATTCGGGACTCGGGCACGCATATTTGCAGATTTTGCGGAATATAGATAAATTTGCGCCATATTTAATAGAAACAATATGCAAGTCTTGAAACAAACCGACTTCGATTTCGAAGGTCAGAAGAGTGTGTATCACGGCAAAGTGCGCGATGTCTATGATATCCGCGACAAATATCTTGTGATGGTGGCTACGGACCGCATCTCGGCGTTCGATGTGGTCCTCCCCGAGGGAATACCCTATAAGGGTCAGGTACTCAACCAGATCGCCGAGTTCTTCCTCGATTCCACCAAAGACATTGTCCCGAACTGGAAAGTGGCGGTTCCCGATCCTATGGTGACTGTCGGCTATCGTTGCGAGCCGCTGAAGATCGAGATGATAGTGCGAGGCTATATCGCCGGTTCTGCATGGCGCGACTATAAGGCCGGAGCCCGCGAGATCTGCGGCGTGAAACTCCCCGAGGGTCTGCGCGAGAATCAGAAACTCCCCGAGCCTATCCTGACGCCGACCACCAAGGCCGATGCCGGACATGACGAGAATATCTCGCGCGAGGAGATCATCGCCCGCGGAATCGTGCCGGAGGATGTGTATGCCAAAGTTGAGAAATATGCCCTTGCGCTTTTCGCCCGCGGTCAGGAGATCGCGGCGCGTCACGGCCTGATACTCGTCGACACCAAATATGAGTTCGGTATCAAGGATGGCGAGGTGATCCTTATCGACGAGATCCATACTCCTGACTCGTCGCGCTATTTCTATGCCGAGGGTTATGAGGGGCGTTTCGAGAAAGGCGAGGAACAGCGTCAGCTCTCGAAGGAGTTTGTGCGCCAGTGGCTCATCGCCAACGGCTTCATGGGTAAGGCCGGTCAGAAAGTTCCGGAGATGACTCCCGAATATTGCAACGAGGTGAGCCGCCGCTACATAGAGCTTTACGAGCACATCACCGGTCGCAAGTTCGAGCCGGCATCCGATTGCGGCGACCTTCAGAAACGCATCGGCGACAATGTAGCAGCCTGTCTGGCCAAACTTGATAAATAAGAGCGGAAAGATGGTGAAGCATATAGTGATGTTCCGTTTTGACGGAACGGAGGGCGAACGCCGTGAATGCGGCGAGCGTTTCAAGGCTGCGTTAGAGGCACTCCCCGCGCAGATAGAATGTCTGGAGAGCATCGAGGTCGGCCTCAACGGTAATCCCGCCGAGTGCTGGGACCTCGTGCTGACGGCTGTGGTGCCTACGATGGAGGATGTGGCTGTATATGCCAAGCATCCGGCGCATGTGGCCGCCGCCGGTCTGGTGAAGGGACACGTGGTCGAGCGCGCCTGCGTGGACTATTGCGCCTGACCACGGAAATTCCAGAAAAAGAAAGGCACTCAGAGGACTTGGAAAAGTATTATTTGTCCTTTACATCGGGTTCCTGATATATTTTCTTATATTTTCCAGGCCTACGTGCAGGAGGCACGTCCCTACGTGAGGGAGATTAGCGGTGGAGCTTGTTGGGGTCGAATTCGCGGAGCCAGGTGATGGACATGTCGGGATTGACGCGGAGTCCGCCTTTCTCCTCTATGGAGCGCATCTGCTCGGCGCGGACTTCGGCTATCTTCTTCTCCGCCTTCTTCGGGGAGTCGGCCATCACCTTGCGGATCACCTTCGATTCGAGGGCCGCCTTATAGAAGGCAACGCGGATGAATTTCCAGTTCTGGTCGGTGAGATTGTATTTCTTCTGGAGCATGTCGGCCACGCGGTTACCTTCGGCATCGGCCTCTGCGTCGTAGACTCCGCGATAGTATTGCTCGAGCTGTTCGCGGTCGAGCAGAGAGGCGAGTGTGGCCTCGCGCGATTTATTGAGCGTGTTGCGGCTCTTGACGGTGAGCGCGCCGCCGTTGGCTTTCACGGCATCGATAAACATCTTGTTCTCCTTTTTGACGGCTTCGGCCAGAGCTATCTGCTGATTGGCGGTGAGCTTGACATGACGCGCCACCTCAAACACCTGACGCTGAACGGCGGCGGGGTATTCGGCGAGAGCTTCCGTGTCGAGAGTCTGCGCCGCACCGGTTAACGAAAAAGCGAGAAATAACAGTGGAATGATATGTCTAAGTTTTGTCATGGTTAAATATTTGGCTTAATTTGTTTTGTTTTGAAGAAAATCATTATCTTTGTGCAAATTTAGTAAAAACTTTAGAACCTCATCATGATTAACGGGAAAAATTTCAAATATCTTCTTTGCGGTGTGAATGCCCTGGCTCTGACGCCGTTTGCAGCAGAGGGTAAGCCGGCGGAGCAGAAGCGGACCGACGACCGCCCGAATGTTTTGCTGATCGCCGTCGACGACATGAAACCCTGGATCGGGGCGTATGGCGACACCTTGGCGCATACTCCTTCGATGGACCGTCTGGCATCGCGAGGCACCGTTTTCAGCAATGCCTATTGTCAGGTTGCGCTCAGCGGGCCGACACGTTCGAGCCTTATGACCGGCCTGAACCCCGACCATACAGGCGTCTGGTGGCTCATGGGTTCCTTCCGTAAGAACAATCCCGATATCGTGACGATACCCCAAGCCCTGAAAGAGAACGGATATGAGACAGTGGGTGTCGGAAAGGTATATCATCCTCTTAAGGACAAGACGATGAAAGACGATCCCAAATCCTGGAGCCTTCCCTATGTAAAATCGCCCGGCGCCACCTATGCATTGGCCAACGGCCGCGTGGCTACGGAATGCGCCGATGTGCCCGACAATGTCTATCAGGACGGGGTGATAGCCGAGGAGGCAATAAAGACTCTCGGGCGCCTCAAGAAAGGGGATAAGCCATTTTTTCTCGGCGTCGGTTTCAAGAAACCCCACCTTCCGTTCTGCGCTCCTAAGAAATACTGGGATATGTACGACCGCGAGAAGATGCCCGTAGCCGAGTTTCAGGACATGGCCTCCGATGATGTGGAGTATGCCTATCACAACTCGCTTGAGGTGAAGGGCTATTCCGACATACCTCCTTTCGAGAGCTATCAGGACACCAAGCATCTCGACCGGGAGACGCAGAAGCGTCTGCTGCATGCCTATTATGCCTGCATATCCTATACGGATGCCCAGATAGGGAAGGTGCTCGACGCGCTCGACCGCGAGGGATTGACCGACAACACTATCGTGATACTCTATGGCGACCACGGCTACCATCTCGGTGACCACGGCCTCTGGAACAAGATGACGAACTTCGAGAATGCCACGCGCGTACCTCTTATAATATCGGTGCCGGGAATGAAGAAGGGTGTTAAGTCCGATTCGATGGTGGAATTCCTCGACGTGTTCCCCACTGTCTGCGAGCTTACCTCCACCGCGCATCCGCAGCAACTCGACGGCACGAGCCTCGTGCCCGTGCTCCGCAACCCGAAGCGGAAGGTGAAGGATTATGTGATGAGCCAGTATAGCCGCACCACCACCGAGAACTATACCATCTCGACCGATACCGACCTCAAGGGGAAGGCCAAGGAGCTGGAGGAGGATATCATGGGATATGCTATCCGCGACCCGCGCTATCGCCTTGTGGAATGGACGAAGGGATTCAAGACCTATATGCCGTTCGACGAGGGTAAGGTGATCGGCTATCAGCTTTTCGATTATGAGAAGGATCCGCAGGAGCGCCATAACCTCGCCAACGATCCGGCTTACGCTCCGGTAGTGAAGAAACTCAAGAAGCAGCTCCGCGAATATTACGCACGTAGCTATTCCTCTCCGATGAGCGAACCGATAGCGCGCACCGCCCGCGGCGAGTAATCATTTTGCATCGGAAAAATGAAGCGGACGCATCCCGGATGCGTCCGCTTCCGCTATTCTGTTTCCAGATATTTATTCAGTAGTGGTCGCCAGTCGGCATTTGTGGGCACATGGAGGCCGTGGAGTCCGGCGAGACGTGCCCCTTCCACATTTTTCAGGCTGTCGTCGATGAAGAGTGTCTCCTCGGCCTTCATCCCGTCGCGTCGCAGCGCCTCCTCGTAGATGGCGCGGTCGGGCTTGTAGAGCTTCATCTCGCAGCTGAGGAACATCGAGTCGAAATAGGATGAGATGGGTCTCCCTTCCGGGCTGAAGCGCGGCGAATCGGTGAGTTCCATCATGAACGGGTTGGTGTTGGAGAGCAATCCGAGGTGATATTTCTTGCGGAGTTCGTCGAGGGCGTGGAGCTTATAGAGCGGGGTTGCGCTGTAGAAGCCCTGCCAGCATGCGGCCGCCTCGTCGTGGGAGATCTCAGGTCGACCGGTGGCCTCGGCCATGCGTCGGCAGAACTCCGCCTCGTCGATTTTACCTAATTCGAGGTCGAGGAAGAAACCCTGCTGACCGAATTTGCCGAGGAATCTGTCGGTGTCGATGCCTGCGGCGGCGAAGCGGCGGAACGCCTTGTCGGTGTCCTGGTCGAAGATGACACCGCCCATATCAAAAAGTATATTCTTTATCATAGTTTGCTTGTTTGCCTGCAAAATTACTATCAATCCGCGGATTAAAAAAATTTCGCGACATGAAGTGCAGTCGCTCCGCGGCTCTTCCAACGCTCGCAAAAAAAACTTGTAGATTTCGCCGATTATAATCTGTAATTCGTGCAAGATTTGTAGGTTTTGCCGATTATAATCGGTGATTTGCGCAAGATTTGTTTGTTTTGCCGATTATAACCGGGAAAAGGCGCAAGATGTGCGGGAGGTGAACAATCGGCGGGGCGGGGACGTTAGCATATAAATGGACAATTAAATATTAATGGAGATGAAAAAGTTTTTACTCGCGTTTGCCGCGATTTTAGGAATAGCAGTTTTCGCTCAGGCGAAAGATACATACGCTCACGACGCTTCAGTGCTGCCTAAAGCGGCGCAGACGGTACTTGCAAAGAACTGCAAGGCTAAGGTGAGTCTGGTGAAGATCGACAAGGATTTCGGCCGCGTCAGCGACTATGAGGTGATCATGAGCGACGGCATGGAGATCTCGTTCGACCGCGACGGCAACTGGGAGAGCGTAGAGGTGAACGTGGCCAAATCCGTTCCCGCCGCTTTCGTTCCCGCCAAGATCAGCAACTATGTGAAGAGGAATCAGTCGGGCCAGCGCATCGTCGGTATAGAGAAAGAGCGCAACGGCTATGACGTTGAACTCTCCAACGGCGTCGACATGAAATTCGACAAGGCGGGAAATTTCCTGCGCTATGACGACTGAAAAAGGCAATTTCTCCGTTTGAAAGATTCTTATTATATTTGTACCGGTATGCCCCGAGGCGTACCGGTTTTTTTTACCGTGAATAAACTCAAATAATATGAATCTGCAAATGCATAAAGCGATTTCTTCTATTCTTGTTTCAGCTATCATTGTTTCGGGCGCGGCAGTAGCCACTGCGGGCCGAAAGGGTCATGCCGCAAGCTGCCGGTATCCGGGGAAACAGAACCTCACGCTGCATTATGACCGTCCGGCGCGCTATTTCGAGGAGGCGCTGGTGATCGGCAACGGTAAGCTCGGAGGGGTGGTCTACGGAGGCACCGCCTGCGACAGTATATCGCTCAACGACATCACTCTCTGGACGGGAATGCCTGACACGACGGCGTATGATTTCGATTATCATGCGGCTCTCGGCAAGGTGCGCGAGGCTCT
>URNY01000019.1 GCA_900549375.1 uncultured Bacteroidales bacterium | reverse complement strand
TATCATCCCGGCGACCGCCCGTCGTTCCTTATTACGGAGGCGATGCGCGGCTATGGAGCCGTGCTCCGCAATCTCGACGGCGAGGAATTCATGCAGAAATACGACCCGAGACTCTCTCTGGCTCCCCGCGACATTGTGGCCCGCGCCATCGACTCAGAGATGAAGCTTCACGGCACCGATCATGTATATCTCGACGTGACGCATAAGGATCCGGAGGAAACGCGCCGTCATTTCCCCAACATATATGAGAAATGCCTCTCCTTAGGCATCGACATCACGCGCGACATGATTCCTGTAGCACCTGCCGCCCACTATCTTTGCGGCGGCATCAAGGTGGACGGCAACGGGGAGAGCTCGATCAAGAGGCTCTATGCAGTGGGGGAATGCTCCTGCACCGGTCTTCACGGCGGCAACCGGCTGGCAAGCAATTCTCTGATAGAGGCGGTGGTATATGCCGACGCGGCATCCCGCCACGCCATGGAACATATCGGCGAATACGACTGGCGCAACGACGTGCCCGAATGGAACGACGAAGGCACGGTCCATCCCGAGGAGATGGTGCTCATCACGCAGTCGGAGAAAGAGGTGAACCAGATAATGGGTTATTATGTTGGGATTGTAAGAAGCGACCTGAGGCTCAAGCGGGCCTGGAACCGTCTCGACATCCTCTATCAGGAGACCGAGGCGCTTTTCAAGTGCAGCAAGCCCTCCCGCAAGCTTTGCGAATTGCGCAACATCATCAACGTGGCTTATCTGATCATGCGTCAGGCCATGGAGCGCAAAGAGAGCCGCGGGCTCCACTTCACTATTGACTATCCTCATCCCGAGTCTAAAGAGAAATGAGAAAACACATATCGCTCCGCACTCTTCCCCTTTTCGCGTTGACAGCCTTGGCGTGCGCCGGACTGGCTACGCTTTCGGCGCAGAAAAGCCATGACGCCGCGCTGGCGCGGAATCTCAACACCTTCAACTCTATAGTGAAGCAGGTGGAGATGAACTATGTCGACTCCATCGATGTCGACAAGAGTTTCAAAGCCGCCATCGACGCCTTCCTCTCAAGCACCGATCCCTACACCGAGTATTACACCGCCGAAGATCAGGAGAAGCTTCAGAAGCTCACCACCGGCGAATACGGCGGCATCGGCAGTTATATCATGGAGCGCGACGGCGGCTCCTACATATCCCAGCCTATGGAGGGGAGTCCCGCGGCCAAAGGGGGACTGCGTCCCGGCGACCATATATTGCGCGTCGACAGCGTGGATGTGGCCGATAAAGGGAGCGAATTCGTGACCAAACTGCTGAAGGGAGTGCCCGGCACTCCGGTGAAAGTGACGGTGAAGCGGCCATACGCCGCCGACAGTGTGAAAGTGATAGAGATAGTGCGTGCCAAGGTGCAGGAGCCGAGCGTGGCTTATGATACGATTATCGACGGGATAGGCTATGTCCGCATAACGAGCTTCATCGACAAGACGCCCGGCGAAGTGCGCAAGGCGCTCGATAAATTCAAGGAGGATAAAGGGCTGAAAGGGATTGTGATCGACCTTCGCGGCAACGGTGGCGGACTCGTGGAGGCTGCCGTTGACATCACAGGGTATTTCGTGCCCAAAGGCACCGAGATAGTGCGCACCATCGGCCGCGATCCATCGCAGGAGCGCATTTACAAAACACCGAGGTCGCCCATCTTCCCCGACACGCCCCTTGCCGTTCTCATCGACGGGGGGAGCGCCTCTTCGTCGGAAATCATGGCCGGCTCGCTTCAGGATCTGGACCGCGCGGTGCTGATAGGATCGCGCAGCTATGGAAAGGGACTCGTGCAGAATCCGGCGCAGCTGCCCTACGGCGGCCTGCTGAAGGTTACGATCGCCAAATACTATCTCCCCTCCGGAAGGCTCATCCAGGCTATAGATTATTCGCGCAGGAATGCCGACGGGTCGGTGGCCCGCGTTCCCGACAGCCTTACCAACGTATATAAGACGGCACATGGCCGCGAGGTTCGCGACGGCGGAGGTCTGCGTCCCGATTCCACGGTGGACTGGGGCACGGTCAACAGGCTCATCTATAACCTTGTGGCCGACAACTGGGTATTCGACTATGCCACCCGCTATGCGGCAGCCAATAAAGAAATAGGCCCGGCTGCCTCGTTCGAGATTACCGATACGCTCTATTCCGATTTTAAGAAGAGCATAGATCCGGCGCGTTTCAAATATGACAAAGTCTGCGAAGAGCTCGTGAAGCAACTGCGCACCACGGCCAAGAACGAAGGCTATATGAACGAGGAGACCGAGAAGGAACTCGACAAGATAGCAGCATTGCTGACCCATGACCTCGAGCGCGACCTCGACACTCACCGCTCTGAAATTGAGGAATATCTGGGCAGCGAGATCGTGGGACGATATTATTACGACAGAGGGAAGGCCGCCTATGAGCTGAAGAACGACAAAGCCATGAAGCTCGCCGGGCAGATATTGTCGGATCCGGAGCAATATAAAGCGATGCTTGAGAAGCCCCGGAATAACCGGAATAATAAGAAATGATTTTAAAGGAAGCTGACAGTCTTTTCGCCACGCCCGCCCGCGTGACCGCATTCGAGAAACTGCTTAAAGACAGGAAGGCGAAGAGAATACTTCTCACCGGGCTGGAGGGAAGTTCTCCGGCCATGCTTTTTGCCGGGCTCAAGCCCGGGAAGCACCCGGCGATCATTGTGACCGACGATGCCGACAGCGCCGGTTATCTCTATAACGACCTCTGCCAGATTTCAGGACCCGAATCGGTGGGAATCTTTCCGAGCGGCTATAAACGCGACATCAAATACGGCCAGCCCGACTCCGCCCAGCGCATATTGCGCACCGAAGCCCTCAACGCCCTGACCGAGGAGGGGAGCGGGATGCGGTATCTCGTCACTTACCCCGAGGCTCTGGCCGAGAAAGTGGCCGACGCATCCACGATAGCCGATAACTCCATCAGACTGAAGAAGGGCGACCGGCATATCATGTCGGACCTGACAGGGCGGTTGCGTGAACTCGGTTTTACGGAGACAGAATATGTCTACGAGCCGGGCCAGTTCGGCCGCCGCGGCTCTATTCTCGATGTCTATTCATACTCCTGCGAGCTTCCTTACCGAATAGATTTTTTCGACGACGAGATCGATTCCATCCGGACCTTCAACGTAGAGACGCAGCTCAGCGAGACGCGCCTCGACGCGGCCACGGTGATTCCACCTGCTGCATCCGATACGGGGGACGCCGGCGTGAGCCTGCTCGAATTCGTGGATGAGTCCACTCTGCTCTATTGCGTTTCCCCCTCCTACACGCTGGAACGCGTAAAAGCCGTGACGGAGGAAACATTCTCCTCCTCGGCCCTGCTTGCCGACGAGGGGGATCCTCAGGCGATGGAGAAACTTGTGGACTATGACCGCTTTGCCACCCGCATGGCGCAGATGAAGACCATCAAATTCGGGGCGCGCGGCATGGATCCCGGCTTCGAGGCCGACGCCACGATGGATTTCGAATGTTCGCCGCAGACGCTATATCACAAGAACTTCGAATTGATTTCGGAGAGTTTCCGCAAATTCCTTTCCGAAGGCTATCGTATCTTTATCCTCAGCGACTCTCCCTTTCAGGCCGAGCGTCTGCGCAATATTTTCGAGGACCGCGGCGAGAGCATAGCCTTCACGGCCGTGGACCGCACGCTTCATGAAGGATTTGTGGACCGCGCCGGCAAGAACTGTTTCTTTACAGACCATCAGATATTCGACCGATTTCATAAATATAATCTCAAGAGCGATCGTGCCCGGGGCGGGAAACTCGCTCTCTCTCTGCGCGAGCTGAACCAGATCGAAATCGGCGACTATATAGTGCATATCGACCATGGCATCGGTAAATTCGCCGGCCTGGTGCGCACGGACGTGAACGGGACGCCGCAGGAGATGATAAAGCTCCTTTACCAGAACGACGACATCATACTTGTCAGCATCCATGCCCTGCATAAGCTCTCGAAATACAGAGGAAAAGAGGGTGTGCCTCCGAAAGTGAACAAGCTCGGTTCCGGCGCATGGAACAAGCTCAAGGAGCGGACAAAGACAAAAGTCAAGGACATAGCGCGCGACCTCATAAAGCTATATGCCGCGCGACGCGAGGAGAAGGGACATGCTTTTGCCCCTGATACCTATATGCAGCAGGAGCTCGAGGCGAGCTTCATCTATGAGGATACGCCCGACCAGCTCAAGGCCACACAGGCCGTGAAAGCCGATATGGAATCGGCGCGTCCCATGGACAGGCTTGTCTGCGGGGACGTCGGGTTCGGCAAGACGGAGATAGCCATCCGCGCCGCTTTCAAGGCTGCGGCCGACGGCAAGCAGACGGCGGTGCTTGTGCCCACCACTGTTCTGGCGATGCAGCATTACCACACCTTTGCCGAACGTCTCAAAGACTTCCCGGTGCGCGTCGACTTCATCTCGCGTGCCCGCAAGCCGAAAGACGTGAAGCGGATACTCGCCGACCTCGAGGAAGGCAAAATCGACATACTGATAGGCACCCACAAGATTATCGGGAAGGGGGTGAAGTTCAAAGACCTCGGATTGCTCGTGATCGATGAGGAACAGAAATTCGGCGTGGCCGTAAAAGAGAAGCTCAAGCAACTGAAGGTGAATGTCGACACGCTCACGATGAGCGCCACCCCGATACCGCGCACGCTGCAGTTCTCTCTGATGGGTGCGCGCGACCTCAGTTCACTCAACACTCCGCCCGCCAACCGCCATCCGATAGTGACCAACGTCAGCGGGTTCGACGACGATGTGATAAAAGAGGCCGTAGGCTTCGAGCTCAGCCGCAACGGGCAGGTGTTTTTCATCTCCAACCGTATAGAAAACCTTGCGCAGATCGAGAACACGTTGCGCCGCCTGATACCGGGTATACGTATCGTCACGGCTCACGGGCAGATGCCTCCCGAGCGGGTTGAGAAAGCCATTCTCGACTTCGCGGCCCGCGATTACGATGTGCTGCTCTCCACCACGATAGTTGAAAACGGCATCGACATGCCTAACGTGAACACCATCATCGTGAACAACGCCCACAACTTCGGGCTCTCCGAGCTTCATCAGCTCCGCGGGCGCGTAGGCCGGAGCTCGCGCAAGGCATTCTGCTATCTGCTTGTTCCTCCGGGGATGCCGCTGACGCCGGTGGCCCGACGTCGTCTTTCGGCCATAGAGAGTTTCAGCGACCTCGGCGCCGGCATTCATATCGCCATGCAGGACCTCGACATACGCGGCGCCGGCAATCTTTTGGGCGCCGAACAGAGCGGCTTTATCGCCGACCTCGGTTATGAGGCCTATCAGAAGATTCTTAAGGAATCGGTGGTAGAGCTTAAAACCGAAGAGTTCGGCGACACCTTCACCGATGTTTCCGCCGGCAAGGATGAGGAATTCACCGCCGACTGCACCATCGAGAGTGATCTGGAGCTGCGCATCCCTGCAGAATATGTTCCGCAGGAGAATGAGCGCATCACGCTTTACCGCCGTCTCGACAATATGGAGCAGCCGGAGAAAATCGAGGAATTCCGTTCTGAACTCCGTGATCGCTTCGGGGCGATACCCGCCACCACCGAGGAACTCATACGTGTTGTGCCTTTGCGCGGCGCGTCGCGTCGTCTGGGAATAGAGCGTCTGGTGCTGAAGGGAGGCAAGATGCGTGCCTATTTCGTGGGCGACGATAACAAAGCCTATTACGGCTCGTCGGCATTCGGACGGATACTGGCCTACATGCAGAAAAACCCCCGGCGCGCCTCTGTAAAAGAGGTAAACGGCCGGAGGCTTATGGTTATCGATAAGATTGGCTCCGTGAGCGAAGCCCTGGATGTGCTGAGCGTAGCCGAGAACCTCGACCCGATCTGAATCCGGATTATTTCGCTTTCGAATCCTCTCTGAGGATGTCGCGGATCTCGGTGAGGAGTTTCTCTTCGGTCGAAGGTTCGGGAGCGGGAGCCTCGGCTTCGGCCTCTTTCTCTTTATGCATGAACTTCATGGTTACGCGCAGAGCGATGAAAATGCATAATGCGATGATGATGAAATCTACGATATTCTGGATGAAAAGGCCGTAGTTGACGGCTACTTCCTCCACCGCGGCCACACCGTCGGCAGCGGGGCGCCCTTCGGTGATGACATATTTTAGATTTTTATAACCGTCGCCGCCCGTGATGATAGAAATCACCGGCATGAGGATGTCGTTGACCAGCGAGGTTACTATTTTGCCGAAAGCCCCGCCGACGATTACGCCGACAGCCATGTCGATCACGTTTCCCTTAAGGGCGAATTCTTTGAAATCATTCAGAAACTTTCCCATATATTAATATATTTTAGATACTGACAATTCAACCGATTGGGCGGTGTGGAACGTTATATCGGAGTGGAACCGAAGCCCGTCCATTTTAAAATAATGGCATAGTGGCCCGGATGGTTCAAAAAAAGCTTAAAACCGACACAAAAATGCAAAAAAAATGCTAAATTTGCAACATAATCCTGAAAGCAGGTAATAATCGGTCAAAATTAGTGCGATCCGCAGCGGCGGTCAGCACAAACTAAGAGCGAGAAGCCTATGGACAAGCAGTGAAAGAACCCAAATAAATTTACCCAAATATAACAAGTATTAATAACATGACAAAGATTGGTATCAACGGCTTCGGCCGTATCGGACGTTTCGTTTTCCGTGCCTCCACCAAGAGAGATGACATCGAGGTAGTTGCAATCAACGACCTTCTTCCTGTAGACTACATGGCATACATGCTGAAATATGACACAATGCATGGCCGTTTCGACGGAACAGTAGACTATGATATGGAGAAGAGCCTCCTTATCGTAAACGGCAAAGAGATCCGCGTTACGGCATGCCGCGACCCGAAAGAGATCAACTGGGGCGCAGTCAACGCAGAATATGTTGTTGAGTCGACCGGTCTTTTCCTGACCGAGGAGAAAGCACAGGCACACATCGAGGCAGGTGCCAAGTATGTGGTTATGTCCGCTCCTTCCAAAGACGCTACCCCGATGTTCGTAGTAGGTGTGAACGAGAAGACATATGCAGGCCAGAAATTCGTTTCCAACGCATCCTGCACAACCAACTGTCTTGCTCCTATCGCCAAGGTTCTGAACGACAAGTTCGGTATCAAGGAGGGTCTTATGACAACCGTACACTCTACAACAGCTACACAGAAGACTGTTGACGGTCCTTCGATGAAAGACTGGCGTGGTGGCCGTGCCGCTTCCGGCAACATCATCCCCTCTTCCACCGGTGCCGCAAAGGCAGTGGGCAAAGTTATCCCCGCTCTCAACGGCAAGCTGACAGGTATCTCGATGCGTGTCCCCACTCTCGACGTATCTGTTGTCGACCTGACCTGCAACCTTGAGAAACCCGCTACCAAAGAGGATATCTGCAAGGCTATGAAAGAGGCTTCCGAAGGCGAGCTCAAAGGAGTACTCGGCTACACAGAGGATGCTGTTGTAAGCTCCGACTTCCTCGGCTGCCCGCTCACTTCGATCTTCGACGCAAACGCCGGTGTATATTTGACCGACAACTTCGTGAAGGTTATCTCCTGGTATGACAATGAGATCGGTTACTCCAACAAGGTGCTCGACCTCATCGCTCACATGAAGAAAGTGAACGGCTAATCGAAGTCCGCTAAGAATCACAGAAACGGTCCGGAATCCTCCGGGCCGTTTTTTTATGATTGAAAAAATCATTATCTTTAGACTTCAAAAAAATATATCATGAAAAGGATACTGGTGGCGGCGTGGGCCGCAGTGATGGGGGCCGTGGCCGCGAATGCCGCGGAGCCGTTCTGGCTCGGGGGCGATATCTCCGGGACGACGGCCGACGAGGCCCGCGGACGATATGTGATGAACAGCGACAGCGTGCGCACGGAAACGACGCAACTGATGAAGGATTACGGCATGAACGCCACGCGTCTGCGCGTATGGGTGAATCCTACCGATGGTTTCTGTTCGCCGCAGGATGTTCTGAAAATGGCCAAGCGTTCGAAGGCACTCGATATGCCGGTGATGGTGGATTTCCATTATTCCGACTGGTGGGCCGATCCGGGGAAGCAGAATCCTCCTGCCGCATGGCTTGGCAAGAGCCTTGAGCAGACATGCGACTCCGTGGCGGCGCATACACGCTCCACGCTTCAGCTCCTCAAGGATAACGGCATCAACGTTAAATGGGTGCAGGTTGGAAATGAGACTACTCACGGATTCCTCTGGCCCATGGGGCGCTTCGAGGAGAATCCTCAAAATTACGCTACGCTGACTAAAGCCGGTATAAGGGCTGTCAGAGAAGTGTATCCGGATGCGAAAGTGATAATCCATCTCGACAACGGTTTCGACCGTGATCTTTACGATCGCGTGTTCGATTCGCTGAAGAGCAACGGCGTGGTATGGGACCAGATCGGTATGAGCGTCTATCCCTACTGGGCCATTGAGGGTGGACATGAGCATAGCGATGTCATGACGCTCGTGGACACCATTGAGAATATCCGCCATCTGAAGAAGAAATACGGCACGGACGTGATGATAGTGGAGACCGGTGTGGATGCCCGCAATCCGCTCCCCGGTCGTGAATTCATCTCCGCGCTCATAAAGGCGTCGCGCGATTTCACCGACGGCGCCTGCAAAGGGGTGTTCTATTGGGCTCCCGAATGTGACGCCGAAGAAGCCTATCGGCTCGGAGCCTTCTCGAAAGGACGCCCCACAATCATAATGGACGCATTCAAGGAGGCTGCGGGGAAGTGATTCATTTCCTGTGAGTCACATTCCGTCGGAGGCCTTCGAGGCCTGTACGCATAAGAGGAGTTCCCGCGAAATCGCGCAGGAACTCCTCTTCGCTTATTCTGAGGATTCTTTCGCGAGTAAGGTTCATCATCGCCTCCGACGGGAGGAATGCGGGAATTTGAGAGCAGGGGATATCGCGGTTGTGGGGACAAACTGACAGACAGACATCGCAACCGAAGATAGTGTTTCGGCCACAGGGAGTGTCCATAGTTTCGAGAGCCTCAGGTGCCGACCATTCGCCGCGGTGTTCGATTGTGAGATAGCTCAGGCACCGGCGCCCGTCTACCGTACCGTCGGGCAAAAGGGCGCCTCCGGGGCAGGCACGCCGGCATGCACCGCAGTGGCCGCAATCCATGTCGGCGGCGGGTGTGTCGGGTTCGATGGGGAGGGTAGTAAGTATTTCGGCGAGAAAGACGCGGCTGCCGTGCCCCGGCACGATAATCATGCCATTATCGGCCCTGAATCCGATGCCGCTTCTGACGGCCCAGAAACGTTCGAACACCGGCGCGGAGTCAACGCAAATGCGCCATGCGGCTCCGCGGGCTTCGAGCTCCCGCCGGGCCGCGGGCCGCATCCGCGATCTCAATTCCTTATGGTAATCGCGGCCATAGGCGTAAGAGGCAATGATGCCTGAACCGGCGCCCCTGCTGACAGGCTGATTGAAAGAGAAGGCGAGTGAAATTACCGAACGGCAGCCATCAAGAAGCAGGCGCGGGTCGCGCCTCAGGTCGCGGTGATTCGCCATGTAATCCATGCCTGCATTGTTCCCTTTGAGCAGGAAATTGTCGAGCCTCTCCATCCACTCCGGCGACACCTCGCCTGCGGCGGCGAAACCGACGGCACAGGCTCCGCAATCGCTAAAAACAGCCCTTAAATTTTCCTTATCTATGCCTGTCATCAATTCCATAATGCAAAGATAATAATTTTTGTTACATAATTTTAGGCCCCAAGGTTTCATAAAACGAAACAAAAAATGTATATTTGCAAAAGATAAACATCATCCCGCCGTTTCAAATCAATTTCGAAACGAAAATTGCGGAACAGCGGTCACGAATGCGATTCCACAGACAACACCTTACTAACTAACCTAACTTCTTCAACCAATGAAAAGGATTTCACTTTTATTCCTTGTATGCATCTGCTGTCTGCCGGCATTTTCCGGCACGCGGGCCGAGGCTATCCGCAACAGGCTTCTGAACCGCGACACCACCAATGTGCTTGTGGCCTCACACCGTGGCGACTGGCGTAATTTCCCCGAAAACTCCATGGAGGGAATCAACAGCGCCATCAATATGGGCGTGGATATCGTGGAAATTGACCTCCAGCTCACACGCGACAGCGTTCTGATTCTCATGCATGATCCCAAGCTCGACCGGACCACTACGGGCAAAGGGAAAATCCGCGACACCGACTGGGCCGACATCGCCAAGCTCAAGCTCCGCAACGGCTGCCATATCCGCACCGGTCAGCGTGTGCCGACTCTCGAGCAGGTGCTCAAGGCCACCAGGGGAAGAGTGATGCTCAACCTCGACAAGGCCGACCGTTATTTCGACCTGGTATATGCTCTGGCAAAGAAAACGGGCACAGAACGCCAGATAATAATGAAAGGGAAGCTGCCTGCTCGTCAGATCAAAGAGAAATATGGCGATTTTCTCGATGAAATAATCTATATGCCAATCGTGAATCTTGATTCGGCAGGATCGGTGCCGGCAATCAAAGACCATCTGAAAGAGCTGAAGCCTACCGCCTTCGAGCTCCTTTACACTTCCGACGACAACAAGCGTCCCGCCGAGATGCGCGCCATGCTCAAAGGGAAGAGCCTGCTTTGGTATAATACGCTTTGGGACACAATGGCCGGCGGCCACGACGACGATGCTTCGCTGAAGGATATCAACAATGGCTGGGGCTATCTCGTTGACCGCCTCGGCGCACATATCATACAGACCGACCGCCCTCAGATGGTGCTCGATTACCTGAGATCAAGAAAACTTCACGACTGACAACAGACAGCCTATGAAAACTCAAGATATCACTGGATCCGGCTCTAAGAAGGGTCTGACAGGGCGCATTATAGATTTCTACCGCGTGTCGGCACCCGCCGCACAAGCCGAGACTTCCGAGTCGAAATTCAAGCGCATACGTCTGGCCACCTTCCTTTCGGCCACATGTGGCTACGCACTCTATTATGTGTGCCGTCTGAGCATGAATATAGTGCGCAAACCGATAGTCGACAGCGGGCTTTTCGACGAGTCTCAGCTCGGCATAATCGGCTCCTGTCTCTTCTTTGTATATGCCGTAGGAAAGATGGCCAACGGCTTCCTTGCCGACCGATGCAATGCCCGGCGCTTCATGGCGACCGGTCTGCTTCTTACGGCTATTGTGAATCTCATTCTCGGTTTCTCGGGCATGTTTATCGTGTTCGCGATTCTATGGGGGCTCAACGGCTGGTTCCAGTCGATGGGGGCGCCCGCCGGAGTGGTTTCGCTCAACCGCTGGTATGACAACCGCGACCGCGGCACATATTACGGCTTCTGGAGTGCGAGCCATAACATCGGAGAGGCTATCACCTTCATAACGGTTGCCCTGCTCGTGAGCTGGGCCGGATGGCGCTGGGGAATGATCGGCGCCGGAATCATCGGGCTTGTCGGCCTTGCGCTGATACTGCTCTTTATGCGCGACACTCCGCAGAGTCAGGGCTTCCTCCTGAATCAGAACACTGCATCGGCCGACAAGTCGGTCAAAGACGAAACCGCCGATTATAACCGCGCGCAGAAAGCCGTGCTGAAGAATCCCGCGATATGGATACTGGCACTCGGAAGCGCATTCATGTATATCAGCCGTTATGCCGTGAATTCATGGGGAGTCTTCTATCTGGAGGCTCAGAAAGGATATACCACACTCGATGCATCGCTCATTATTTCGGTAAGCTCTGTATGCGGTATTGTGGGAACGGTGGCTTCGGGTATAATATCCGACAAGCTTTTCCGCGGATCGCGCAACGTTCCGGCACTTGTCTGCGGCCTGATGAACACCGTAGCCCTCTGCCTCTTCCTGCTTGTGCCCGGCGAGCATTTCTGGCTTGATGTCACTGCGATGGTGCTCTTCGGACTCGGTATCGGCGTACTGATATGTTTCCTCGGCGGTCTGATGGCCGTGGATATCGCTCCAAAAGCAGCGGCCGGAGCAGCACTCGGTGTAGTGGGGATCGCAAGCTATATCGGCGCCGGACTTCAGGACGTGATGAACGGTATACTGATCGAAGGCCACAAGACGGTGGTTAACGGCGTGGAGGTCTACGACTTTTCGGCTGTGAATATTTTCTGGATCGGCTCGGCGTTGCTTTCTGTGGTGCTGACGGCTCTGGTCTGGAATGCCAAGCGTCAGGACTGATATCGGAAAGAACAAAACAGGCGCGGGAGCGTTGAATAAGAAAATGGATAAATAGCGAAATCGATTTATATTATGGAAGCAAAGAAAAGACTTTATATTGTCAGCTTCGGTGATTCCGACAAATATCGAGTGGAATTCGACGATGTCGACAATGTGGATCCGTTCCACCACACCAATCCGCTGGCTCATGCAGAGCATGAGATCGAGGATTATCTCAACCGGATGTTCCCCGACGAACCACTGGCATATTTCGAGACGCCGAAAGTGACTGAAGTCCGCTGGGAAGACCGCGACAAATATGCCTCCTATCCTGTTCTCGATGAAGAAGCCGTGAAGAAAATCGAGAGCACTCTGCGCACGGGTGTGGAGAACATGGAGGACCAGAAGACCCTCAACAACAACGGCCCTCACAGCGCCTGATCAGAGAATAAACCTGCTATATAAAGAGCCCGTCCCATAACTCTGTTTTATAGGACGGGCTCTTAGACTATGCAGGATTTCAGAATATTAAAGGACGATGCTTAAAAATCTTTAAGGCCGAATTCTGCGGGACGCTTCAGGGTTTGCGTGTAGCTTTTGCCGAAAGGATCAGTCCAGGTCACGGTTACAGGGGCATCGGGAGTGGCGGTCTGAACGCGGAAAAGGCGTGTCTTTTTGGGCTTGTTCCATCCCTCGTCGTATTGGTTGAGCCAAACGGTGCGTTGCAGCGGATATGTGCCGTTATACATGGGATTTTCTCCGATGAAAGGTTCAACCGGGAGTTCGCGACCGTTCTCGGTTACTTTGAGAGTCCCTTCGGGGTCCCATGCCCAGAGGTCGATCCAGACGCTGTTGGCCGGGACTTCACTGAAATCCGACCATGCGGGGAAATATTTGCGGAAAGCGCGATATTCACCCGAGTTGGCGAAATATTCCTTTACCTTGTTCATGTCCCATACCCAGAACTGCGTGTCGGGCGAGTATTCGAACGTGCGGTGTTCCCAACGCAGGCTGTCGCCGTCGCCTAAGAAAAGCTCATAACCTACGGGATTGCCGTCGGGACACAGATTTTTGCCTCCGAAAGCCGCCGTCCACCACCATGCGCCGCTTGTGCCGGAGATGTTATGGTCCATCCGCTTTTTCGGGCCCTCCAGACGCGTTATGACCTGCCGGTGCGAATGTCCCGACACGGTGTGCACCTCATCGAAAGGCTCCACTATTTCAAGCAACTGCTCCACGCTTTTCTTGTCCATGCGCGGAACAGCCTTTTCGGCAAAGCCCTTCCAGCGGAGCATAGGGCAGTGCATGCCGATCACGATGGGAGTGGTTTTAGGAATATCCGCCAGGTCCTTGCGCAGCCAGTCAAGCTGCTCCTCGGTTACCCGCTCGTTATAGTTCCGCGAACCGCTTATGCCCGGATATTTGGGTTTTGACTTATATTCGTTTTTGTATTCGATATTGTCGAGCACCACATAGTGTATTCCTCCTATATCGAAGGAATAATAACGCGGTCCAAACGCCTTCATATAGGGGCGTGCCGCATCCATGTCGGTTGTCGGGCTGTTGGGGGTGGCTCCGTCGTTGTCGTGGTTTCCCATAGTGTTGAAGAATGGAGTGGGATAATTGGCGTTATCAAGAGCCTCCCGGAGCGCGCCGATGGGGAAATCGAGCGCATACCAGTATGCGTCCCATGCGCCGTCGCCGAGGTGCATCGTGTAGACAGGCATACCCAGAGCCTTAAGAGAGTCTACATCCAGACGCAAGCGGTCGACGTAAGGGCCGCAGAAGGTCTCCACATCGTTGCGCTGGTTGGCGAGATGCATGTCGGTGAGCAGAATCATTGCATGGCGTGACTGGTCAACTTTCGAGAGGCGGAAATCATGACGTTCATAAATGCCGGGGGCTTCCGTGAAATCAGCCCAGAATTGAGGCACTGCGCCCTCTCGGAGCGCCTCGTAGCCGGAGGGCACTGTGATGAACACCTGAGGGTTCTTTTTCTCCGATTTCAGATAATAGGCGCCCTTACGGTCGGTGCGCGTCACTTCATATCCGTCGGAGACGGCCACTCCCTCCACCGGGCGCCCGTCGCATTCGACGGTTCCGGCCACAGTGACACCCTTGCGGGGTTTCACCGGAAGTTTAGATTTATAGAACGATTGCGCGTCGGACTGCACCGAAGCAGAAAGGATTGCGGCTATGATCAGCGCCGCTTTGTAAAGTTTCATGGATTCAGATATTATTTTTTATTGATTTCAGGAGTCTGTGGGCGGATGGGAGGCGTCTTATTTTCGGCCAAAATCGGCGGGAATCTCCCCCCATCTTTCCGTCTGCCATTTAAGGATGCGGGTGGAATATGTGTGGGAGTTGAGCCATGAGAGGGCCCGCTCCATCATGCGGAAAGAAGCTTCGTTTGCGCGGGTGCGCTGAAGTCGGGTCTTTATCTTGCGGTCTCTGACCCAGGCCATGCCCGTAACGGAATCCGAATAGATTGTATGCCGCTCTCCGCTCTGGTTCATCATAGCCAGCGCATGGACTATGGCGAGAAATTCGCCGATATTGTTGGTGGATTTCTCGAAAGGGCCGACGCGGAATAATTCGCGTCCCGTCATCAGCTCCACGCCCCGGTATTCCATTCTCCCGGGATTCCCCTGACAGGAGGCGTCGACAGCCCAGCCGTCGAGGTCGATTTCAGGAAACTGCATATAATCGGGCTTCCCGTCGGCCGGGATGTTGGCGCGCGAAGCATTGAGCAGAAGATTGCCGAGTTCCTTGCGCTCCTCGTTCATCTGCGACTTTCGGAAAGCCATGGTGGCCTCGCGGGCCGTAGGATAGCTTTTGAATGAAGCGCCCGGGTAGTCGTCGACCTGCTCCATGGCGTCGTCGACATTGTCGTAGACACCGGGCTGACGTCCTTTCCAGACCACGTAATATTTGTTCCTATAATCTGCCATAAGGTGACTGTCTCAAAAGTTAGAATAGTTAGAACGGAACCTCTTCCCGGTAGTGATAATTGCGCCGGAGGGTATCGAATTCCGAAGGAGCCTCTTTGAGACGGTCGCTGTCGATATAAGGGTCGTAGGAGCCGAGTATGGCTTCCGGGATGATTCTGCCCGGGGCAACGTAGGGCCCTTCGAGTTCAGACTTATCGACTTCGAATCCGAAGCGTTTCTCAAGATTCTCAAGCGTCATGCGTGTGGCTCTCTCTTTCCCCTGACGGGAATACCCGGCTATATGGAATGTGCCGATCTCTACGGCGGAGAGCAGATCCCCGGAGATTTCCGGTTCCCCCTCCCAAGTATCGATCACGGCGCGTATGCGGCGTTCGCGCAGATAAGGGAGCAGGGCCTGCGAATCGATCACTGAACCGCGCGCGGCATTGACGATGATGGCACCGGGCTTCATGAGTGAGAATTCCGCATCTCCCGCGAGATGGAAAGTGGGATTCTCTCCATCGCGGATGAGAGGTGTATGGAAAGTCACGGCATTACATTCTCGCATGATCCTGTCGAGAGGAGCATAGTTGTCGGGAATCCCGGCGTTCTCTTTTGGAGGATCGCTTACGAGCACCTCGGCGCCCATGGCCCTTCCCCAATCGGCAACTATAGAGCCGACGTTTCCGCAGCCCACGACACCGAGCTTCATCTGCGCCGGTTCGAATCCGAGCCTGAGCAAAGAGGCCCAGACATACTGAGCCACAGCGGGAGCATTGCATCCCGGGGAATTGAATACATCGATACCGGCGGCCTTGCACCATGGAATATCTATCTGGTCGGTGCCTATCGTGGCCGTGGCGATCGCCTTGACGGCGGAGCCTTCGAGCAGGCGGCTGTCGCAACGCGTTCGCGTGCGGATCACCAGAGCGTCGGCATCGTTTACATTTTCCGGGGTGAACCCGAATTGGTCGACATAAATAGTGTCGGCCACCGGTTCGAGTCGGCCGGCTATATATGGAATATTGTCATCGATAACTATTTTCATATCTCCGGAATTAGAGGAACGCTATGTCAATACACGGCCTTGAGTCCGTTCTCCATGAGAACAAACGAAGCTACGTAGATCATGGTAATTATGAAAACCCAGGTGCGGCCATAACGTATGTTGTGGAGAGCGAAAAAGTTGGCGATCTGCAGAGCCGTGGCCAGATAGAGGGTGCCCATATACACCGGCAGGTTGTCGAAATCGAAAACCGCACATATCATCGCAACGAATCCGAGCACTGAAATCGCATTGTTCATCAGGCGCCTGCGCGTATTGCCCGCATAGAGTCTCACCGCGTTCGAGAGGAAGAAAAGGAGGAAGATGAGGAAAGTGACAGCGCAGTTGAGCATTCCCGTTATAAGGGCCTGACGCGAGTCGAAACCCCAGAACAGGTTGGTGAGGGTGGGAAGCCGGAAGGATTCGGGAGTAATCAGACCGAGCCCGACGCCGACCCAATATGGTGCGATAATTCCCATCAACATCGCGATGAAACCGCGGAAATCAAGACATTTCAGGGTCAGTGCTATCAGCAGATATGCCGGAATGAAGAAGATGAACGCATACTGGAACATCGATCCGAGCGAAAGAACCGTTCCCACAAGAAACAATTGCTGCGATGCATTGGAACTCCGGTAGCTGTTGAAGAGAGGCGCGAGACAGAGTAGCTGAGCGGCAGCCATTATCACCGAAGAATTGATTGTTCCGTCAATCCAGGCATTGGAAGAGCATAGCACTATGAATGCGGCGGAGAGCACCGTATCCGTGGAACTGACGAAGTTATAAGTCTTGTTGAAGAAATGGAGCACAATGCCGATGCCGAGGATAAGGGTAAGGTTTACGGCCCAGGACGCAATCTGGGGAATCACCCATAGGTTTGGCGAGGGCATGCAGATCCCCAGCTCACCCTCAAGACGGTGTGAGGAGCCGATGAAAAAATCAGTGGCGCTCATCGCGACAGCCAGCATTATGGCGAGCACGAGTCCTCCGTTGTCCAATAGACGTTTTGTCATTCCTCTCTGTTTTTAGGGCGTCGCGATCTCATGGGGTAGCGGGAGAAAACCGTGGCCTCGCTTTCAGGAATCGAAGGGCCCTTGTCGGCCGGGGTGTAAGGTTTTTTCTCGAAACGGCGAGGAGCTTTGTCAAACTTGCGGTCGCCTCTTTCGAACTTACGGTCATCTCGGTCAAACTTGCGGTCGCCTCTTTCAAACTTACGGTCATCTCGGTCGAATTTGCGGTCGCCTCTTTCGAATTTTCGTTCTCCTTTATCGAATTTACGGTCGGATTTGTCGAATTTGCGAGGTCCTTTGTCGAAGCGTCGTCCTTCTCGGTCTTTGTCGCGGTTGTGGCCGAACTTGCGGGTCTCTTTGCGCCATTCGTCATCGGAGATATGCTTCATTTTGCGAGGGCGGCGTTCCTGCTGATCTTCATCGCCGAATTTGCCGAGATCGCCTCCGTCGGCCATAAAGTCGGAATATCTGCCGTCGAAAAGTATAAACTCTCGCAACGAGCATTCGAGATTGCCGTTAAAGAGAGGTATCTTCACGGTCGGTTTAAGCCCGATATTGGCGAAATCCTCGTCGTTGAGGCCGATGATCCATGCCTGCCATCCCTTGAAGTTCTGTTTGAGGGCTGTCCCGATTCCTTTATAAAGAGCTGTCATATCTTCCGGACGGATTCTCTCTCCGTAAGGAGGATTCATGACAAGAACTCCTGTTTCCGGATTATCGGTCCATTCGCCGAGGGGACGGCAAGAAAGATCGATCATATCCTCCACCTTTGCCTCCTTGATGTTTTTACGGGCAATTGCCACTGCTTCCGGGTCGATATCGCCGCCAAGAATCTTGAATGCGAATTCCTTTTCGGCGCTGTCGTCGTTGTATATCTCTTCGAAGAGTTCCTTGTCGAAATCGGGCCATTTTTCGAAAGCGAAGCTTGACCGGTATATGCCGGGGTTAATGTTGGCGGCAATCAAGGCGGCCTCTATGAGGAAAGTGCCGGAGCCGCACATCGGGTCGGCGAAATCGCATTCGCCGTGCCATCCGGTTTTCATGATAATGCCTGCAGCGAGCGCCTCGTTGATGGGGGCCACGGTCTGCTCCACGCGGTAGCCGCGTTTCGAGAGGGGCTCTCCGCTGGAATCGAGCGAGATCGTGATGCGGTCGTCGAAGATATGGACGTTGAGCATCAGGTCGGCGCCGCTCACTCGGATAGAGGGGCGTTTGCCATAGCGGTCGCGGAAATGGTCGACAATGGCGTCTTTCACGCGGTAGGTGACATAGCGCGAATGCGGAAACTCATCGCTGTTGACTGTCGAATCGATCGCGAATGTGGTTTCCGGGGTCATGTATTTCTCCCATTCGATGTCGCGTACGATATCGTAGAGCTCATCGGGGTCGGAGGCACTGAATTTCTCGATAGGTTTCAGAATACGGAGAGCCGTGCGGCAACACAGATTGGCGCGGTACATTGTTTCGAGGTCACCTTCGAAGCTGACCATCCGCCGTCCGGTTTCTACATTTTCGGCGCCGAGGGATATTAATTCGTCGCGCAATACATCTTCCAGTCCCTGGAAGGTTTTGGCAACCATCTGGAAATTTTGTTTTTCCATTTTGTATGTCTGGATTGAATGGGGAATTTAATTGTTTTGTGAACCGAGGGTTAGAAATCGTTGGCTCCGAAAGAAATCGGGGCGGCTCCGCGTTCGTCGGAGAGATCTGCGGCGCGCCTCGGCTCCGGGTGGGAAGCTTTCTCCACAGTCTCTTTGAAATTTACCGGACGGTTGTAGGCCGGCGACTTCTCAAGAGCTGCGATCACTTCGAAATCATCGAACTGGCCGGGCTTGAGAACGAAATATTTCAATTCGTCGGAAACTCGTTTCTGTTCCTTGATTTTCTCGTGGCCGTAGATATCGGCCATATCTTTCTGCTGTTTGCGTTTGCTTACCGAGTCGGCAAGGTCTTTCTTACCTTTTTCGACCGGCTCGTTTACAAGAATTATTTTTCTGTCGTCTTCGCCGTTTTCACCGCTGTTTTTATTATCGCTTTCGCGGAGCGTGACGTCAAATCCGGAGGCGAGCACGGTTATCTTCACTTTGTCTCCCATGGCGGGGTTGTCGCCGATTCCCCATTTCACATCTATGCTCGAGGGGAGCTTGGCCGTGAATTGGGTTATTTCAGCAATCTCCTCGGCGCGCAGCGGATTTGGGGCGTCTTTCCAGCAGATGAATTTGAACAGCAGGCGTTTGGAAGTGTATATATCATGGGTTTTGAGCAGAGGGGAATGGAGTGCGTTCTGAATAGCGTCGGTGATGCGGTGTTCTCCCTCGCCGATGGCGGTAGAGATAATTGCCGTTCCGGAATCTTTCAGAGTTGTCTTCACATCCTGAAAGTCGACGTTGACATAGCATGGTTCGGAAATAATCTCCGAGATGCTTCGGGCGGCGTTGGCCAGAGTGTCATCGGCTTTGCCGAAAGCGTTGAAGAAACTCCAGTCCTTATATAGCTCCACGAGGTTCTCATTGTTGATTACGAGCAGGGCGTCGACATGTTTTTTCATCTCGTTTGCGCCTTCGAGAGCCTTGAGGATTTTCTTTTCCCCTTCGAAGAAGAAAGGCACTGTGACGATTCCGATAGTGAGCATTCCGGCCTCTTTGGCTATGCGAGCCACGACGGGCGCGGCGCCGGTGCCGGTGCCTCCTCCCATACCGGCTGTGATGAACACCATCTCCGTTTTGTCGTCGAAGAGTCGCTTGATCTCCATTTCGGAAGCCTCGGCGCATTTGCGGCCCACTTCAGGGATGTTGCCGGCTCCGAGGCCATGTGTTATCTCCTCGCCGAGCAGAAGCTGGTTGGGGACGGGCGACATGTTGAGTGCCTGACGGTCGGTGTTGCAGACCACAAAGTTGACATGAGGTATTTTCTGGGCGTACATGTAGTTGACGGCATTGTTGCCGCCTCCTCCTACGCCTATCACCTTTATGATGGACTCGTTTGTTTCCTTCACGAAGCCTGCCTCGTCGGAAAGGTCGTGGATGTCGGGGGTATTTGTCTGGTTGTCCATATTCTGATTATCCAATGGTGCGGGAGATTAGTGTACGGATCAGATAAGGTCGGAGTCATCTTCCGTTCCTGAGAATATCTGAGTGATCCCGTTTCTTATCTTTCCTACAAGTCTTGATATTCCCGAGGGCTTCTGTTCCTCTTCGTGTGTTTCTTCCGCCGTGCGTTCGGCGCCTTTTTCCGGCGCGGTTCCGGTCACCGGGAGGTCTTCCCCTTTTTCGGGAAGTTCGAGGCATATCGCATCGGGTTCGCCGGTTGCACCGGCATAGAGCACGGCGGCCACTTCAATGATGTCGCCTGAGCCGTTTTTCACGTCCTCGACATGGATGAAAGGCGGGAGCTGGCCGCGGCTCACGCGGAGTCCGCTCTTGTCGACAAGCAGGTCGATCATACCGCTCAGTTTGGCGCCTCCGCCGATGAGTATTATCCCGCCGGGAATATCGCTGTCCTTCAGGCCGGCATATTGCACTTGCTTGAGAATGTTTACGGCAATCTCTTCGGCGCGGGCCACAATGAGATTCGACACATCGGCATCGCTGACGCCGTTATAGTTGATAGTCGATACCGTTTCGCGCGGTATGGCGTTGCCCGATGTTATCTTAAGCTCCTCGGCGCGTTCCTCGAGTATGTTGAGTGTGGTGATGTCACGAGTGATGTTTCTTCCGCCGAGGGGGAGTGTGGCGAAATATACGAGATGTCCGTTCTTGTAGATTGTGACCGTTGTGGTTTCCGCGCCCATGTCGACAAGCATGCATCCGAGACGTTTCTGCTCGGCGGAAAGGATGTAGCGTCCGGTTGCAAGTGCGCTCACCACTATCCCGTCTATCCGGATTCCGAGTTTCTCCTCGATGGTGCTCTGCAGATTGCGCTTTATAACCGGGCGACAGACCACGAGGTCGAATTCGGCGCTGATGCTGTTTCCCACGTTTCCTTTGGGCGTGGAAGTCTCGATGCGCCCGACGGTGTAGGAGCGGGGCACAGCATCGACTACTTCGAGCGAATTGTCGATAGCCGTGTTGAAAGCCTGATCGCGGAGACGGTTTAGAATATCGTCGGTGATTTCGGTGTCGTCGGGCAGCGAGAGCGAAACTTTTGTGGGGATGCTTCTCACCGACTGGCCGGAAAGGCCGACGAAGAGGCCCGTTATGTGTCTGGGCGCAACTGCAGGCTTGCGTTCGAGCTTGCCTATTATGCGGTCGATTCTCGAGGAAGTTTCCACGAGGTTCTGAATCACGCCGTAGCGGACGCTTTCGAGGCCTTTCTCTTGCTCGGTGGCTATTATGTCGAGCTGGCCGTCGGCATGCATCTTGCCGACGACGGTCATTATCTTCGAGCTGCTTATTTCAATGGCAGCGACATATCTGTCTTCGTTCATATCCCTTGTTCCGGGTTTTTATGATTTTTCGGGTTCTCTTTCTGATTCGTTTGCTGATTCTCCTGAGGTTGCGGCGCATCGGGGAGAGAGAGCTCCTCGAGGTCCACATCCTCGGTGAGTTCGGGGCCGTGAGTGGCTATGGTCTTGTCGCGGCGTGTGGCCACAACCTGCCCGCGGAATTTCACGGAGATAGTGTCGTATTCCTGCCAGCCTTTATAAGGCATGACTTTTCGATAGAAAAGGGCAAGCGCACGCGTTTTCTCCGGGAGACGCGTGGTGTCGCCGAAATTGATTATATGCCCGTAGATGCGGGGAACAATCATAAGGTTATGACGGTCGCGGGCCACTATCATGCTCGAGAGTTCCCGGAGCATCGGGTCGGATGCGATATGGTTCACAAGCGGGATAACTTCAGTTGGGGTGAACTCCCGCGAGAAATTGCCTCTGACCACAGGAACATCCGTGAAGAACTCCGCTTTCGATTCGATGTGCTTGCCGTCTTTGTTGATATAGTAGGACTTACCGGTTCCGAAAACTCTCATCACCGGCACGAGCGGCACTATATCGACCCGCAGTTTCCCCTCTGACGTTACCGAGCAGTCGACGCTTTCGAAATTGCTCATCCGGGAGAGCCGTCGTTCGATCATGCGGGTGTCGACAGCATTGAGCGGGCATCCCACAATCTTTTCGGGAAATCCGGCGATGCGCTGTTTCACACCCCGTCGGATCACGGAATCCATCGCTTTGTTGCCGTCCACATGAATCTCTATGCCCGTGCAGACATGACGTGCCGCTTCATGGTGCGCCCATACGGTCATGAAGCCCGCATAGGCCATAAGAGCAATCAGCAGCGTCCATTTCAGCACAGTGTTCCGTTTCATAGAGCGATTTACCCCTTCGTGGAGGGGGTTATTTTAAAATATCATGAATCTCCGGAAGAAGCCTGTCGATGTCGGCGGCTCCAAGGGTCATCAAGATTTCAAAGTTACTATTTTTTATCAGATTCAACAAATCTTTTCTCTCACAGTAGGTTTTTTGGGGAGAATTGACTTTGTCGAGTATCGTGTGTGTGGTGATTCCTTCGATCGGAAGTTCACGGGCCGGGTAGATTTCGGGCATTATCACTTCGTCGGCTTCAGAGAGGGAGCGTGCGAAATCGTCGGCGAAATCGCGTGTGCGTGTGTAAAGATGCGGCTGGAATACGACCGAGAGCTTGCGACCGGGATAGAGTTTGCGAACCGAGCGGATCGAGTTGAGCACCTCGTTGGGGCTGTGGGCGTAATCATCGATAAGCACAGTCTGTCCGGGGCGTTCCGAGCCATCGAGCCAAACCTCAAAGCGCCGTTTGGCGCCTTTGAAAGATGCCAGCCCGGCCTTAACCTCAGCGGGAGTGGCTCCGGCGCAGAGCGATGCCGCGGCAGCTGCCACTGCGTTGTCGATGTTGATCTCCACAGGTACTCCCGGTTGCATCCCCTCGATGCGGATATCCGGGCCGACGAGTGTGAAGGTTATGCGTCCCTCACCGAAAGTTATATCCTCGGCATGGAAATCTCCCTCCTGGGCGCCGCTATATGTATAGACCTTCACGTCCTTGCCGCAATCGGGCTTGTATTTGAGGCCTGTATGGGTGATCAGAGTGCCGCCCGGACGGATCAGGGAGGTGAATATGGAGAAGGCTTCGAGGTAATGCTCCTCGTTGCCGTAAATGTCGAGATGGTCGGGATCCGTGGATGTTACTATGGCGATATAGGGATGCAGGTGATGGAAAGAGCGATCGTATTCGTCAGCTTCGATCACTGAGAAGCGGGAATGCTCGTCGAGCACGAGGTTGCTGCCCGTGTTGCGGAGGATACCGCCGAGGAAAGCGGAGCATCCGAGACGCGAGTCGCGCAGTATGTTGGCGATCATCGAGGATGTGGTGGTCTTGCCATGGGAACCGGCCACGCAGATTGCATCGCTGCGGTCGGAGATGCGTCCGAGCAGGGCTGCCCGTTTCACCACTTCGAAACCGTTTCCGCGGAAATAGGAGAGTATACGGTTGGATTCAGGCACGGCCGGCGTATAGACGACCAATGTATCTTCGGGAGAGCGGAAATCTGCGGGGATCTCCCTTTCATCATCGTTGAAAGAGATGAAGGCTCCTTCGCTGATGAGTTTGTCGGTAAGCGCGGAGGGAGTGCGGTCGTAGCCGGCCACAGGGGCTCCGTGCATGAGAAAATATCTCACGAGATTGGCCATGCCGATACCGCCGGCCCCCACGAAATAAAATCTTGTCTGTTTCATTTTTCAATAATAGCCATGATTTCGTCGACTATATGTTCGTCGGCGTCACATTTTGCCATGGCGGAGATATTGGCGCCCATCGCAACGAGTCTGCGTGTGTCGGCCATAAATTCGAGTATTACGTTTATCAGTTTTTCGCGTGCCTCGGCATCGCGGACCATAATAGCTGCCCGGCGGTCGGCGAGGGCGAGCGCGTTTTTCGTCTGATGGTCTTCGGCCACGTTGGGGGAAGGCACGAGCACGCAAGGCTTTCCGAGCAGTTGCAGCTCGGAGATGCTGCCGGCTCCGGCCCGAGACACGACGAGGTCGGCGGCGGCATAGGCGGCTCCCATGTCGGAGATGAACGGGGTAATCACGGCTCCCTGCAGACCTTTTGCGGCGGTCTGGGCGCGGTTGCCGAAATTCCTGCCGGTCTGCCATATCACCTGAATACCGTTGTCGATAAGAGTTCGTAAACCCTTTTCGAGGCTTTCGTTGAGGGTGAGTGCTCCGAGGCTGCCCCCGACCACAAGCACAGTCGGTTTGTCGGGATCGAGGCCGAAACTCAGGCGTGCCTGCGATTTGTCGCGGGATCCTTCGAGGAGGTTTTTGCGCACCGGATTGCCGGTGAGGACTATGCGGTCTGCCGGGAAGAAGCGATCCATTCCGTCGTAGGCCACACAGATCCGGCGTGCGCCGGAAGCAAGCAATTTATTGGTGACTCCGGCATAGGAGTTCTGTTCCTGAATGAGGGTGGGTACCCCCGCGCGCTGAGCGGCTTTGAGGGTCGGACCGGAGGCATAGCCGCCGACACCGATAGCAATATCCGGCTTGAAATCGCGCACTATCTTGCGCGCCTTGTGGATACTTTTGAAGAGTCGGAGGAGCACTGCGAAATTTTTGAATAGATTCCGCCTGTTGAATCCTGCCACGGGGAGGCCGATGATCTCATATCCTGCGGCCGGCACTTTCTCCATTTCCATGCGGTTGTCGGCGCCGACAAAGAGGATTTCGGCGTCTGTGCGCCGTTTTATGGCGTTGGCGATGGAGAGGGCCGGAAAGATGTGGCCGCCGGTGCCACCGCCGCTTATCAGTATTCTTTTTTTCATGAGATGAGTTTGGTCAGTTGTTGTTGCGGTAATCGCTGAAGTTTGCCGCCTGCATGTCTTCCGGGAGTTCCTTGAGCTCGGCGTTGATCTCTTTCTTCTTGCCCGATGTTACGGCGAAGCGGCTCACGGAGAGCATCATTCCGATAGCGGCCGACATTACGAGCACCGAAGTGCCTCCTTTCGAGATGAAAGGTAGCGGCTGGCCGGATACCGGAAATAGTCCCGTCACGATGGCCATGTGGACAAGAGCCTGAAACACGATCATCACCGCGCATCCCATGATGAGGAATGCCGGGAATGCCCGCGAACATTTATATGCTATTCGACCGGCGCGAGCCACAAGCGAGAGGAAGAGAAGGAGGAGAAGCGCACCTCCGACGAATCCGGTGTCTTCAACAATGATGGAATAGATATAATCGGAGAAAGCAAGAGGGAGA
>URNY01000018.1 GCA_900549375.1 uncultured Bacteroidales bacterium | reverse complement strand
GGATGTGGTCAATCTGTGGGGAGATCCGACGAAGGCCCGCACGGTGCTGGGATGGAATCCCCAGAGAACCAGCTACGAGGAACTGTGCCGTCTGATGGCAGAGCACGATCTGAAGCTGGCAAAGGCTGAAGCGGTAGTGTTGAAGGAAACCGCGGAATAACAGGAGAAATAAAGAGAGGAAGTACTGTAATATCATGGAAAAAGACGCAAAAATATATGTAGCCGGCCACAAGGGTATGGTAGGAAGTGCTATTTGTAGAGCACTCCAGAGAAACGGATATACCAATATCATCACCCGCAGCCATAAGGAACTGGATCTGTGCAGACAGGATGCCGTGGAGGAATTCTTTTCCAGGGAGAAGCCGGACTATGTGTTCCTGGCCGCAGCCAAGGTGGGCGGCATCATGGCCAACAGTGAGGCACTGGCGGATTTCATGTATGAAAATATGATCCTGGAGATGAATGTGATCCATTCTGCATGGCGCAACGGATGCAGCAAGCTCGAGTTTCTCGGCTCCTCTTGCATCTATCCGAGGATGGCTCCCCAGCCGATGCCGGAAAGTTGCCTGCTCACATCTTCGCTCGAGCAGACAAACGAGGCTTATGCACTTGCGAAGATCTCGGGCCTCAAATATTGCGAATATCTCAACCGTCAGTACGGCACCGACTATATCTCCGTAATGCCCACCAACCTCTATGGGCCGAACGATAATTATCACCCGCTTCATTCTCATGTACTCCCGGCCCTGATACGCCGCTTCCACGAAGCCCGCGAGAGCGGCGCCGAATACGTGACCTGCTGGGGCGACGGCTCGCCGCTCCGAGAGTTTCTCTATGTCGATGATCTGGCCGACCTCTGCGTATTTCTGATGAACAACTATTCGGGCAACGAGACCGTCAACGCCGGTACCGGCAAGGAGCTCTCGATACGCGAACTCACGGAAATGGTAGCCGAGGTGGTCGGATTCCATGGAGATATACGCTGGGATACATCCAAACCCAACGGGACGCCCCGCAAACTGCTCGATGTGTCCAAAGCGACGGCTTTGGGGTGGACATATCGCACCGAGCTGCGCGACGGCATCCGCCTTGCCTACGATGACTTCCTCTCCAATCCTGTCAGAGCCGAAAGATAAACATATCTAATTTTGAATGTTGAATTTTGAATGTTGAATGCGGGGCCTCCCCTGAACACTCAAAATTCAAAATTCCCCATTCAAAATTTTTCCCGATGTCGCGCAATTCAACATTCAAAATTCAAAATTCAAAATTTAACATTATCCCTTGCCTGTCAGCAATCCCTGCAGATCATGCAGCGTCTGGAGAGCCTGGATAGGCGTAAGGTTATCGATATCGATTCCCAGCAGGCGGTCGCGTATCTGCGAGAGCAGCGGGTCATCGAGCTGGAAGAACGAGAGCTGATAGCCGTCGCGGGCCGTCGCGAGCTTCGACACCTTCTCCTCGCGCGACTTCCCGGAAGCAGGCGATTCCTCAAGTTGCGATAGCACCTGACCGGCGCGTTTCACAATCGAGGGCGGCATACCCGCCAGCTTCGCCACATGGATACCGAAACTATGGGCCGACCCTCCGCGCTCAAGCTTGCGCATGAACACCACTTTGCCGTTTATCTCTTTTACTGAAACGTTGAAATTGACTATACGGTTGAACGTTTTTTCCATTTCGTTCAATTCGTGGTAATGAGTTGCGAAAAGCGTCTTTGGGCGACACATTCCGTTTTCATGAATATGCTCCACGATGGCCCATGCAATCGAGATACCGTCGTAGGTGGACGTGCCGCGGCCGAGCTCGTCGAAGAGGATGAGCGAACGCGGACTCATATTGTTCAGGATTGCCGCCGCCTCGTTCATCTCCACCATGAATGTCGACTCTCCGGAAGAGATATTGTCGCTGGCTCCCACGCGTGTGAAAATCTTGTCGACCACTCCTATACGCGCAGCTTCGGCCGGCACGAAGGAACCCGTCTGGGCCATCAGGGTGATAAGAGCCGTCTGGCGCAGCAACGCCGATTTACCGCTCATGTTGGGACCCGTGATCATCAGTATCTGATTGCGGTCGCAGTCGAGCTGCACGCTGTTCGAGATATACGGTTCTCCCGCAGGAAGACGCCGCTCGATCACGGGATGTCGGCCCTCCTTGATGGAAAGTTCCAGCGAATCATCCACCACCGGACGCACATAGCGGTATTCCTCTGCCGCCACGGCCATCGAGAGGAGGCAGTCCAGTTCCGCGGCGGCAAGGGCATTCCCCTGTATGGCCGTGATGAAGCCGCAGGCACCGTCGATAAGCTCGTTGAAGATGCGCGTCTCTATCACCTCGATACGCTCCTGCGCTCCGAGTATCTTCTGCTCATATTCCTTCAGTTCGGGAGTGATATATCGCTCGGCGCTCACGAGCGTCTGCTTCCTCATCCATGAATCCGGCACCTTGTCGCGGTGAGTGTTGCGCACCTCTATATAATATCCGAACACATTGTTGAAGCCTATTTTAAGCGACGGGATACCCGTCTGCTCGCTTTCGCGTTCGCGTATCTCCTCAAGCGCACGGCGTGAATTGGCATGAAGACCGCGCAGTTCGTCAAGCTCCGCATCTACCCCTGCGGCTATGCAGTCGCCCCGTCCAAGCTGGGAAGGAGCGTCGGCCACCACAACCCTCGAAATCGTTTCCGTAAGCTGCGAAACATCCTGCATCCGTTCGAGCTGATGGTCAAAAACCTTTGATTCGCTGTCCGCCAATGCCTCGCGCAGGAGAGCCACACTGCTCAGCGAATCGCGCAACGTCACGAAATCGCGGGGTGATATACGCCGCGAAGCTAATTTACCGAGCAACCGCTCAAGATCTCCCACGCCGCGCAAAGCCTCCGAACAACGTTCGCGGCAGACCGGATCGCGGAAGAAGTATTCCACGGTATCCTGCCGGGCGTGTATCTTCTCGATATCGAGCAAGGGGAATGAAAGCCAGGAACGCAGACGGCGCGAACCCATCGGCGTCACCGTCTTGTCGAGCACCGACAGCAAAGATTTCCCCTCCTCGGAGAGCGGCTGTATGATCTCGAGATTGCGCATCGTGAAGCGGTCGAGGCGCACGAAGCGGTCGCCGTCGATTCGCGACAATGTCGTGATATGTCCTATGCGCGTATGTTGCGTCAGGTCGAGATAATGAAGCAGACTGCCGGCGGCCACCACCGCCTCGTGCATCCCCTCCACGCCGAAGCCTTTCAGCGAGGATGTGCCGAAATGGCGCGTAAGCCGCTCCGTGGCGGCATCGAGAGTATATACCCAGTCATCGAGTTCAAAGACGCTGCAGCGGTGAGAGATGTTCTCTTCGCAAAACTGTTTCAGGCCATGCATCCTCAGCAATTCCTTGGGAGCGATGCTTCCTATCAGTTTGTCGACATAATCCTTGTCACCCTGGGCGCACAGAAATTCGCCGGTGGAGAGGTCGAGGAATGCCACTCCCACCGAAGAACGGTTCACATGGATTCCCGCAAGGAAATTGTTTTCGCGTGCAGGCAATGAATTATCGTTGAGATTCACGCCCGGAGTCACCAGCTCGGTTATTCCCCTCTTCACGAGTTTCTTGGTGAGCTTCGGATCTTCGAGCTGCTCGCAAATCGCCACGCGCTTACCGGCACGCACAAGCTTCGGAAGGTAGGTGTCAAGGGCATGATGGGGGAAACCTGCCAATTCCACATATGCCGCTTTGCCGTTGGCACGCCGCGTCAGAGTGATTCCGAGAATCCCGCTTGCCGTAACAGCGTCGTCGGAAAATGTCTCGTAAAAATCGCCCACTCTGAAAAGCAGGATTGCGTCGGGATGTTTTTTCTTCATCTCGACATATTGTGTCATCAGGGGAGTCTCTGCTATCTTTCCCATTTGATGTTTTAGTTGTCTTTGATGTTTTAGTTGTCGTTAAAAATAAGGCTCTGTTTTTTAATTGCTGGGCCGGATGATATCAGGAGGGGAAGAGATTGAGCATCCACATGGCCATCACCACATAGATAAGCAGTCCCACCACATCGTTGGTGATCTGTATGAACGGTCCTGTAGCAAGAGCAGGGTTTATCTTCATCTTCTCCAGAGTGAGTGGGACAAGAGCTCCGAACACCGTCGAGAAGATCACCACGCAGAAGAGCGACGCTGTCACCGTAAGTGTCAGAGCATAATCACCGGGTTCGGTAAACATCGTATACAGACATACCGCTCCCGAAATCACGATGGCATTCAGCAGCGAGATGCGTAGTTCTTTCCACATCTGAGCCCAGAATTCCTTCAGTTCGAGTCGACCGTTGGCGAGACCCTGCACAACGATGGCGGAAGCCTGCACTCCGACGTTTCCTCCCGTGCCGCCGATCAGCGGAATGAAATATGCCAGAGCGGTCAGCGCGGCAAGCTGTGCCTCGAAGCCCGAAAGAATAACCGAACTGAGGATACCCCCCGCGATGCCGATGAGCAGCCAGGGAAGGCGCGCCTTTGTCTGGCTCCAGACAGAGTCGTCGGCATCGATGTCGGAGGAGATACCGGAAGCCAGCTGATAATCGCGCTCGCTCTGTTCGCGCACCTCGTCCATCACGTCGTCGACCGTGATCTGCCCCACAAGACGGCCTATTCCGTCGACAACCGGCATAGCCACAAGGTCATATTTCTCGAAATCTATGGCCACATCCTCTATCGGGGTCTCCGTGCGCACCGACACCGGTTCGGTCTCCATCACATGCTTGATCTTCGATACCGACGGGTGCGTTATCATCTTCTTGAGCGGAAGAACGCCTTTGAGTCGCCCATCATCATCCACCACATAAACATAATAGATATCGTCGAGCTCTTCGGCCTGTCGCCGCATCTCCCGCAGACAGTCGGGCATCGACAGGTTCTCGTTGACCTGGATGAACTCGGTGCCCATCATACCGCCGGCCGTGTCTTCGTCATACTGGAGAAGGTCCACGATATCGCCGGCCTGCTCCATGTCGTCGATATGCTGTATCACCTCGTCGCGCTCCTCCTCATCGAGTTCCTGGATGAGATCCACGGCATCGTCGGTGTCGAGAAGGTCGATGAAATGTCCGATCTGCTCCGGCTCCATTCCTTCGAGGAGCTTCTTTCGGTCCTCCTCGTCAAGTTCCATGAGCACATCGGCTTTCTTCTCCTTATCCTCGATAAGGTTAAAGGCCCATTCAGCCTCCCGGAGCGACATGCTCTGGAAAAGCTCGGCGATATCGGCCGGGTGGAGCTCGCCGAATTCGCGGCGCGCGCCGACCTCATCGCCGTGGTCGATCATCTCTTCGATGCGCTCTATATCCTGTTCGTTCAGGTCTTTCATATCGAATAGTCTTTAATAATTATGAGGAGCCTCAATAATGGAATGAGGAGCCTCCTAAAAACTCGCGCAGCAGCGAAGTCGAGGGCACCTGCTCGGCCGGGATGGCCCGGAAAAGGTCGAGAAACCTCAATAGACGGCTTGCCTGGGCATATTGCGGCGAAGCATGCGGGACGCTGCGCAGCAGAGGCTCCGCATATTCCTTCATCACTCCCAATTCGAATAGGAGCGAGGAGTTGAAAGTGGCGTCGGCGTTCTCGGCAAACGGGAATATCCACCGCTCCTCCCCGCGGCGCACGCTCGGCCAGCGCCGCAATGTCTCGCAGGCCTGTATATGCCTGTATTTGTAATCGCGAACGATTCGCCGCAGCAGACGGTTGTCGGAAGTTGATATCCAGTTATGGTCGTCGATACGCAGTGTTGTCAGCGCAGAGACATATATCTTGTAGAGATTTCTCGGATCGATGGTTCCCGTCAGCTCCGGATTCAATCCGTGGATGCCCTCTATGATGAGCACATCGTTGGCATCGAGTCGCAGCGGGCGGTAGCGTTCCACACGGCGTCCATATTCGAAACTATAGGTAGGGAGATTTATCTCCTCTCCTTCGAGAAGCCGGGTAAGATCCGCATTGAAACGTTCAAGGTCGAGCGCGTAAAGACTTTCGAAATCATAATCGCCCGTCTCGTCGAGCGGAGTCTTGTCGCGGTCCACGAAATAATCGTCGAGCGAGATCATCTTCGGCACGAGCAGATTCGTCATAAGCTGTATGGCAAGCCGCTTGCAGGTAGTGGTCTTCCCCGACGAAGAGGGACCGGCGATGAGCACAATCCCCGCGTCGCCATGCGCGCGTCGCTCGGCGATGTCGTCGCTGATGCGGCCTAAGAGCTTATCATGCATAGCCTCAGCCACATTGATCAGCTGCGCGGTGTCGCCGCGTTCCACGGCCCGGTTCAGCTCCCCGACATTCGAGACTCGTATCACCTTGTTGAACTTCAGATGCTCCGTGAAGGCATGATACATCTTCTCCTGCACGATCGGCACAGCCGGGCGCGACGGATCTTCGCGGTCATGTCCCAACAACAGGAAGCCGCTTTTGTAAGGTCTGAGATCGAACACGGTCAGCTGTCCTGTCGAGGGCGCCAGAGGCCCGTAATAGCTGTCGGCCAATCCATCGAGCCGGTAATAGGAGGTATAGAGATGATTCACCGATTCGAGCAGTTCCACTTTATCGCGAAGTCTCTGCTCGCTGAAAATGCCGATTACCTCATCTGTCGGTTTCTCCTTGCGCTCGAAAGGAAGATCGGCGGCCACAAGGTCGGCCATACGCTCTTTTATGCGTTCCACGGTCTGTTCGTCCACATGCACAGCCCGTCCCTCGGCATCAATCAGACGGCAATAATACCCCCTGCAGATCGAAAGTTCGATACGCAATGTCAGCCCCGGCGCTTCGAGAGTCACCGCGCGATAAAGCACCATGCAGAGTGAACGGATATAGATATCGCGACCGATCGCGGAAGTGCCCGGAAGAAACTCCACCTGCTTCGGATGGAAAAGAGGATAGCTGAGCGCTTCCGTCTTGTTGTTGACAAGCGCGCATATCGGCCTGAAGCCGAGGCGGTCCTTGAGAGCATCGGCCAATTCAAGAAGCGTCGAGCCTCCGGGAACTTCCGGATGCTCTCCGGTGTTTATGCAGTGTATCTTTATCGTATTCATGTCGAAAGAGGAGAAGCGCAGGTTTTTTATTCTTACCGAAATAAGATAGGCGCAGACCCTCCAATGCAAAATTAATAAAATAATTTGTGAATTTTTGGCTGAATCAAAAAGAATTATTACCTTTGCAGTCGCAAAATGCGTCTTTAAGCGAAAGAACCCGCAAGTTCTTGCCTGCGGCGCAGTTGCATCAATGTGGCCCATTCGTCTATCGGTTAGGACGAGAGATTTTCATTCTCTAAAGAGCAGTTCGACTCTGCTATGGACTACATCCCCAAATCCATCCTATCCCCGAGACCGGCAGTCTATCTTTGATTGCCGGTCTCACTCTTTATTTTTAGACTTATCTTTTTATGAGAAACATCGTCCGCCTGTTCCTGCTGTTGCTATCCCTGCTTCCTATGCCGGGAGCCCTCGAAGCCAACGCCGAATGGAACGACTCCATCCGCTACCGCGGCGAGATCGGAATCACGGCCGCAGGAGGTCAGAACACACCATTCTGGCTGATGAACAATCGCTATGGCCTCTCCTCTCAGCGTCGCAACAACGCTTATCTGCGCCTCGGCGCTTTCAAAGACATGAACCGCCAAAAGCGCTTCGACTGGGGCGCAGGGGTCGACCTCGCCGTTGCAGCCCGCTTCTCATCGGTATTCGTTGTCCAGCAGCTTTATGCCGAGGTGCGCTATCGCTGCCTCGACCTGATGGTTGGAAGCAAGGAGATTCCCGGCTTCATCTCCGACACGGATCTCGCCTCGGGCAATCTTCTATATTCAGGCAATGCCCGTCCCATTCCTCAGGTAAGGGCCGGCATCTTCGATTATGCCGATTTCTGGGGCACCAAGGGATGGTTTTCCGTCAAAGGATATATAGCTTTCGGAAAATTCACCGACAACCGATGGATCGAACATTGGGTGGCTCCCGACAGCAAATACGCCCTCAACACGCTCTATCATTCCAAAGCTCTCTTCATCAAGGGGGGCGACGCCCGCAAATTTCCTCTCGAATTCGAAATGGGCCTCGAGATGGCCACCGAATTCGGAGGCGAAAGCTATCATAACGGCACCGTCACGAAAATGCCCCACGGATGGAAGAACTGGATAAAAGCCGTTATTCCTACAAAAGGGGGCGAATCTACCCCCGCCGGCGAACAGACAAATGTAGAGGGAAACATGCTCGGAAGCTGGAACTTCGCCCTCTCCTGGAAGCCGAAAGCCGACTGGAGCGTAAAACTCTACTACCAGCATTTCTTTGAAGACCATTCGATGCTATGGATCCAGTATCCCTGGAAAGACGGCCTATATGGCATACAGGCCAAATTCCCCGAAAACCGATGGGTTACAGAGGCTGTCTATGAATTTCTCTATATGAAAGACCAGTCGGGACCGGTCTACTGGGACCATACGCCTGAAATCAACGAGCAGGTGAGCGGCCGCGACAATTATTACAACCATTATATCTACAACGGCTGGCAGCACTGGGGAATGGGCATCGGCAACCCGCTGATAATCTCACCCATTTACAACCGCGATCATCAGATGTATTTCAAATCCACGCGCATGTGGGGCCATCATCTCGGCTTTCGCGGGCAACCGCTCGACGAACTCGGATATAAAGTGCTCCTCTCGGCCCAGAAAAGCTGGGGCAATTACGAACAGCCTTTCAAAGAGCCGAAAACGAGCTTCAACCTCATGGCCGAGGTCAGCTATACTCCCAAAAAGTTTGCCGGATGGAAAGCCGATCTCTCTTTCGGCATGGACGCCGGCTCGCTCATCGGCAACAACTACGGCGCGATGTTGCGCATCAGCAAAACCGGATGGCTCTTCGGACCTAAAAAATAATCTTTCATTTCTATGAAAACAAACAAAACCACATATAGCTCGATTCGCCGTTACCGGCAGGCATTCCCCTTTCTCGCAGTCGCTTTGGCCATTCTGATCTCCGCCTCTCTTCTCGGAGGATGCCGCAAAGCCTCCGACAATGGCAAGCTCGATGCGCAATGGCAGATTATGAAGATAGAGAACACCGCCGACGGCACTGTCTCCATTCCCGCCGAGAGCCGATACATCTGCTTCAATCTGCACGTCGTCAACCTTTTCCCGGGCCATTACGCAGGCAACCTGCGCTATGACAAGGATGAATCCCGGCTCACTCTCGATTTCCCCTACGACACCGATGCCTCCGGACTCGCGGCGCTTGCAGAGTTCGGCATTCCGGGCAATCCGGTTACCTTTGATATCCTAAGGCTCGACGGCAAGGAACTGGTGCTCCGTGCTCCCGGCTCGGTGATTACCTGCCGAAGATTTTAATCTATAGGGAATATGCTGAAACCGTTTATGATAGAGGGCATTCGCGAAGCCGGATGCGACGAGGCGGGACGCGGTTGTCTCTGCGGGCCCGTGAGTTGCGCGGCGGTGATTCTGCCCGACGGTTTCGAATGTCCCGAACTCAATGATTCCAAACAGCTCACGGAGCATAGGCGCGAGGAGCTGCGACCCCTGATCGAGCGCGAAGCGTTGGCATGGGCCGTAGTGATGGTCGAAGCCGAAGAAATCGACCGCATCAACATCCTCAATGCCTCTATCGCAGGAATGCAGCGCGCCCTCGACCGACTGAAGGTACGCCCGGAACATATTCTTGTCGACGGCAACCGCTTCCGCCCTTATCTCGACCCGGTGCTCAATATGGCCACTCCCTGCACGACTGTGGTGAAAGGCGATGCAACCTACATGTCGATAGCGGCAGCCTCGGTGCTCGCCAAGACCCATCGCGACGAGCTGATGCGGGCATACGCCCTCCGCTACCCCGGCTACGGCTGGGAGAAAAACATGGGCTATCCCACAAAAGCACATCGCGAAGCGATCTCGCGCCTCGGCCCGACACCCATCCACCGGCGCACATTCCGTCTCACCATCTGATAAACATACCTTTATCATTAACTATGATACTGGATATACATACCCACAAGCCTGCCCCTCAGCCGGAGGGTGTGATCTCCCTGCGGATCCGCGCCGGAGAGGAGTCGCAGCCGGCATTGGCGGAGGGTCAGCTCTATTCTGCCGGGATACATCCCTGGGATTCGGCCGAAGGCGATGCTTTCGAAACCGTGGAGGCATTATGCTCGTTGCCGCAGGTCGCAGCCGTCGGCGAAAGCGGGGTCGACATATTGCGCGGCGGTCCGATGTTCATGCAGCTCAACCTCTTCCGGCGTCATATCGAGCTTTCTGAAAGGATTGGCAAACCGATTGTTGTCCATTGCGTGAAAGCCGACGACATCATTTGCGGCCTGCGCCGCGACCTGCGTCCGGCCATGCCCTGGGCAATCCACGGCTACCGCGGAAAACCCTCTGCCGCGTCTCAGCTCGTGAAAAGCGGCTGCTACATCAGCTTCGGCGAGCATTTCAACATCGATACACTACGCGCCGTCCCCGAAGAGCGCATACTCGCAGAGACCGATGAATCCGAGCTTTCCATCGAGGCGATAATCTCCCGCCTCTCGGAAGCAGCCGGACGCGACCTCCGCCCCGCTATTGCCGCCAACACCCTGCGCTTCCTCGGTCGCTGAACAATGACCCCTGAACGATTTTGGCCTCAAAATTCGCTCGTTTCCTCATTTTTTGCTAAATTTGGGGCAAACTGCATTTAGGCAAACTGCATTTATTGGAATCATGAAATATAAAAGAATACTGCTCAAACTCTCCGGAGAGTCTCTGGCCGCAGGACACGGCACGGGAATCGACACCGACCGTCTGAACTCTTATGCCGCCCAGATCAAAGAGATGGTAGGCGAAGGAGTCGAGATAGGCATAGTGATCGGCGGCGGCAACATTTTTCGCGGCCTTTCGGGAGCCGGCAAAGGTTTCGACCGCGTAAAGGGAGACCAGATGGGAATGCTGGCAACAGTTATCAACTCCTTGGCGCTCAGCTCCGCGCTTGAGGCTATCGGCCAGCCCGCACAGGTATTCACCGCCATCGCCATGCATCCCATCGGGGAGCATTATTCCAAATGGCGCGCAATAAAAGCAATTGAGGAAGGGAAGGTGGCAATCATCAGCTGCGGCACCGGCAACCCCTACTTCACCACCGACACCGGCTCGGCGCTGCGCGCCATCGAGATCGAGGCCGACGTGATGCTCAAGGGAACGCGCGTCGACGGCGTCTATACCGCCGACCCGGAGAAAGATCCCTCTGCAACGAAGTTCAATGAAATCACCTACGATGAGGTGCTCTCACGCGGCCTGAAGGTGATGGATCTCACCGCCACCGCCCTCTGCAAGGAGAACAACATGCCCATCTATGTTTTCAACATGGATGTGGAAGGAAACCTCCGCAAAATGCTCGAAGGTGAAAACGTAGGCACACTTGTGTACTAATGTTGAATGTTGAATGTTGAATGTTGAATTGGTTTGAATTAATAAAAACGATATAATATGGAAGTTAAAGAATATCTCAGCAATGCAGAGGATTCCATGCAGCTCGCTGTGGACTATCTCGAAGACACTCTTTCGCATATCCGCGCCGGCAAGGCTTCTGCCCGCCTGCTCGACGGTATCCGCGTGGACTATTACGGCTCGCAGGCTCCTATCTCGAATGTGGCCAACGTGAGTGTGCCCGACGCCCGAACCATCGCAATCACTCCCTGGGAGAAATCGATGTTCAAGGAGATCGAGAAAGCCATCATCAACTCCGAGCTCGGAATCACTCCCGAGAATAACGGCGAGGTTATCCGCATCTCCATACCGCCGCTCACCGAGGATCGCCGCAAACAGCTCGTAAAGCAGAGCAAGGGTGAGGCCGAGAATGCCAAGGTGTCGGTGCGCAATGCCCGCCGCGAGGCTATCGAGGGTCTTAAGAAAGAGATAAAGAACGGTCTGAGCGAGGATACCGAGAAAGATGCCGAAGGCGACGTGCAGAAACTTCATGACAAATACATGAAGAAAATCGACCTTCTCTTCGCCGAAAAAGAGAAGGAGATACTCACCGTCTGATCGGGCGCAACGGACTCGTATAGTGGTTCAATCATAAGGAGATGAAAATCAAGACCCTGCTTTTATGTATGGTGGCGGGACTATCGGTCATGCCGCTGTCCGCGCTGAGACTCGAACCGATAAAGTTCGGAGATTTCTCGCATTGGGTAAGCCGCGATGTGGCCGAGTCAAAACTTCTCGGGGGCGCCCGCAAGACCATCTACGAGATTGCTCCTTCCCGCCATATACCGGGCGAGAACAAGGTATACGCCAACGAAGGAGGCTCCCCCTGGGCCACCAGCAACGTCTATGCCAAAGTAGCCGGCGTTGTCAAGGCCTCCGGCACTGTGACCCCCGCTACCGTCAACGGCTCGAAAGTGGCCCGCATGGAAGCGCGCATGGAGCATGTGAAAGTGCTCGGTCTCATCAACATGGATGTGATGGTGGCCGGCACTATCTTCTTAGGCCGCATCTTCGAGCCTATAACCTCTCCCAAAGGTCCGTTCTCAAAGATGGAGATGGGTATTCCTTACACAAAACGGCCTAAAGCTCTTGTCTACGATTTCAAGGTGGATATGCCCGCCGCCAACACCCGCGTGAAATCCACCGGTTTCAGCAGCAAGAAAACGCTGCCGGGGCGCGACAACGCCGAGGTATATGTCCTTCTCCAGAAACGCTGGGAGGACAAGAACGGCAAGATTTATGCCCAGCGTGTCGGCACCGGTCGCGAACGCTATTCGCGGAGCATCCCCTGGACCCGCGGACATGTTCTCGACATCCACTATGGCGACATAACCGGCAAGAGTTTCTACAAGCCCTGGATGGGACTTCTCAACGGCAGCAAGGCTTATTACGCCCGCAATTCCAAAGGGAAGCTCGTGCCGGTGGAAGAGACGGGCTGGGCGCCGGCCGACGCCGTGCCCACCCATGTGCTGGTGATGGCCTCGTCATCCTGCGGCGAGCCATATGTCGGCACCGAAGGTCTGACCCTCTATATCGACAACGTCAGCTTCGGCTTTTAAGGGGCGGCAAATAATTCAACATTCAACATTCAACATTCAAAATTCAACATTCAAAATTGAAATTAGCTATTTCGGGATACGGGAAGATGGGCCATATCATAGAGCGCGTGGCCCGCGAACGCGGACATGAGATTGTCTGCATCATCGACAAGGAGAACACTGCTGATTTCGACAGCCCTGCTTTCCGCTCGGCCGACTGCGTGATAGAATTCTCCACGCCGGCGACAGCTCTTCAGAACATCTACAGCGCATTCCGGGCCGGCGTACCCGTAGTGTGCGGCACCACCGGCTGGCTCGATTCCCTGCCGCGCGTGCGCGAGATTTGCGAGAAAGGGAAGGCAACATTCCTCTATGCCTCCAACTTTTCCGTGGGCGTGAATATCTTCATGGCGGTCAACCGTCAGCTTGCCCGCATCATGGAACGCTTCCCGCAATATCTCCCGGCAATCGCCGAGACCCATCATATCCACAAACTCGACCACCCTTCGGGCACAGCCATTTCCCTTGCTGAGGATATAATCGAGGCCGACAGCCTCACAGGCGGATGGCAAGAGCCTTTCGAGGGCGGCAAGAGTCGAATCGAGCCGGGTCGGGAAACCCTTCCACCGATTGAAATCACCCACGAACGGCGCGGGGAAGTTCCCGGCATACACACCGTGACCTGGGACTCGCCGACCGATACCATCTCAATCACCCACAGCGCGAAATCGCGCGAGGGATTCGCCCTCGGCGCCGTCATCGCCGCCGAATGGCTCGCCCCCCGCAAGGGCTTCCATACAATCGACGAGGTTTTCGATTTCAAATAAGATCCGCAAATAAGCTCTTCACCGAGCTTTACACTCTGATCCTTAAAATATGACTAAAAACGAATTAATACAGCATATCCGCTCCATCAGGCCGACCCGCTGGATCCGCTTCGGCGTGGTGTCGGCGGTGTTCTTCCTCTGGGTTGTCCTGATGGGCAATCCATGGCTGCTGCTCCTTTGGCCAATCCTTATAGACATCTACATCACCGGCTTCATTCCCTGGGGATGGTGGAAGAAAAAGAAAGGAGCCACCCGCGTCGTCATGGCATGGGTCGACGCCATCGTCTATGCCCTCGTGCTGATATATTTCGTGTTCACATTCCTCGGCCAGCAATACGAGATACCCTCGTCGAGCCTCGAGAAATCATTGCTTGTCGGCGACCGCCTCTGGGTCAACAAGACCATCTACGGAGCGAGAGTGCCTCAGACACCTATCCACTTCCCGCTGGCCCACCACACGCTGCCCGTGCTCAACGTAAAGAGCTATGTCGAGAATCCGCAACTTCCCTATCACCGCATGCCCGGCTTCCGTTCCATCCGGCGCGGCGACATCGTGGTGTTCAACTATCCGCAGGGGGATACCGTAGCCGAGAAGATTCCCAATCCCGACTACTATCAGCTCTGCAACGACCTGCGGCGTCAGGGAATCTCGGACCCCAAAGCCTACATGGAGGCCAATCCCGCAATGTTCGGAAGAATCCTCTGGCGTCCCGTCGACCGGCGCGAAAACTACGTGAAACGCACCATCGGCCTCCCCGGTGAACGGATACGCATATCCTCCGACTCGATATTTATCAACGGCAAGCTGATTCCGGAACCTGAAAATGTGCAGTATAATTATATTATACCTGTCAACGGTCCCGTGGCGGCAGAGAAATGGCAGGAGATAGGCGTGCGCGCCGAAGACCGCGGGGAAACCCCTTTCCGCAATGAATATGACGGCTACTCATATTATGATGTGCCCCTGACCTACGCCATGAAGAAGAAAGTGGAGGAATGGCCCGAAGTGATTGCCCCGCTTATCCGCGAAAGTTCGCTCGACTATTCCACGGGCGACATCTTCCCGCTCAACGCCGGATATGGCTGGACGCGCACTGACATGGGCGAGTTCTGGATTCCGAAACGCGGCGTGACTCTGCATATCACACCCGAAAACTACGCCATCTACGAACGCGCCATCCGCACCTACGAAGGCAACTCGCTCGAGATGCGCGACGGCAAGATATATATCAACGGCAAGCCCTCGGAATACTATACCTTCAAGATGGACTATTACTGGATGATGGGCGACAACCGCGACCGGTCGGCCGATTCCCGATACTGGGGATTCGTGCCAGAAGACCATATCGTGGGCTCACCGCTCTTCATCATAGCCTCTTTCGATCAGGAGAAGGGATGGCTCGACGGCAAGATCCGCTGGAAACGCACCTTCAGCAATCCCAATCCCGACGCAAAAACATTCCGCGGGCAATGACAGGTGTCCCTTTCGCATTATCCCTCGGCCGCATGAGGGAATACTTGCGCACGGGGCGCGCCGACGCCTCGCCCCGCGATGCCGCCCGGACGCTTATCGCCGGACCGGACGGAAGACCAGATATGCTATCGGTGCCGGTCGAGGGTGGCCGCTCGGTATTGAAACGCCGCGATGCGGACCTGCACCGCATTGCCATCTCCGAACATGGCCGGTGGCGTCAGGAACATCTCGGCGCATGGAACGCCGCCTATGGGAAGACCCCTTTTTTCATACACCTCTTTCCGCAAGTCGAAGAGGTGTATGACACGGCAAGCCGGGCATCGCTCGGCGAATTCAACAACGCTCTGCTCTCGGCCGCGCTAACCTTTCTCGACTATCGGGAATGTAGCGGACTCATTGAAGATGCGGAAAGAGAGAACCCATCAAGGCTCGCGGAGATCAGGCGGGAACTCGCAACAAAAGTTAACACTGAGCTTTCAATTTTCGACGCATTATTCCGTTTAGGAAAAAACACCGTGTTTCTGCTCTGAGAATATGTTTGTTAAAACATCCGTTTTCAGTTTATTGCCGCATAGGGCGGTTTTCATATTCCTCCTGCTGCTCACGGCAATATCCTTTTCCGCCTCCGCCCAGACTCCGGAAGCGGACACCGGACCGCGCCTCAAACTTAAGCTTTTCAAGGGACACACCTATATTGTCGATGAATATGGCGATTCATGCCGATACACATTCTTCCGCGACTTCTATGTGTTTCCCGAACTGAAATTCAAAAACAAGAAGCAGGAACAGTATTACTGGCGCACCGTGCGCGATGTCCGCAAGACGCTCCCCTACGCCAAACTCGCCTTCGCCGCCCTCTGCGAGACCTATGAACATATCCAGACAATACCGGACAAGAAAGAGCGCGAACGCCATCTCAAGCGGCTTGAGAAGGATATCTTCGAACAATACAAGCCGGTGGTGAAGACCATGACCAAGAATCAGGGGAAAGTGCTCCTGAAACTTATCAACCGCGAGACGGACCAGTCGTCGTTCAATATCGTCAAGGCATTCCTCGGCTCGTTCCGCGCCGGATTCTGGCAGACCTTCGGCCGCTTCTTCGGCATGAACATGAAAGCGGGGTATCATCCGGAGAAAAACAAGGATGACGCTATGATAGAGCGCATCGCCACCCTCATCGAACAAGGAGCATTATGATATCGGTCATTATTCCCGTCTACAACACGGAGCGCTGGCTCCCCGAATGTCTCGACAGCCTCCTGGCCCAGAAGGAGAGCGATTGGGAAGGGATACTTGTCGATGACGGCTCCACCGACTCCTCCGCCGAAATATGCCGTCGCTACTGCGCTGCCGACCCCCGTTTCCGCCTCATAAGCCAACAGAACGGCGGCCCATCTGCGGCACGCAACACCGGGCTCGATCATGCGCAGGGCGAATACATCGCTTTTATCGACAGCGATGATACTATCCTCCCGGACTATCTTTCCACACTTCTCGAAGACATCGCTCATTACGATGTGGAAATCGCTTCTGTCGGAATCGACACATTGTCGGCAGAAACAGGAATACCGCAAACTATTCTATCCAATGAAGAGGCTGTGGAACGAATGCTTTATCAGACGTCATCTTTGACGACATCACCCTGCGGAAAGCTTTTCCGGGAAGGGATATGGAAAGGTTTGCGTTTCCGCTCAGACACAATTTATGAAGATCTCGATATTATTTACCGCATAATTCTCAGAACGCAAAAGGTAAGCATAAATCCGAAGCCGCTATATATCTACAGAACCACACCCGGAAGCATCACACGCACCCTCTCGCCTAACCGCGCCGATGTGCTCGACGTGACGTCGCGCATCTGCTCCGCTATGGAATCCGCCGGCCCGCGACTTCTCCGCGCCGCCCGCGACCGCCGGCTCAGCGCCTGCTTCAATATCCTGAGCCTCATCGACCTCAACCCCGGATACCTTCCCGAACGCCGCCGCGAATGCACCGCCTCCATCCGGCGCTTATGGTCCTCCTCCCTCTTCAACCGCCGCGTGCGCCTCAAAAACAAAGCCGGTATCATCCTATGGCTCCTCTCCTTCGGCCAATGTTTCCGCCTGCTCCGGATTCTGCGAAGATGCAAATAATTGCGGATTTTAGAGCGTTTTTCGCATTTCTTTGTTAATTTTGCAGGAATTATGGAGCAGTTGAACAAAATACAGTCGCTTCTGGCCGATGAACTGCGGGAGATGAACCGCATAATCACGCAGACACTCAGCACTTCCAACGAGCTTATGAATCGCGTCGTCACCTCCTATCTCGAGAAGAAAGGAAAGCAGATACGTCCTATCCTCGTGCTCCTAAGCGCCCGTATGTTCGGCGAAATGAACGAGCATGTGCTCCACGCCGGGGCAGCCCTCGAGATGCTTCATAACGCATCCCTGATCCACGACGATGTTGTCGACGAAACTTCGCTCCGCCGCGGAGTGCCCACAATCAACGCATCCTGGGGAAACCACATTGCCGTGCTTGTCGGCGACTTCTTTGTATCCAACGCTCTTTCCGCCGGTATCCGCACAGGCAACCTGTCCATAATCTCATCGCTCTCCACCCTCGGCAAAGAACTATCCACCGGCGAGATCGACCAGATAGTCAACGCCCGCGAACATCACTTCGACGAGCAGAGCTATTTCCTGATGATCCGTAAAAAAACGGCTTCCCTCTTCATGAACTGCGTCAAGATGGGAGCCGAAGCCGTCGGCGCCGCTCCCGACGAATATTCGCCGATGGTGCAGTATGCCGAACTCCTGGGGCTCTGTTTCCAGATCCGCGACGACATATTCGACTATTTCCACAATCCCCAGATAGGCAAGCCCACGGGCAACGACCTCCGCGAAGGGAAAATCACCCTCCCGCTTCTCTATGCACTCGACAACGCTCCCGAGGAGGAATCCGACAGAATGAAAGAGATTATCATGGAGGGCGACCTAACCGGCGAACAGATCGACATGCTGATCGAATTCGCCAAGGAGCATGGCGGCATCGAATATGCGCTCGCCACTATGCGCAATCTCCAGCGCGACGCCATGGATATCCTCGAACGCTACCCCGCCTCCCCCGTGCGCGACGCCTTCGCCGACATCTTCGAATACATCATCTCCCGCGATAAATAATCCGGCAGTCGTCTCTATCGCATTCAACATTCAAAATTCAACATTCAAAATTATGTATGCTTTGCGTAAAGATGAAAAGCTGAGGCATTCGCGTCTTGTCGACATGCTCTTCGACCGGGGAGAGAAGCTCTATGAGTATCCCCTCCGCATGGTCATGATGCGTCTCGACCGCGAACAGACCGAGGAATGCTTCCGCGCCGGCATACCGCCACGAGTGGGGAATGTGCAGATGCTCGTCACCGTGCCCAAACGCAGGCTGCGCCATGCCGTTGACCGCGTGCTGATGCGCCGCCGTATCCGCGAGGCCTACCGTCTCAACCGGCTTCCCCTCAAGGAAGCTGTCGAAGAAAGCGGCAGGATGCTCTTCATGGCTTTTATCTATCTCGGCGACAAATCGCTTCCCTACGACCTCATCGAGTCGAAAATGCGCCGCCTGCTCCATAAAGCCCATACGGCTCTCATTCCCGATTCCGGCAAAACCGAACCCTGACTATGAAACGCATCCTCATACTCCTCATACGATTCTACCAGGGAGCGATCTCCCCGCATTTCCCGGCCGCCTGCCGCTTCACCCCCACTTGCTCGCAATATGCCGTGGAAGCCATCGCCAAGCATGGAGTGCTGAAGGGTACGTGGCTCGCCCTGCGCCGCATCCTGCGCTGCCACCCCTGGGGAGGCAGCGGCTACGACCCCGTGCCTTAGCCATCCCTTTTTCATAATTAAATTTTGTTTTTCGCGTTCTCTATATGTGAGACTTTCGCGCGTCATACCTTTACTTATATTGTCATTGCTCTTCTTCGGCTCCTGCGGCACGAAGAAGAACACCGCCATGTCGCGCAACTGGCAGGCCTTCACCACCCGCTACAACGTATATTTCAACGGCAAGGAGCATTACAACGAACAGCTCGCGGAGATGGAGCGCAACTATGAGGACGACTATTCCCGCCGTGTGCTCACCCATCCCGCCGAGGCCCGCGCCGACGCCAAGATGCCCCAGCCTGCGGGCGACTTCAAGCGCACCATCGAGAAGATGCAGAAGGCAATCCAGCTCCATTCCATCAAGAAGAAACCGGCCAAGCGGTCGGCATCCGCCAAGGAGAAGGCTTTCCGCGCCCGCTCGGAATTCAACCCCTTCCTGCACAACGCATGGCTCACCATGGCCAAGGGACAATATTACAACGGCGACTTCCCCGGCGCGGCCTCCACTTTCATGTATATCTCCCGCCATTTCCCGTGGCTCCCGAATGTAGTGACGGAGGCCCGGATATGGATGGCTCTGAGCTATTGCGCCCTCGACTGGAACTATGAGGCGGAAAACGCCCTACACCTCGTGAAGGAGAAAGACCTCACCACCTCGGCCCTTCGCGATCTCTACAATCTCGCCAAGGCCGACCTGCTGATACGCTCCGACCGCTACTGCGAGGCGGTGCCTTTCCTCACCGATGCCGCCCGCCGCGCCAAAGGCACACAGAAAAACCGCCTCTGGTTCCTTTTGGGACAGGTCTACGCCCATCTCGGCGAAAAGAAACAGGCATACGCGGCCTTCCGCAACGCCGGCAAAGGTCAGGGCATATCCTACCGCGCAAAATTCAACGCCCGCATCAAGCAGAGCGAGGTCTTCACAGGCAAGAACATCTCCAAGGAGGTAAGGGCACTGAAAGCAATGACCCGATTTGCCCGCAACAATGAGTTTGCCGACCAGATATATTACGCCATCGGCAATCTCTATCTCTCGGCCGGCGATTCGGTGAAAGCTGCCGAGAACTATTCCCTCGCCGTGGAGAAATCAACACGCAACGGCATCGACCGCGCCCTGGCGCAACTCGCCCTCGGAAACATCTGGTTTGCCAAAGGCGACTATGTCAAGGCGCAGCCTTGCTATGCCGAGGCTATCCCACAGCTTCCCGAATCCTATCCCGACTATAAGAACCTGCGCCGCCGCAGCGATGTGCTCGACGAACTGGCGCTCTATGCCGGCAACGTCCAGCTTCAGGATTCTCTCCTGCGACTTGCGGCCATGACTCCCGAGGAGCAGAAGGCGGTGGCCCAGCGGCTCGTCGACGAGCTGAAGGCCCGCGAGAAGAAGGAGGCCGAGGATGCAAAGCGCGAGGAATACCTTGCCGAACATGAGGGTGAGACCCTCGAAGGCATCAAGCGCAATGACGCCCCGCAGATGGGATTCACCGCCAACGCCGACAAATCATGGTATTTCTATAACGCCGCCACCAAAGCCCAGGGTAAGACCGAATTCCAGCGCCGCTGGGGTGCGCGCCGCCTCGAGGATGACTGGCGCCGCCGCAACAAGTCCTCCTATTCCATCGCCGACGAACCGGAAACCACTGCGGAGAATGGCGGCAATGAATCCGGAGGAGAAGGAGAGAATGGGAATGGACCGGGCGATAACGGTTCCGGGGAAAACTCCGACAATAAGGATGGCGATAAGAAAGCGAAAGAGAACGACAGCTCCGACCCCCACAACATCGAATATTATCTCTCGCAGATTCCCAACACCGAGGAGCAGAAACAGACCTCCAACGATATTATCCAGGAGGGCCTCTACAATATGGGACTTATCCTGAAGGACAAGCTCGAGGATTTCCCCGCCGCCCGAAAGGAGTTCCTGCGCCTCGAAGAGCGTTATCCCGACAATGTCTACCGCCTCGACGTCTACTACAACCTTTATCTGATGGCCGTCCGCTCGGGCGACACGGCCGAGACGGAACGCTGGCGCGCCAAGATTCTCGCCGACTTCCCCGACTCTCCTTACGGTCAGGCCATGCGCGACCCGAACTATTTCGAAAACCTCCGCCGAATGAACCTCGTGCAGGAGGAGATGTATGAGAAGGCCTACGGCGCATATCTCGACAACCGCAATTCGGAAGTGCACTCCCTCACGGCGAAGATGGAGGAGGATTTCCCACTTTCCGACATATTGCCCAAATTCGTCTTTATCGACGCTCTGTCATATCTCACGGAAAACGACAACTCCAAGTTCCGCGAACGCCTCGAAACGCTTCTCGAACGTTGGCCCGAAACCGACATGACGCCTATGGCCGGAAGCATCATGCGCGGGCTCAAGGCGGGGCGCGTGCCGCATGCCGGACTCAGCAACTCCCGCGGAATGATATGGAGCGTGGGTCTCTCCAACGACTCCACAGCCATCGCTGCCGACGGAATGCCCGCCAACTTCGAACGCGACCCCGAGTCGCCGCAATATCTCGTGCTCGCTTTCCCCGCGGATTCCGTCAACGCCAACGCTTTGCTCTATGATGTTGCGCGATTCAATTTCTCCTCCTTCGTGGTGAAAGACTTCGACCTCGAACCGATGAACTTCGGCGAAGTGGGACTCCTCGTGGTGAAAGGCTTCAAAAACATGCGCGAGCTGGAACACTACCGCTCTGTGATGAGCGCCAACGGCTTCGAACTTCCCGAAGGCGTTCGCCCCGTGATGATCAGCAAACCCAACTTTGAACTTCTTTTGCGCGAAGGCCGTTCTTTTGAGGAATACTTCCGCTTCCAGGAGAACACCGAACCCCCCGATGGCCTCCCCGAGCCCCAACCCCCGGAAAGCCCAGGAATAAGCTAAGTAGCTAAGAAAATTTAACCCCGCAAATCCCGAAAAGCATGGATAGAATCCTCTGGGCCGACGATGAGATCGACCTTCTGAAACCACATATCCTCTTCCTCAAAGCCAAAGGCTATGAAGTGACCACCGTCTCCAATGGCCGCGACGCGCTCGACGCGCTCGAGCAGGATCTCTTCTCCCTCATCCTGCTCGACGAGAACATGCCCGGCCTGACCGGCCTCGAGACTCTCACCCTCATCAACCGGGCGCATCCCGACATACCGGTGATCATGATCACCAAAAGCGAGGAGGAGAACATCATGGACCAGGCCATCGGCAACCAGATTGCCGACTACCTCATAAAACCGGTGAACCCCAACCAGATTCTGCTTTCCATAAAGAAGAACCTGCACAGCCGCGAGATTGTGGCCGAACAGGCTTCCTCCGAATATCAGCAGGATTTCATGCGGCTATCCTCGATTATAAATTCTGCCGGAAGCATCGAAGAATGGATGGAGGTCTACCACGAACTTGTCCGCTGGGAGATGAAACTCGCCGAAACCGACAACTCGATGGCCGAGATGCTGCTTATGCAGAAGCGGGATGCCAATTCCAACTTTTGCAAGTTCGTGAAACGCAACTATGAGAAGTGGATCACGGGCGACAACCATCCGCTGATGAGCCATGAGGTGTTCCGGCGCCGCGTCTTCCCCCTGCTCGACCGCGGGGAGAAGGTCTGTTTCTTCCTTATTGATAATTTCCGACTCGACCAGTGGAAGACCTTGCTCCCGCTTGTGTCGGATTTCTTCAATATCTCGGAGGACCTTTACACCACCATCCTCCCCACCTCCACGCAATATGCCCGAAACGCCATCTTCGCAGGACTCATGCCCCTGCAGATCGCCACGATGTATCCCCAATACTGGGTGGAGGAGGATGAGGACGAGGGACTCAACATCCACGAGGCTGAGCTTATACAGACCCAGCTCGACCGTTTCCGCCGCATAGAGCGTTTCCGCTATTCGAAGCTGAACGACTCTTCCGCCGGCGAGAAATTTCTCCGCGAATTCTCGGCCTCGCGCGATCTCCCGCTGCAGGTGGTGGTGCTCAACTTCATCGACATGCTGTCGCATGCCCGAACAGAGTCGAAGATGATACGCGAGCTCGCCGGCAGCGATGCCGCCTACCGCTCGCTCACCGAGACCTGGTTCCGCCATTCGTCGGCAATAGAAATATTCCGCCGTCTCGCCGAGGCTGGATATCATGTGATACTGACCACCGACCATGGCACTATCCGCGTGGACAACCCGGTGAAGGTGGTGGGCGACAAAAACACCAACACCAACCTGCGGTATAAGGTGGGAAAGAATCTCAGCTATAACGCCCGGCAGGTTTATGAGATGCACGACCCGCGCCGTTTCGGCCTCCCCTCGCCCAATCTTTCCAGCACTTTCATCTATGCCTGCAACGAGGATTTCTTCTCCTATCCCAACAATTACAACTATTACGTGCAGTATTACAACGGCACCTTCCAGCATGGCGGCATCTCGCTCCAGGAGATGCTCGTGCCGTTGGTGACGCTGAGCCCCAAGGGCTAATTTGGAATGTTGAATGTTGAATGTTGAATTTGGAATGTTGAATTATTAGAGGCGAACTAAAGTTCGCTCACGCGACCGGCGGACACCGAATCTGATTAGAATTTAAAAAGATGAGAGGGGAAAATATGAGATGTCTCGTATGGGGCTGGATTTTGCTCTGCGCGGGGGTGATTTCGGGGGCGACGCTGCTGCCGGGAACGCCGATGCGCGAGGTGGAGGACAGGGCCGCTGTGGGTGAAGCGCCGGCGATTGCCGCGCTGCGCGATTCGGCGGCCGGAGGCTCGACAAGGGCCATGAATTTCCTCGGCTTTCTCTATTGGCAGGGTAAGGGCACGCGCCTCGACCGCGATTCCGCTCTCCTCTTTCTGCGCGAAGCCGCCGCCAAGGGGGACGCGAAAGCATCGGCAAACCTCGGACACCTGATGCTCACAGGCGCTGACTGCCTGCCCCCCGACACTGCCGCGGCTCTCAAACTGCTCGACTATGCCGCTTCGCGCCGCTCATGCTCCGCGCTGCGCGAGCTTGCCGACTATTTCGAAACCGAGCCGGGCGACTCCGCCTGCGCTCCGATGCTAAAAAAAGTGGCCGATGCTTACTCGCACGGCCACTGTCTGAATTATAATTTCCGAAAATCGATTCTCTATTACAACCGCGCCGCCGAACTCGGCGACACCCTCTCACAGCGCATAATCAGGGAAACTCTCGAAATTTTCCCCGATATCTTAAAGCCCGAGGCGATTACCCCCGGGCCGCTATTGGATTAATCATGATTCTCCCTGATTAATCATGATAAATCCCGATTTCCTGATTTCCTTTGTTATTTCAGCTTGAAAGGGAACGAAACCTGCGCTTCGGAATCCACAGCCTTGCCATCCACCTGCGCGGGCACCCACTTCGGCATCATCTTCACAACCCGCAAAGCCTCGGCCTCGAGATCGGGATCCACCGGACGTTTCACTTTGGCATCCGATATAGTGCCGTCGCTTTTCACTTTGAAAACGATCGTTACGACACCCTCTATACCCATTTCTGCCGCCACGGAAGGATATTTCACATTCTTCTGTATAAACTCTTTCTGAGCCTTCTCTCCGCCGGGAAAGTTCGCCGGAGTTTCGGCCGCTGTTGCGGAACAAAAGAAAGCCGCAATCATTGCAAAAAGAAATAAAACTCTTTTCATAGTCTGTTATTTTTATATTGTATTCTGTAATCTTTTGTGGGCAGGCACGTTATTGCACCGCTAACCGCTTTATCCATATTTTCGGTTTTTTAAGACACAATTCAAGATTATCGGTTTGAAAACATAATGTTGATAATCGAAATGTTAATTTTTTTGTTTTTAAAACGTTTGCAGATGGATTATTAATATTTTTAAATATTTTTTAACTTAAATTTAACCTACATTTTCAAACCGCTTGTTAATTTTGCGCAACTATATTTCCGAAATTCAGATTGAAACGAGGTGTCTTCATATCGACAAACCGCTATCAATCAACGGAAATAGCCATTGGCATTTAAAGCAGACGTTTATATATTGACCGCCTGGAGAAGAGAAAGTTTAAAAACCTGCACACTATTTCAATTTCCCTCCCCTGACAACGGCCTATAGGTAAAAACGAACACAGCGCCTCGCTTTAAAATCTATCCATAATTCCGACAGGGCGGAGAGCCGCCACAGTCGGGATACGAGCCGGAACCTTATACGGCTTTGCGAAATTTAGGTTCCTCCCCCGGGAGGAAGGAAAAATTTGGGATCAGCGGATTTTCCCGGTGGGTGGGGAGGATATCAAGAGTATAGTGTTATCT